>JBHEMC010000003.1:0-86060 GCA_046262775.1 Pyrinomonadaceae bacterium | reverse complement strand
CTCCAGGAGGCGGCGGCGCAGCTGGCCTCCGAGCTGGCCCCGTCCGACGGCAACCCGACGCGACGCGAAGACTGATGCCCCAAGTTGTCGCCGTGGGACAGGTCGCTTTTGCGACCTACGCTTTACTGGTAGAATTTGGTTGACTGAAGGTAAGTGGTGATTTCCGCCCGAGTTCACTCCTTAAAAGTTGTCCGGACCAGTCGCTTGGTGCCGCCTGTACAATTAGTGACTGCGCAAAGCCCCGGTTTTCGGTTGCTTACTGTGGAAAGTTACGTCAAACACATCGGGCTTGGACTTAATTTGAATTCAAGAAATTATTCGAAAGGGTCTGCTGAATAATCAAAATGAGCACTGTTATTGAACCGCCCATGGGGCAAATCGAAAAGAACCTCGAGGAAGTGGAAACGGTAACCATCCGATTCGCGGGTGACTCCGGCGATGGAATGCAGTTGACAGGAACCCAGTTTACAAATACGTCAGCCGTCGTAGGCAACGACATCTCTACCTTGCCTGACTTTCCTGCTGAAATCCGTGCTCCAGCCGGAAGCTTGCCCGGTGTTAGTGGATTTCAATTGAACTTTTCCAGTCAGGACATCAAGACACCGGGAGATCAGCCGAACGTGCTCGTCGCAATGAATCCAGCAGCGCTAAAAGTAAACCTCGCTGATCTCGAGGACGGCGGAACTTTAATTCTCAATACTGACAGCTTCACACCCGAGAATTTGAAATATGCGAACTACTCTTCCAATCCATTGGAAGATAATTCACTCGCAGGTTATCGCGTTCATAAGCTGCCTATTTCGACATTGAATATGAACGCGCTGAAAGGCAACGTTGAGCTTTCGCGGAAGGAAATCGATCGATCAAAAAATTTCTTTGCGCTCGGTGTTTTGTATTGGCTTTACGATCGACCATTGGCAAACACACTTAATTGGATTCAGAGCAAGTTCGGGAAAAAGCCGGAACTCGCCAAAGCAAACGAGATCGCACTTCGAACGGGTTATAACTTCGCCGATACTACCGAGCTCTTTACGACACACTACACCGTCAGGAAAGCGAGAATAGCCCCGGGCAAGTACCGGAAGTTGACCGGCAACGAGGCAACTGCTCTTGGTTTTGTCGCCGCTTCGCAACTTGCCGGTCGCCCGCTGTTTTATGGGTCATACCCAATCACTCCGGCGTCAGACATACTGCATGAGTTGTCGCGGCACAAGAGTTTTGGTGTTAAAACGTTTCAAGCTGAAGATGAGATTGCGGCGGTATGCGCCGCAATCGGCGCCAGCTTCGCTGGACAGATTGGATTGACAGGTACGTCGGGTCCAGGTGTCGCACTAAAGCAGGAAGCGATCGGACTGGCAGTGATGACAGAACTGCCGCTGGTGATCGTAAACGTACAGCGTGGCGGTCCATCAACGGGATTGCCTACGAAGACAGAACAAGCAGATTTGTTCCAGGCCGTATGGGGACGTAACGGCGAGTGTCCAGCCATTGTCATTGCACCAGCCACACCTGCCGAATGCTTCCACATGGCGATCGAAGCTGTACGTTTGGCGTTCAGGTATATGTGCCCCGTGTTTTATTTGTCTGATGGATATCTGGCGAATGGCGCTGAGCCATGGGCCATACCGGAGGTCGATCAGCTACCGAAAATTAACGTTACCTTCGCGACGGATCCAACAACGTTCATGCCGTATGCGCGTGATCCCGAAACACTCGCCCGACCGTATGCACTCCCCGGCACACCCGGACTCGAACATCGCATCGGCGGCATTGAGAAGCAACACATCACCGGTAACGTTAACTACGATCCAGAAAACCACCATTTGATGGTCCGCTTGCGGCAGGAAAAAGTTGATCGAGCAACGAACGATATTCCGCTTATAGAAGTAAATGGCGAAAAGACCGGTAAAGTGCTCGTGCTCGGATGGGGTTCGACGTACGGCTCTATATGCTCTGCCGTTGAGCGAATGCAGCGCGAAGGTAAGAGCGTTTCTTCAGCGCATCTCCGCTACTTGAATCCATTCCCGCGCAACCTCGGGGAGGTCTTGAACGGATTTGAAACCGTGATCATTCCGGAAATGAATCTCGGTCAGCTCTGCACGATGATCCGCGCCAAGTATCTGGTTGACGCTGTGCCATTTTCCAAGGTAAAGGGCAGACCATTCCAGATTCGGGAGATCGTGAGGAAAGTTGAAGAATACTTGTAGGGAGAATTAGGTTACTGATGAGGACCTCAACGCGACTCAGACACTTTTGCAAAACGATAACTTGCAGGCGCGCGACCTCATACCAGGTTTTTGAAAGTAGTTTCAGAATTGTTCAATGATTGAGATTCAGGAGAAATAATGAGTACACAAAGTAACGGACATGGCACTAACGGAAACAGCAACAAAGGCTTCGTTGAATCAGTATCAGCCGACAGCGAAGTCGGCTCGGCTGTTTCGGGCCGTGTGGCGCCGCGTCCAGGCGAATTAAAGAAAGGGGATTTCGTTTCTGATCAGGAAGTGCGCTGGTGTCCCGGCTGCGGCGATTACGCAATTCTTAACAACGTGCAGAAGGTTATGCCGGAATTGGGGATCCCACGCGAAAAGATGGTTTTCGTTTCCGGCATCGGCTGTTCTTCGCGATTTCCCTACTATATGAATACCTACGGCTTTCACAGTATTCACGGTCGTGCTCCGGCGATCGCGACAGGTATCAAATGCGCAAATCCCGAGTTGAGTGTTTGGGTAATCACCGGCGATGGCGACGCGTTGTCAATCGGCGGAAATCACTTCATTCATGCGATTCGACGAAATCTGGATATCAACTACATCCTTTTCAACAATAGGATTTACGGATTAACCAAAGGTCAATACAGTCCCACTTCGGAGTTTGGAAAGAAAACGAAGTCGACGCCGGCGGGCACAATTGATTACCCAGTGAACCCTTTATCTCTGGCTATAGCCAGTGAGTCGACCTTTGTCGCTCGCTCCATTGATATCGACGTTAAGCACCTTGGCTCCGTAGTGGAGGCTGCAGCGAAACACAAAGGAATTTCCTTTATCGAGGTATATCAAAATTGCAATATCTTCAATGATGGTGCGTTCGATTCATTCGCGGAGCGAACGGTACGCTCAGATCGAGTGCTTTATCTCGAACACGGCAAACCGATGATTTTCGGGAAAGACCGCAGTAAGGGTATTCGCATGAATGGAGCGCACCCCGAAGTCGTCACAATTGGTGAGAACGGCATTACGGAAAGTGATCTGCTCGTACACGATATACATTTGAAGGATCCTTCCGTCGCTTTCATGCTGGCGCGAATGGAGCAACCGGACTTTCCGCAGCCCGTCGGCATTTTTCGTTCCATTGAGCGCGCAACCTACGAAGAGATGATGACCGATCAGATCGCCGCCGCCCTTGCGAAGTCAGGACCGGGGAGTTTGGAAAAACTTTTGAATAGCGGTGACACGTGGGTTGTTGATTAAACCGGGTTTGCTTACAACTCAAGCCTGACTATACCCACTCACATTAACAACGATGGCATTTCGATTGACGGGTCGCGCTGCGCTTGACCAATTCCTGACCTGCGAATCTGGGTGAATTGCGCCCTGCAAGTGGAGGTGGATGGCCGGTGAAAGTCGCAGCGGGGTCGCGCTGCGCTTGACCCCTTCCTGACCTGCGAATTTGGGTGAATTGCGCCCTGCAAGTGGAGGTGGATGGCCGGTGAAAGTTGAAGACGATGTTGATTCTCTCGAACTCTAGCCTAACTTCTGTATATTTGAAATGCGCTCGACGTAGGCCATGGTAAAGCTACAAGCGTTTCGGACGTTGAGTTGATTGGACAGTCATGCGCTAATAACTTTTGGCATTCCGTTCTCCATCCTTAACTATGTTTTTAACGACTCGTCCGAAGATGAATTTGTCTTTCGCATAGCTTTGGCATTGTTCGGGCAATAGTCGCTGCGATCTTCATTGCGATATTGGAGCAGGCTTTTACAGATTCACAAAGAAGACAAACCACTACAAAGCAAAGATCTTTTTCAACCCATGTACAACTCTGCACAGAGCCATGTAAGCAACTAGTTACACTATGCGGAGGCAGGCTGGTTAATACTACCGTCAAGGGAAAACTGGGGAAGCTGCAAAAGCAGGTGTTGACGTTGCAGCGGGTTTGGTAGTTACTTTTGGAGGTCCCCTCGTTGCTACCGCGTCTGGCGTTCACCACAAATCCTGGACACGTGTTTTATTCAGGGGCAATCAGCTGTTCAGCAAGAGACACAAACTCAGGAATCCGTTTCGGAACCCTTCGTCTGTTGCGCCTCACATCGCCAATCTAAGCGCGCATTTACAATTTGCAGCATGCGACAATCCAGGATGCTTTGGCCGTCGAGATTTCAACTCGACGGCCTTTTCATTTTTGACAATTCGAAGTTCAGGCAACTTACCTGTGCTGGTTCGGCTTATGGCTCTTGACGGAAAGTCGAGGGAAAAGTGGGGCGCGATTTTGTTAAGACGTTCATCGCATCGACAGTATCGGCATCGGGATCAGAGGGCGGAATTGCCGCAGCACGAGAGACATGAGCATTTTGGTTCGGCGATAGTTCAAGAGCTAATTACCGCTACGCAGTAAATTCTAGTCGTAACGCAATCGCCTGGAGAAATCGCGTCGAAATCTCTCCCTTATTTTTCAGCCCTTTTCTTAGCAAGACGACGTTTGAAAACTGTCTCGCCGCCCGTGTCGCCTTTTTTCGCTACATGCATCGCCGGCAGCGACGGAGAATTTGTACTCGGTTTAGTGGCGTCGCTGCCGATATGTTGTGAGGAAGCATCCGAAAACATTTTGTTAGCGTTCTTGCGTCGACCGCGAAGGGCCGGGGTGTCAGCGACTTCTTCCCGGTTCTGGTCTCCGCGGCCCTTAAAACCCATTTGCTGGCCGCGCGGCTCTGTTGGTGTCCCCACCGTGTGCTGGTCTTTTTGAGATCTGCTCATGTGTAATTGCCCCCACCACCATCATTATCTGCAAGAGACTGTCGTTTATTTGTAGCTCAGTCTTTACGCTTTCGTTCCTTTTTTAGCAGATCTCGGCTTGCGACCTAATGCGCTCTTCAGAAGTACCGGTGTTATCAACGTAGTAATGATTACCATGATAACAACCGCGCCGAATGTTGAAGTATCGACAACTGGCTCAAGCACGCCTGCTGCATTTGGAAGTGCGAGTGTTGCGCCAATTCCTGCAACTATCAATCCAACTTCACCCCGTGGAACCATTCCGATACCCACTGCTAAGCGATTCAAACCTCGTTCAGCAACAGCCAGTGAACATATTTGCTTGCCGATTATTGCGGCGGCTGTGAGCGCAAGTGCAAACCCGAGAAGTTGCGGCTGAGTGAACGCGCGCAAATCCACTTTAATTCCCATTAAAACGAAAAAGATCGGCACAAGTACCATGGTTACCGGTTCCAAAAGTTCTGACAGATTGCGTTCTCCGCGTTCACGGAATGGCTTGAAGTGGGCTTCTTCAAGAACAAGCCCCGCAGCGAACGCGCCGACGATTGGAGCGAGCTCAACCTTCGCCGCTAGCCACGATAACCAAAAACAAAACGCGATCGACAACACCAGCATGACGCCGCGACTGGCCAACTTGCCCGCGCTCCGAAAAACCGGCGGAACAAGGTAATGACCGATTGCGAACGCGCTGACAAAGAAAACGAGAGTTTTTGCGGCCAGCCAAACAACATGCATCAACGATAGCGAGCTTCCAGCGGCGGTCGCTGTCACTGCACCTACGACAAGCGCAAGGATGATTAATCCAATGACGTCGTCGACGACTGCGGCCCCGAGGATAATTCGGGATTCTCGAAGCGAAAGCTTTCCGAGGTCCTTTAGAACGCGCGCGGTAATCCCTACGCTCGTCGCACACAAAACGGACCCGATAAAGACATGAACCAGCCGTGATTCGTGCGGAAGGAACCAGGCGGACACTCCCCATCCAAGAAAAAAGGGTGCAACGACGCCGGCAATAGCAACCAATAACGAGGACAAACCTACTTCGAGCATGTCTGCTACTTTCGATTCGAGCCCCACCTCAAAGAGCAACAGAATCACGCCGATCTGGGCCAACGCTGCAATGACCGCATCATTTTTTAAGAACTCGACGCCATACAAACCAAGCAATCCGAGATTGCCAAGGACAATTCCCGCGGTTAGTTCCCCCAATACCGCAGGCTGCCTGATCCGCTCGAAGAGTTCTCCACCCAGCTTGGAAAAGAGCAGCATCAACGAAAGGCCAATCAAGATCAGGGGGTTCAAGCCATGCGGGGAGTCGCCTGCATCGTTAGCTCCATAAACGGTTTGGACGCTTAATGCGAATACAAGAATGGCCGCTACGACTGATTTGAATCCGTGCATCGGTCTGGCCATTATTGCATATCCCAAAAACACCCTCCGCCCGTGCCGTCATCCGCGAGCACCGCGGTCCTCGTTCGACTCGGCGCCACCCTGTTTCAAGTTTGCCCTTGTGGCGTACCATAACTATAATGCGCGAACATTTGACGGCGCTTTGCCCCCGGCAGGTGGGCGCAAAACAAACACAAGAAGAACCGATGGCGACTCCAATCAAATGGAAAGAACGTAGTCGTGCCCTGCCCCGCAGGAGCACCGCTCCTCAAACACCTTTGCGATCATTTGCTCTGAACCTGACTCAAGCTGCTCGGGCCGCACTAACCGAACCTTACATGCTCACCGTGGAGCACCAGCGAATCCAAATCGCTCGACTTCCCAAGGAGTTTGAAGGTTTTAGGATTGTTCAATTATCAGACGTTCATCACGGTCCGTTCTCGAGTACCGCTCAGATTGAACGCGCTGTGGAAATCGCTAATCAACTAAAGCCGGACATCATCGCGCTCACCGGCGACTACATCTCGCGCGAACGTCATTACGCGGCGCCATGCGCCGAGATGCTCGGCGGATTGTGTGCTCGGTATGGTGTCTACGCAGTACTCGGCAATCACGATCATTGGACTGATGCCGCTCTCATCACGGACCTGTTTCGTGCTGAAGGAATTAAAGTCCTCATCAATGAAGGAATGCATTTCGAACATCGCGGTGCTGCGTTTTGGTTGGCAGGTGTCGACGACACGATGGTGGGCCTCGAAGATCTATCTCTGGCATTGGCTGGAGCGCGGAAAGATGAGATGAAACTTCTTCTCGCTCACAACCCAATTATTTTGCGACGCGCTGCAAGAGCTGGTGTAGACCTCGTGCTAAGTGGACATACACACGGAGGTCAAGTGTCGTGGCGGTCCGAAAAATCCGCTTCCGGTCGACCGCGACGCAGACTACTGAAAGGCCTCGGCCGTCAGGGCAACACCCAGATATACGTTACACGCGGTCTTGGCACCGTAATTCTTCCCATCAGGTACGGATGTCCACCTGAAGTTTCTCTTCTGGAATTAAGGTGTGGCCGATAATTTCCTGAAGGCTAACCCGCAGAGTCCCATCCAACAACAGTCGCGGCTTTTGGCTAACACTCTAATGTCGTCCCGTATCATCACCGTCCCAAACCTGCTTACCGTCTTTCGGATGGTGCTGATACCTGTATTCGTGTCGTTGCTGTTTTATCGAAGATTCGTTTTCGCACTGGCAGTCTTCGTTCTCGCCGGTGTTACAGATGGGCTGGATGGCCTACTTGCACGCCGTTTCGATCAACACTCTCAACTAGGAACAATCCTTGATCCGATTGCGGACAAGTTGATGCTTGTGACTTCGTTTGTCGTGCTCTCGATGCATAGCGTATTCCCGCAACCTATTCCCAACCATCTACCAATTCCATTCTGGGTAACGGTAGCGGTGATTAGTCGGGACGTATTCATTCTGGTCGGTGCTGCCGCCATCAATATCGTCACAGGCTTTCGTAAATTTCGGCCATCATGGCTCGGAAAGATTAATACGACCGTGCAGATTGGGGCGGTGGGATTAATCATGTTTGCAGCGAGCGTCCCATATGGAACCGGATATTACCTGCCAACAATCTACACATTGGTGTTCGCACTTGCCGTCGTCTCAGGCGCGCACTACGTCTTCTTTGTCTCCCGTCTGTTGAACGACGAACGCCGCTAATCACCCATTTTTGCTCAACAAAAGCTGGCAACCCCAGTTGAGCGTGTGCATCAAATCAAAGTTGACAAGGATAGACTCAGGTATTATATTGACGACGTATTCAACTAATGCGTCATCTGCCGATACTGAACTAAAAAGAACAGACAAGAGCGGCTGATTACCTGATGGAATTTACTCACCCAGATGGGTTGTGGAGACGAACAAAATGAGCAAGATCATAGGAATTGACCTGGGAACTACAAACTCGGTTGTCGCCGTAATGGAAGGTGGCGAACCGACGGTAATAACGAACTCCGAAGGCGGCCGAACCACTCCTTCGGTGGTCGCATTTACCAAGGACGGCAGCCGGCTGGTAGGTCAGGTGGCTAAACGCCAGGCTGTAACCAACCCGGAGAACACCGTTTACTCCATCAAGAGATTTATGGGACGCCGCTATAACGAGGTGACCGAGGAAATCAAACAGGTTCCATACAAAGTTCAGGGCGCCGGCAACGGTGACGTGAGGATTCTCGCGGGAGGAAAAGAGTGGAGCCCACCGGAAATTTCCGCCATCATCCTTCAGAAAATGAAACAGTCGGCCGAAGATTACCTCGGACAAAAGGTCGATAAGGCTGTTATTACGGTACCTGCATACTTCAACGACTCGCAGCGCCAGGCGACTAAAGACGCGGGCAGGATCGCCGGTCTCGAAGTGATGCGTATAGTTAACGAGCCCACGGCTGCAGCGCTCGCATACGGTCTCGACAAGAAGGAGGACGAAACAATTGCTGTTTTCGATTTCGGCGGCGGCACTTTCGATATATCAATTCTGGAAGTCGGCGAAGGTGTTGTGGAAGTGAAGTCGACTAACGGTGATACGCATCTTGGTGGCGACGATATCGATGAGCGTTTGATCGAGTGGATTATCGAAGAGTTTAAGAAAGATCAAGGCATCGACTTGTCCAACGACAAGATGGCATTGCAGCGGCTTAAAGAAGCTGCTGAAAAGGCAAAGATTGAATTGTCCAGCACAATGGAGACAGAAATCAATCTGCCGTTTGTGACTGCCGATCAATCCGGACCAAAGCACTTGGCCATGAAATTGACTCGCGCGAAGTTCGAGCAGCTGTGTGACCCAATCCTGCAGAGATTGAAATCTCCAGTGGAGCAAGCTCTAAAAGATGCGGGCGTTGACTCGCGAAAGATCGATGAGGTTGTTCTCGTCGGAGGTTCGACGCGTATTCCCAAGGTGCAACAGATCGTCCGTGACGTGTTTGGCAAAGAGCCGAACAAGAGCGTTAATCCGGACGAAGTTGTAGCCATCGGCGCTGCTGTACAGGCTGGCGTTCTCTCAGGTGAAAAGACTGATATTCTCCTGCTCGACGTAACTCCGTTGAGCCTCGGCATCGAAACGTTGGGTGGCGTGTTTACGAAGCTCATCGAGCGCAACACTACGATACCGACTCGGAAGTCTGAAATTTTTTCGACAGCTTCCGATAATCAAACGTCAGTCGAGGTTCATGTTCTCCAGGGCGAACGTCCAATGGCGGCAGACAATCGCACGCTGGGTAAGTTTCACCTTGTGGGAATTCCGCCGGCACCCCGCGGGATGCCGCAGGTGGAGGTTACGTTCGACATTGACGCGAACGGTATCGTGAACGTGTCTGCGAAGGATATGGGCACGGGTCGCGAACAAAAGATAACCATTACGGCGTCGTCTGGTTTGTCGAAGGAAGAAATTGACCGCATGATGCGCGATGCTGAATCGCACTCGGCTGATGATGCGCGAAAGCGAGAGGAGATTGAAGCTCGCAATCGACTCGACAGTTTGGTTTACCAGATGGAAAAGACGCTCAGTGACAACCGCGAGAAAGTGGGCGCGGTCGCAACCGACGTAGATTCAGCCATCGCTGAAGCAAAGAAGGCGTTGCAGGAGGGGGGCCTCGAAAAACTGAACGAAGCCTTCAATCAACTACAGTCGGCTTCCCACAAACTCGCTGAAGCGCTTTATCAACAAACAGGCGGTGCGGAAGGCGAAACACCGACCGACCAGGCATCCGCTGCGGGCGCATCGTCAGGAACGACTGGCGGCGAGGATAACGTAATTGATGCCGAGTACGTTGATGTGGATGAGAACAAGTAAAGAGAGTTGAAGTCGGATTGTTGATTGCCGATTGGTTAGTGTCCTTCGTGATTTTTGCAGCGGCAGGGGCAGTAGCCAATCGGCAATTGGCAATTGGCACTCGATCGTCTCATGGCTAAGCAGGATTATTACGAGGTACTAGGAGTTAAACGCGACGCCAAGCCGGAAGAGATCAAGAAGGCTTATCGGCGGCTCGCTCGCAAGTACCATCCTGATGTAAATCCGGGTGATAAATCAGCCGAAGAGCGTTTCAAGCTCACTACCGAAGCTCACGACGTATTGTCAGACCCCAAGAAGCGGAGCATCTACGATCGTTTTGGGCAATATTCTGACAACCTTGCAGATGCTGCTGCACGTGGCGCAACTCCTGGAACTGGTCGGCCTGCTCCAGGATTTGACTTTACTGGATTCGATTGGGGTACGGGTACGGCTTCCACTCCGGGCGCCGGGGCTGGTAGTAGCTTTCGCGACATCTTTGCAGATCTCTTTGGTGGCGGCCCGACCAAGGAGAAAGAACCACCGCGACCTCAGCCTCAGAGAGGTGCTGACATCGAGATGCCACTCGCTGTCTCTTTTGAGGAGGCCATCAAGGGTCTTACGACAAACATTACCGTTAATCGATCCGAACAGTGTTCTCGATGTAACGGCGCGGGCGACATTGGCGGCCCGGTTATTGTTTGTCCCACCTGTAAAGGCTCGGGCCAGGTTCAACGCGCGGGCGGTCGATTGCGGTTTGCGCAAGAGTGTCCAGACTGCGGCGGGTCGGGTAGACGCCGACCACCATGTTCCTTGTGTAAAGGCAAAGGCACGATGCCAAAAACAGAAACAGTCAAGGTGCGAATTCCCGCCGGCGTCGAAACAGGTTCCCGGGTGAGAATCCCCGGCAAGGGTGAAGGTGGTCGTTTGGGCGCTCCGGCAGGCGACCTGTACATCATTACAAATGTTGGGGCGCATAAATACTTTACACGCAAGGGCGATAACATCTATGTGACTGTGCCGATTACTGTGCCTGAAGCAGCGTTGGGTGCAAAGATCGAAGTACCAACTGTTGAAGGTAAAACTCAATTGCGCATCCCTCCGGGAACTCAATCAGGGCAGAAGTTCCGGTTGCGAGAGCGCGGTGCCCCGTCATTGAGGAACCCGGGCGCCAAGGGGCATGAGTTCGTCGAAGTGCAGGTCACATTGCCCAAGGTTATCTCCGAGGAAACGAAAGAACTCTTGCGTGAATATTCGAAATTGAACAGGACGAATCCGAGAATCGAAATGGGACTGGAGTGATGAAGATTGATGAATTGTTGATTTGCATTTTCGATTGCTGCTGACCAGCCGCAAGACATCAAGGTTAGACGCGTAACGCAAATCGGAAGCCAAATTAAAATGACCAATGTCTCGCAAAGCTAAAACCTACACCATCAGCGCCGTTGCGGATCAATATGGAATTCATCCGCAAACGCTGCGGCTGTACGAGCGTGAAGGGCTTTTGAAGCCGTCGCGGTCCGAAGGTAATACGCGACTCTATACCGATTTGGATCTGGAGCGACTCGAGTTAATTCTATCTCTGACGCGCGATCTTGGTGTGAATCTTGCCGGAGTTGAGATCATCCTTAACATGCGAGAGAAGATGGATGCGATGCAACGAGAGTTCGAGCGTTTTTTTGAGTACCTGCAATCGCATGCCGAAGAATTGACTAACTTCGGTGAACCCACCGTACATGAGACAGATGCTTTAGTTCCTCTCACTCGCGCAGCAGCCTTGCGTCGCCGTGTCCTTCAAAAATGATGGACGACGATGCTGCCGATCAGATTACCTGTTAATGTCCATGCTTACCTTGATCTGTGTTGTCTGCGCTGAGCTGTTGATAGTCCCTCAAAGTGCTTGTTGCTGTACCTTGATAGTGATAAATTCAGCTCCAATCTAAGGTCGATGCGAATTCGTTCGTAGCCGACACACAACCATATCACCACTGAGCGGCAACCTCACATGTGAGCCGCAGGAGTTAAAAATGAGTTACGTTTCCTCACGACGCTTCGTTTTTTGTTTTCTCTTCGTACTGTTCACATTTCATTGTCAGGCCACTTCAGCGCAGGATCTCGACACTGCCGGAATCGCCGGCCGCGTTACTGATCAGAATTCGGCTGTCATTCAAGACGCGTCGATTCAGGTGACGCTGGTCAGCACTGGTCTTTTCCGCAAGACACGAACAGATGCGGATGGACATTACCACCTGATCCAACTTGAGCCCGGTATTCTAAACATTCACGTCGCAAAACAAGGATTCGCGCCCTACGACGTCAAGAATCTTTCGTTGCTATCCGCGCAGCAACTTCACCTCGACGTCACTTTGTTGCCCGACGTTGTCAACGTCGATCCCATCACGATCACGGTTACTGATGTTGCGAAACTAGATACTCGCCGCACTCTATCGGGCGGCACTCTCACGCCGCGCGAATCGGAATCGCTGCCAATCGCGAGTCGCTCGATCCTGGATCTGATCTTCACTCTTGCGGGTATAACCGAAGAGCCCTTCACAAATCGCGATCTCGCGGAGGATCGTAATGCAAGTACGGCCAACACACCTGAAGAGGCCGGCACATTCGCCATAGCCGGCGCACCAGCTTACTCAAACAACTTGACCATTGATGGCTTGGATAATAACGACGACCGTGGTGCTCGCGAACGCTTTCAACCTTCAATAGAAGCAGTTGAAGAGGTTCAGGTTATTACAAATCAATTTTCAGCTGAGTACGGCCGAGCCTCAGGCGGTCGAATCAATCTCAGAACGCGCGCTGGATCTAAGAACTTTCGCGGACGTTTTTTTTATTTCTTTAGAGATGAGGCTCTCGATGCCAATACCTTCAACAACAACTCCCGCGGTTTCGCACGCTTGCCGTTACAGGAACACGATTACGGTTTCACATTCGGTGGCCCATTAAAGTTCCGGTGGCTCAACGAGGACACATTCTTCTTTTCGTTTGAAAATGACCGGGTGCTGGATACCGCCCTGATCGATACGGTTGTTCCTGTGCTGCAAAACCCTGCATTCCCATTGCCTGGTCCAACACATGTTTCTGTACGCCGCGTTGAAATGGTGACAGAGCCGTCGTTAGCCGCGGAGATCGCGCCGTTCGTATCGCGCATCAACACGCCATTGAAAAGCACAAATGTCCTGGTGCGTTTCGATCACAGGTTCACAGATATGCACAATGCAACTGTTACTTATCAGATGGGACGCTTAAACAATCTGCGACAGTTCGGCGGGGCAAACCGATTGGCTGATGCGCTGCAAGGCAAACGACGTAATTCTGATGGAATCTCGTACTCCGACAACTTTGTGTTCTCTCCACAGCTCCTCAATCAGTTTCGCTTGCAATTCTCACACTTGGCCCCCGTTTTAGCGGCAATTGGCTGGCAGAAACCAGTTGTACTGATTAACGTGAAGGACTCTCTCTTAACTGCCGGGTCGGCAACGCTAGTCGCCGGTTCTTCAACCGCCGGAGCGACCGATCGCAGTGAAAACAGGTTCCAGTTGCAGAACATTGCATCGTACTTGCGCGGCGCCCATTCCTTCAGGTTTGGCTTTGACCTGCAGCGCGTACGATCTACGTTCATCGATCTCTCCGATGCAACTGGGACGTTCAATTTCGCAAGTGCCGGGGATTTTCTCGCCAGTACGCCGACCCGCTTTCGCCAGTCATTCCAAAACAAATCCATTCAGGAAAACACCTATTCCGGATTGTTTTTGCAGGATGAATGGCAGCTTACACCTCAACTGTTGGTCAGCTTCGGCGTGCGTTATGAACGAGAGACAATTGTTCGCGACCACAACAATTTTGGTCCGCGGGCGGCAATTGCCTTCTCACCATTCGCATCACAACGAGTTGCTCTGCGGATGGGAGGCGGCATCTTTTATAACCGCGCTCTGCTTCGCACCATCGATGATTTTACGCTGGGGAAACAGCAAGTGACGTTCGACAGTAACTCACTCATTGACCCGACTACCGGGAAGTTGATGTCCGCCGACGCACGACGAATATTTCTTGCTACTCACTTGAGATTTCCCGATACCCTGGGCCCGGATTCAGCATTGGTGCAGGAGTTTGGCGTAGTCAACAAGGCTTTTTCTCGCCGGCTGAGTTCAAGCTTACGAATACCGTCGAGCTACCAATCAAACGCAGGTGCTGAAATAGATCTCGGTCACAGTTTCTCGCTCGAGCTGAATTACACAATCAATCGTGGCATTCATCTTTGGAGAGAATTCAATGCTAATGCACCGCGTCTGCCTGCCGGATACCACAATTTTTCACAGTATCTCGCCTCCCGTGATTTTGCGAATTTTGTAAACACCACAACAGCAACCCGGCCGATTTACAACGTTTCAGGTGCAGGTGAACTAGTCCGGTTTATGCTGCGCTCGCCAAGTGGATCCAATCCCAACGCTATCACTCGAGTGGTCGAATTCGGCGTTCCGGTGTCTGTCTTCAATCTTGACGCTGTCAGCTCGACAACTACTCTAAACGTCGCGTTGGCCGCTCTTAACGAACTGCGTTCTGATCCGTCGCGAGCTGAAGTCGAAGAACTAATTTCGGCCGGCAACAGTTTTTATCGCGGATTCACAATTGAATTGCGCCGAAGCGTCCTGAGTACAACGGCTGGGTTTAATTTTCGCGCTGCCTACACGCTGTCGCACTTGATTGACGATGGCGTGGTTAATACTTCAGACGCTTTGCAAGCCGGTGACTTCCGCTCAGAGCGCGCGCGCAGTTTGCTGGATCGGCGTCATCGATTCACGCTTTCCGGGACTTTCCGGATGCCGGCATCTCTTGGGTCACTGCAGCTTTCACCACTATTGAGGGCAACGTCGAATGCGCCATTCAATGTCTCCATCGGTGGTATCGATCGAAATTTGGACGATGTGGGAAATGACCGTCCCAATTTCGCCGGAGACGTCTCAACGCTTCTGTGGCGCTCGCCGGGCCAAACTCCCGCTACAAATATCGATCAGTTTGCGTTGCCGCTGATTGGACAATCAGGGAATCTGCCGCGCAATGCGGGACGTGGTCCGGGTCAGTTCTTGTTTGATTTGAGTGTGACTCGCGACTGGTGTTTGAAGGAAGACATCATCCTCAGACCAGTGATCGAGTTTGACAATGTCCTGAACAAGACTGTTTTTAGTTTCGGCAGCGAGTTCATTAATTTCGGCGCTCTGTCGCCTACGGTATCGGCGGAACAACGGGCGGCATTTGTCGACGGCTTTCTACTCGCGACACGGACCATGCGCCCCCGCCAGATCCGCCTCGGCCTACGTCTCGAGTTTTAGGACGTCCGATAAACTTTCAGTTTGTAGCGCTCGCTGGACGCGTACTCCCGATGTCACACCTGGATTACAAAGAATTCTACAAACGTAAGCGCCCACATTTGCAGGCACCAGGCGCTGAATTGTTTGTGACCTACAGACTTTTCGGTCCTATACCAAAATCGATCGTTTAGTCATACAGAAATGAGCGGCAGTGGCTTATTTATGAGTTAGAGAGAGTTCGACACACCGTCGGAGATGCTGACGACCCGGTTTTAAAACAGTGGTTATGGCGAATCGAACAATTTGAGCGAGTGTGGTTTTGTGAAGTACGAAGATACTTTACATCGCGCGAAGACTGGACCGATCTGGCTTAAATTTCCGCAAATCGCATCCATAGTCGCTGATAGCCTTCGCGAACTCGACGGCGATCTTTACCGTCTCGACGCGTTTTCTGTGATGTCCAACCATGTCCACGTAACATTTGAACCATTCAATTGCGAATTAGAAAGCGATGACTCTTTCATTTGCAACCCGGGACTCGCAAGGATCATGCGCCTACTCAAGGGCCGTAGCGCCCGAGAGTGCAACTTGTCATTGGGGCGAAGGGGCCGGTTTTGGGATCATGAAAGTTTCGATCGCCTAATACGAGCTGGCAAATTTAACTCGACTGTGCGTTATATTCTGAACAATCCCGTTAAGGCTGGTTTGGTGAAAAACTGGAGAAGGTGGCCGTGGACGTATTGTCGTAAGCAGATCGCAAGACCGGTTCTGATAGGGAGCGGCGCATCGACCAAACACTCGACAAACTGAAGTTTATCGGACATTTGGGCGCGTGCTCCATGTGGTAAACTGCGGGCTGATGTCGATCACCGACTCCCAGGAAGAGCACGTTAGCGAAGTCGACGCAGCATTGCTCGACGCGGAATTGTTCATGAAGTATCAATCCGCTGACCGTGCAATCAAGCGACTCAAGTCTGCGCTTGAAAATAATTCTCGGTCGATCGCACTGCGTGAACGACTCCGAGAAATTTACACTTCCCAGAAACGTAACGAAGAAGCTGCGCGGCAGTGTCTTACGCTCGCAAGTCTCTACATCGAGCGCGATGACTTTGACGCTGCTCAGGATCGCCTTCTGGAAGCAAGGAAATTGGACGGGAGAATCAACATCGCCGGCGGCCTGGAAGCGATTCGCCGCGGACGCCGTCCCGACCTGAAGCCGACTCCCGCGCCGGAGGCCAATTTTGAACCTCGCCACTTTACGCTGGCTGGCGATCTGTCTGCAGTAAGCGTATTCGATGCGATACAGGTGATCGAGAACGCGCGCCTCGGCGGAATATTGACGCTGACTGGCGAAAAGAATACCGGCCGCGTGCTGTTCAACGATGGCCGCATCGTGGATGCAGAATGTCAGGGCGGATCAGGACAGAAGGCGTTCCGCGGTATAGTGGAGATTACGAACGGGACATTCGAATTTCAAAAGTCTGGCACGCAATTCCCGACCAGGATCGAAGCCTTATCAAACACAAACCTTATCCTCGATACATTGCGCGAACTCGACGAGTCGAAACAGTAGCGTTGCTGTATCTAATCGATCAGAACCTTCGTCTGGAGCGCTTCAGCTTTTTCAATCGCCATCAGCAACCTAAGAAACTGCATGTAGTTTCTGCTGCGAGCTGTTAACCGCGCAGCTTCGGACTGACTCAACTCGTTCCGCAGGATCAAGTCTAGAAAATCGTAATAATCCGCGGCTGCTTCAAACGGAAACTCCCGCGTGTAACTCGTCGCCTCCGACTCTTCTGAACGAAATCCAGCAAGCAGATCGAAAACATTGTCCGTTGTGAGCCGTGCCGCTGCTCGCGTAAAACTAATGGGAACTCGCAGTTCAAAGAAGCGCAGTCCCTCTGCTGTTACAACTCGCCGCAGTTCCTTAGTCGCTTCACCGTCAAATGGCGACTCTGAATCGACCAGTATCCTGAGCAGTCGCGGCTGATCATGGACGTCCACAGTGTCGAGCGAAAGTTGGACGCGATCTGCGATAAATTTTTCAAACTGAGCTTCGATGGCGTAGTTGATTCTGCCTAAACAACCTACCGCTTCCCCTTCGCCGGCCGTCTCAGCCGGCAAGCAGGCAGGACAGTTCGAACATATGCTGGTTGCCTCATGCATCTGTTCAAGCTCAGGCCGAGCATGTTCAACCCACGTCACTTTTTCATTTGAAGGCACACCGGAATCGCCAGTTGTAAGTCGGGCGTGCAAGCTACTCAGGCGACCCCAGTTGCGCAAATGCTTTTCTGAATAGGTTGCTCTGAGAGGACAGGAGTATTGAAGTGCAAATTCGAGTGACATGATGCCGTACTTAACCGCCGATAAAGCTCATTGTGCGGGAGGGCGTAACGAATGCGGGGTCGTTGATGTAGTGGCGTGGTTCCTTCTTCAGTACGACCTGTTCGATGTATTCGACAATTTCTCCGCGCGTTGCCCCGGAACGTAATACGTCTCGTAGTGAATGGTCGACGGTCGAGAACAAACATGTCCTGATCTGTCCGTCTGCGGTGAGGCGTATACGTGAGCACGCACCACAGAACGGCTCCGAAACTGGCGCAATGATTCCTATCTCACCTGGACCACCATCAGCAAACCGGAACCGCGAAGAAGTTTCGGATCCGCGCGGAACAGCGAGCCGTACCAGTGGAAAGCGCTCATTTATACGTTCACGAATCTCCCTGCCCGAAACAACATCCTCTCGCGTCCAATCGTGGCCCGAATCGAGTGGCATGAACTCGATAAAGCGCATCTTCAGATCGTGTTCACGCGCGAACAGCGCAAAATCTGCTACCTCATCGTCGTTATGACCGCGCACGATCACAGCGTTGATTTTGATGGGTTCCAGCCCGGCTTTTTTCGCAGCTTCAATTCCGGCCAACACGCGGTCGAGCACATCGACTCCGGTAATGCGCTTAAACACATCGCGCTTAAGGCTGTCCAGGCTAATTGTAATGCGATTTAGCCCGGCGGCTTTGAGGGATTGCGCGCGCTCTGGCAGAAAATACCCGTTCGTGGTTAACGCAAGATCGAGGAGCTTCTCCCCGTCCGATGAAATCTTCAATTGCGACAGCTTCCCGATGATGATTTCAATATCACGTCGCATCATCGGCTCGCCGCCAGTTAATCTAATCTTTTCGATTCCCAGCTCCACGAACAGGGCACAAACTGTTTCGATTTCCTCGTAAGAGAGCATCTGATCTTTCGGAGCAATCGGAGGCTCTCCATGGGGCAAGCAATAGAAGCAGCGGAAATTGCAGCGATCCGTAAGCGAAACGCGCAAGTCTCGAATTGCCCTCCCATAGGAATCTGTTAACCGGCCAGGCATGTAGTTATCATAAGCGGCCGCGTCCCCTTCATCAAACCGCCAGCAATCGCTGCAAACCAGACACGATTTTCTCACAAAACTTTCTGTGAAGGGGTTCGCGGCAATTCTGTTACAGACGCAGACTAAAGAAAGTGATCTAAGTCGCTTTGGATAGAACCGGCGGCAGCAGTGGAAGCTGGCTGCCTAATAACACGAACTAGCATAGGGGGAATGAAAATGCGAAATATGTTGATGGCTATCATGGTTTTGGCCACCACTTGTCTTTGGGGATGCGCCTCAGCTGACAACGCGAACAGCAGCAACATGAATGCAAACACAAGCAACATGAATGCGACGGCTCTGGCCTCGCCAACAATGTCACAGACACCCGCACGCGGTGTTCCGGCGCGTGGCGGTGACAACGATTTTCTAACGACCATCGCTCCTGATGGAATGGCGGAGGTTGAACTCGGCCGACTCGCAGCACAGAAAGGACAGAGCGCCGACGTAAAGCGTTTTGGTCAACGGATGGTGATGGACCATACGAAGGCAAACAACGAAGTAAAGCAACTCGCCAAAAGCAAAAGCGTAACGTTGCCTGCTGAGTTGACCGCGGAGCAGAAAGCTAATCGTGATCGATTGAACAAACTATCTGGTGCTGATTTTGATCGCGAATACATAACACTAATGGTCGAAGATCACGACAAAGCTGTATCGGCATTTCAAGACGAGGCACAAAGCGGGAGTGATGCGGAGATCAAAGCGTTTGCTACAAAGACGCTGCCAACGCTACAGGAACATCAGCGAATGGCGAAAGACATTCGAGACAAAATCAAATGAATAGCGTATAAGCAGCGCGATTCGTAAGTTCTTGTTCGTGGGCCAGGGGAACTCGTGTTCGCTGGTCTAACTACGGTACTGCATCCGTCCGGGTTCGCGAATTTAGCCCGACGGTTGCTCTTAAATCTTGGGGCATGGGAGAGACCGTTAGTTAGACGCAACCCGGTCGAAAGGCGCAGCGTTGGCCCGGGATTTCTGGGAATTGCGACTAAGCGAACACCTTCTAACCCCGGATTTAAAGCAAGCACTCGGCTGGAACCAGCGAACGCCTTTGGCGTATCAGCAAAATGAATTTGGAGAACTTGCCACGAAAGAGCACGGCGACGTATTTACTCTCGCGACTGTAAACACATCATCGTGCCTTGCATCGTAGCGCATGACTCTTTCCTGAAATCTTCAACGTAAGTAAACACATTTGCGCGAACTAGTCTTATTGTCTTTGCCGCTTTAATTCCTTCCGCGCGAGCGACGAACGTCTTGCCGAGCGCCGGTCGAAGGAAATTCACCTTAAACCTCACGCAAAACGTCCGAGCCGGCAGGCATCAATGTGGAAGCAGCAAGCCACAGCCGAATCTGCAATCGTGGTAATGATGCCCGCATGTAGACACCCGTTCTGCTGCGTCAACTCAGCACGATGATCCAGAGAGAACTCTACAACGCCTTTTTCGACAAGGCTGAGCTGGGCGCCAATCAAATGCATTACCGCCTGCTGCGCAAAGTTTTCGCGGACATCCGTTGCGAAAGAGGGATTCCGTGGTTGATCAAAATTCATTAGGTTCGTCGTTTACCGCCTGGGCTGCAATGGATCGATGATTTGTTGCAGGAGATCGGGTTTCGAACCATCGCGTTCTAAATGTGGGAACCGCTCGCCACCGTGGTAATCAATACGAAATGTTTTCAGAAAGTCGCCGTTCTGGGCCGTCAGTTCTAATGGGCTACGTGACGTCTTGCGGTCCTTGAGCGCCTTCCGTAAACGATCCAGCGAATATCCACGGCCGCCAACAGCGATTATCTTCATTCCCGGCGCAAGCCCAACCTCAGTCGCAGGCATTCCCGGTATAACATCGCTAATTGTGCCCTCTTCGGTGAGACGCAAACCGAGGGAATAGCTGAGGTCAGCACTCCTGCTCGCCGATTCCATGGCTTTCTGATATTCACTTTGAATGTCAGTATAGACCAGCCGCCACCCACTATTAGTAATTCCGCCAAGCGGTGCCCGCGGTTCAATCGAAATAACACGGGTATTGAAAAAGCTACGCCAATCGTAAGGCGCGACATTGTTCATCGTGTTTACAACGTCGTCAAACGTGTAAGGCTTGACCATCGGCGCTGTACTCGGTGGTCCATGAAATTTTTTGCAGAAATCATCAAGTGATCGGGTACCGCCCGTTTGACGGCGAATGATTGTGTCGGCTTCGAGCCAGATAAGTTCGCCTTCGTCATAGAAGTCAACGCCTCGTCGCCATGCAGCCCAGGCTCCGGCCGCATTGTAGAGGAGCTGTGCTGCGACCGTTGTATCGATCAGCGGTCGCCAAGTTCTGCCAGGATACTTATCGAGGTATGCAGCGATCGCAGCGAGATGTTCCCGTTGGTCCTCTGGCGACCGCAAGCCGCTACGCGCCGCGAGAATGCTCCCAAGGTACTCAGTTAGTCCTTCGTATACCCACAGCAGTTCGCCCTTCATCGGCTGTTCATAATCCGGTGTGGCCAGTCCGGCGGGTCGTCGATACTTACCATTCCACGAATGCACGAATTCATGCGGTAGTAAGTCAGCGCTCAATTTCCTGAGCGACTCGTCCAGAAGCGTACGTTCGGCAACACGATCGTCGCTCGATTCGTGGTGTTCAAGACCGAAATGCGCAACGTTGTCACTAAGCGTGTAGAGGAAATGATAATGATCGTAATGATGAGCGCCGAATAGCGCGTTCGTTTCCATCACGAGCTGCCGGTAATTTGCAATTTGATCTGTGGGCATTTCTAACGCCGCTTCGCTGTCCGAAACCAAGTCGATCTGAAACGAAGGTGCGGTACTCTCCGTCAACTTGATCGTCCGAAAGTGCGCTCCCGCGATCACTGGCGAATCGACGAGAGTTGTCAATGAGACCTTTTGAAAGCTGATCGCGCCGTTGCCGGATGGACCAGCGCCGGTAATGGGAAGCGCAGTTCCGAATTTCCAACCTGAAGGGAGGTGAAGTGTCGCTACGTACGACAAAGTGTCTGAAGGATACCCTGCAGGATATAGCAACACCTGGTTCCAACTGAGGACAACCAGGTTCGCTGTGGCCGACTGGGCTGCAGAAAAGCCTTCAACTCCTGCGGGCAAAAGAAGATCAAGCGCGACGTCGAGCGAGTTCACGCCGGCAGGAACATCAACATGGAACGCATACATCTCTACATCATCACGTCGCCATGGGAGCGATCTGCCGCCACCGGAGATCTTGAGACCAGCAAGATCGGTAACTGGCCCCGTTGGTCCGTGTTCACCTGGAATCCACTTGGGATAAAGAAGCGTGATGGGACCAGGTTTTGCGGGGAACGTCAGTTTTGCGTGAAGGATTTTTCGCGGCGCGTCCGTGGCGTCAACATCTATCAGAATAGGCGCGGGTGGTGCGACCTGCCCTAGCACTAAGCTGGGCGCAATGGTCGTAATTGTCAGAGTAAGCAGGCTCAGCTGAAACAGCAGAAGCAGCCGGGCAGAAGCCAGTCTCACGTTCATAGATATTTCCTCGACCTGGTGGTATGCAGGGAATTAACAATAGCAAGCTGTGCAAGAAAAAAGCGAGTGCGGCCACACAGGAGATCAAAGCAAATCAGACCGAAGCGACAAAGTGTCTAACTTAGAGCGTCTTTATCAACGGCCACTGGTGAGGCGTTGCGCAGTAATGCGTGAGCGTTGCGCTGCAAACCACTCAGCTTCGCTCGCTTCATAGCGCTACCACGAAAGCGTTCTGCATATATGTGCGGGGTCATTCCGACAATCGATGACAATTCTGCGTTGACGTTCCCGGGGCGAGGTAAAAAACGTGTTTCTGGAGTAACTTGTTCAAAACGATTCCACGGACAAACATCCTGACAAATGTCGCAACCATAAAGCCAGCCGCAAAGCTTGTCGGCGATTTCTGTTGGCAAATCTTCTGAGCGCAACTCGATTGTCGCGTATGAGATACATCTGCGTGAATCTACAACATATGGTTCAGTGATCGCCTGCGTCGGACAAGCGTCAATACACATCGTGCATGTACCACAGTGGTCTTCAATCTGATCTGAGTCGTACTCAAGATCTATGTTCAGAAGCAGTTCACCAATGAAGACCCATGAACCGTATTCAGGTGTAATCACATTTGAGTGTTTGCCGAGCCAACCAAGTCCCGCGCGAACTGCCCACGCCTTGTCCATCATAGGCTGAATATCGACGCAAACTTTTCCTTCCACCTCAGGTCGCCGTTGTCTTATCCACGCCAGCAACGATTGCAGTTTGCCGGCGACGATGTCGTGGTAGTCGTCTCCCCAGGCGTAACGCGACACTTTGCCCTGAGACGTCTCGTCTGGGTGTTTTTGGGGCGTGTAGTAGTTGATTGCAACAACTACGATGGAGCGTACCTCTGGGAAAATCTCAGCTGGATTCGTGCGTTTGGATGTATCCCGGGCCATCCAATGCATCTCGCCGTGGTACCCACGAGCCAACCACTCCTGGAGTTGGCTGGCTTCAACGTCCAGTGCAGTTGCGCTGACGATGCCAACTTTGTCGAACGCCTCATCAAGTGCGCGTTCTTTTATGGCCTGCGTGAGAGTCATGTTAGTTTCTAAAACTAATTGCGCCGAGCAACTGAGCCTCGGCGCATCATTATTCAATTCAGCGGAAAAAATGTTCAAGCGGCGCAAACTTTGCCGAACGATTCCGCCCACTTGCTAATAACAACGTTCCCGTAAATCTGCTGTTCTTTTTGTCTGCGGATCGCGCAGGCTCTGCGAAAAGCACTCGTCTCACCGTACTTCGCAATTGACACTGACGTGCGACCCCGCTTTTCTCGTCCCGCATTCCAGCTGACTTCGTAAACCTCGTTGAGATAAATCTTACCCTTTTTGCCTTTGTATTTCTTCAACGCGCGACGCACACCAACGACGCCACTGCGGTTTCGGGGACTCTTGCCTACGATGATCCAATCGGTTCTTGGTTTTCCCAGTTCTTCTTCGAGCTTGTCGCGACACGCAACTGCTCGTTTCAAAGCTTCCTCTTCGCCACCATTCTTATGGTCACTCAAAAACTTCGATCTAGTTACATTGCCCAATCGAACGCGCACGTACCAACCAACCGTTTTGTTTTGCGGGCAGTCGATTCGACTGATGCCCTTGAACCCACTCTTTGCCATATACGTCTAAAGTCTCTCCCACTAAAGTGATTTGAAGAAAACTAACTTGTAATAGCCGAGATGTCAAAACTTACCTGCGGCATTTTCACTGGATGCGAAGTGCAGCGACAACAATCGCGGCACCTCCGTTTCCAAGGGTGTGTCTTGCCATTCACCAATCCGCAACAATTCGAACCCTGCTTCCAATGCGTTGTTTATGTAGTCTGAAATATTGTGTAGCCAGGCAGTTATTCGATCAACCTGTCCAGTTTCGCGATTGCAGTATCTTGCTTGTCTGCCTTCCAGTTGTTTGTACGGATGTAGCTCGAGGATAAAAAGCTCACCTGACGAACGCAGGCAGCGGCGTGCTTCGAGGAACACCGTTGCTAATTTTTCAACGTGTTCGAGAACCAGCATTGCGATAACAATGTCAGATGATTGATCCTGAATCGGCCAGGTACGAGAGACATTGTGTTTTACAAACGTCACGTGAGCCGACTGAACGCGCTCGCGCGCTCGACTTAGCATGCCGTCCGAAAAATCCAGCGCGATTACGGTCCTGGCCTTTTGGGCAAGCCACAATGTATGAACCCCGGTTCCACACCCGATTTCTATTACATCCCGCTGCGCAGCCACAGGCCCGTGTTGGCGCAATACTGCGCCCGCCAACTGGCGCGTTGTGTTTGGATCCGTGTCATATGTTGCTGACCAGCGGTCGTAAGCTTCGGCGACTTCCACATTGCCCGTGGCTAACAAACGAGCTTCCATAACGACTATCGATCCACTGGTCCGTTGTCAGCGCAGAACTTCAGTCAGACGCTAGAAAAAACCTGACTGAGGTGGAACGCTTTGTTGGTATCCTACCTAGTTATTTATCTTTTGCAGCGTCACAGTAACGATTGGGGTGTCACCGGCAGTACGGCTGTAGGAAACCCAGTAGCCTGCTTTCGGATACCGCACCAGCTTATATTTGGACCCGTCTGGCTTTGCCTCGATGTCCGCACCAAAAACTTGTTGGGCAGTCAGGACACCATTGGCTCCAGTAAGAAAGTCCACTGAGATTGCAGTTACCTTACGCGTGGCTTTGTCGTAGAGCACCTGGGCCGTCTCCTTATCCCCGAAAACGAAAAAATCTTGCTCGTCGCCCTTGTCAGCCGGGTTGCCCAGTTTCTTCCTGACGTCGTCAGTTAGAGCGCCAATCGATACGCCTCGATATTCCTGGAATACTGGCGGTTCTTCGCCGCTGGCGCCGGCTCTTCTAAGTGCTTGACCGTTCGCAAAACCGACCAGACAGAGTGCCGCGAACAATACCGAAATGGATTTCAATGCTCTTGAAAGGTTACTCATGGTGTCTCCTCACAAGAAGTGTCGAGTTTTAGAGTCAACCCCGAGGAAGGCGGGCAGATTCTGCAGGACACCAACTCAACGTCAGTTGTCATACCCATCAGGTCTGCTCAACGCGACAATAATCCCGAACTCTTAGCGATGTCAAATCACAAATTCAATGGTTGAAAAGTCGATAATTCCATTCATCGAAACGCGACTGACAATTTTGCAGGCTAAACCTTTTCATTCTACTTAACGTGGCCAGCTACAAACCACGATTAACGTTTCACTCTGCGCCCTGCGGCCAAAAACATCAAGAAACGCGTGTTACTAGCAAGGAAGCGGTTCCTCGACAAGCCTGCCGCATTTGACTCGGCAACGGGTTTTCGCGTAGAAGCGACTTTCACTTTCACATCAGGATTGCATCTACTTTCGATTTGTTGCCGCGTGTGACTGGTTGGGCCAGCCGCGTTTTATAATTCAACCAAACAGGAGCCGATTATGAAGAACCCTGCTTCCTTCATCTTTGCGGTGCTCGCTTCATGTGCACTTGCTCTGATGATCAGCGGTTGCCAACAAACTGCACCCGACGCAAATCGTTCTGGCACGATAGCGACGAATGCGAACCTGAACAAAGAAGGTGTCGATAGGGCTGCAATCGAGGGGGCCTTAGCGCAACTTGAACGGGAATGGGCGGCGGCAACCGGAGTAACTCACGAAGTAGAGGTATTGAAAAGAATAGAGGCTGACGATATTCACTTAACTTATCCGGACGGGTCCACTGGCACGCGGGATGACGACATACGAGACGTTACTTCCGGTTCACTAACGGCAGACGCATGGGAGGTACCAGATATCACGGTCACTGTGCTTGACGCCAACACAGCCGTTGTCACTGGACGATCTCTCGTTAAAAACGGCAAATACAAGCGGCAGGACGGCAAGATGACTGACATCAGTGGCGAGTACAGATTCACCGATGTTTTTGCGAAACGAAACGGTAACTGGCAGGCCATAGCCAGTCAGGCGACAAGAATTCTAAATCCGGCACCAGCTCCTTCGCCGAATTCATCACCCACAATGACGGCGGCGCCAACGAGAATGGTGTCACCTGCCGCTAACGTTTCTCCCAAAGCGACTCCGCAATAGACTCACTTTGGGTGACTTGACTAAGTGCCTGTTTTCGCATAAAACGCCCACGCTTTCAAAGAAGCCCAGGAGGTAAATCGATGAAAAGGTTATTCACCCTTGCGGTTGTTCTGTTTATTTCTGCGTGCGCTGCGCCGCCGGCAAATCGGGAAACGCTGACGAACGGAAATAGCAACCGTGCAGAAACAACAGCCCCGGCGCTAACCCAAGCCGAGGCAATCACAAAAGAGAAAGAGGTTTGGAACGCGCTAGAGAAGAAAGACTACGACGGCTTCGCTAACCTGCTCGCTGACGACATGATCTACGTCGCGCCGGAAGCTGTTTACGATAGAGCCGGAACAGTGAAAGGCGTCAACGGTTTCGCGCCACAAGACATTTCATTTTCAGATTGGAAATTTACTTCTGTTGACAAAGATGCCGGCGTTATTAGTTATACGATCAGTTTGAAGGTTGCCGAGAATGGTAAGCCCGCTGAATCACAAACCCTTCGCGCCGGCACCGCATGGGTAAATCGAAATGGCAAATGGGTCGCCATTTACCATCAGGATGGCGAGATCATGAAGCCGCCGGCTATGCCGACAGCTACACCTACGGCGAAGACAACAACAAGCCCGATGGCGTCGATGTCTCCGGCGACTACGTCGTCCGATGTCGAAGCAAATGAAAAAGCGGTTTGGGCAGCACTCAAGGCGAAAGACTACAACGGATTCGGATCTTTTCTAGCTCCAAACGCAATTGAGGTTGAGCCTACAGGTGTCTACGACAAGGCCGGTTCGGTCAAAGGTGTGCAAGAATTGAATGCTTCAGCCGTACAGTTGAGCGATTTCAAAGCGTTAAAATTCGATGATGATGCCGCGCTCGTAACCTACGTTGTCAAAATTCCCAACGCCAAACCCGACACGGAAAGACACAGCACGATCTGGGCCAACATCAATGGCAAGTGGCAGGCCGTTTACCATCAGGGAACTCCTGCAAAACCAATGCCGGCTGCCACTCCGATGAAGTCACCTGCGATGTAATTGCATGGAAGGAGTCAGTATCACGGCGTGATAGTAGCTGTGAGAATCGATGATTCGGAGGTTGGGATGGTAACAGAGCGAGCGTCGCTCATCTAAAATTAACCACTCGCCTTCATAAATTCACGGGTCAAGAAGGGATCAAGCACAGTTGCGACCTCTTTTTCAGCAGGTTGGGATCAACTCAAAAGGTTTGTTTTACCTATGCTCTCGTGATTTTGACGAGATGCAACCGCTGACCTGGCAGTTTGTGTGAATTGAGTGCTGTAAAGTAAAGGTGAGTGGCAATGGAAGTTGAGCGGGGTCGCGCTTGACCCCTTCCTGACCTGCCAACTTGTGTGAATTGAGTGGTGTGAGGTGAGGGTGGATGGCGGTGAAAGTTGAAGCGGGGTCGCGCTGCGCTTGACGCTTCCTGAGTTGTGAATGCTCCGAGCTAAAAAAATCACCTTCCACAAATTCACAAGTAAGGAAGGGGTCAAGCGCAGCGCGACCCCGCTCAAGCTTCGCTAAACGCTCCTCCCAACCTCTGAGTCGTGAATTGAATTTGATGAGTTAAAGCATTCACCGGGTGAGAGTTGGAAGGAGGTGCCGGTTGAGCGGGGTCGCGCTGCGCTTGAACCATTCCTTCTCAGAAATTCAGCAGATTGGGATCAACTCAAAAATTTCTTTTACTCATGCGCTTGTGAGTTTTACGAGATGCAATCGCTGACCTGTGAGTTTGTATGAGTTAATAAGTTATGCAAACACCGGACGATTAGAGAACGCGCGCTGAACATCCCTAATTGTTTCACGACCGTCAGTTGGACCAGACACCTGGAATCGTCGCATCGCACGATGGGCACTTACCTGCGGTCGTCACACGCATTTGCCGGATCAAATAGCCGTAACGTTCAACGAGTAGCTCATCGCAGGAAGGGCAATAGGTATTCTCCCATCGTCCTACACGCCCGGGTAGGTTCCCCGCATAAACAAAATGCAAGCCAGCGTCGCGTCCAATCTCACACGCCTGGATTAACTGTTCTGCGGTGGTGTTGGCATTCTCCGTCATGTGATAGTCCTGGTGAAATGCCGTCACATGCCATGGTATGTCAGGGGAGATTGACGCGATGAAATCAGCTGCTCTTCGCAACTCATCAGTCGAGTCGTTGAATCCAGGAATCACAAGCGTAACAATCTCCTCCCAAAAATCACGTTCATGGACCATCTTGACTGTGTCAAGGATGTTATCTACTACGCCTCCAAGTTGCCGGTAGTTTTTGTCCTGCATTGTTTTCAGGTCGATCTTGTAGCAGTTAGTTAGCGGACGAAGAAAATCAAGGACCTGGGGAGTGGCGTTGCCATTGGAGATGAATGCAGTCTTCAAGCCTTCAGGCAGCGCCTGCTTGAAAACCTCGGCCGCCCATTCGGCTGTAATCAGCGGCTCGTTATAACTACTTCCAACCATCGAGGCACCGTAAGCTTTTGCCATTGACACGAGGCGCTCCGGTGAAACGACGGTGGGACTTGTACCAGCGCTGTTATCGCGTAGAGTCTGGGACGTCAGCCAGTTTTGACAATACGCGCAATGAAGGTCGCAACCGAGCATGCCGAAGGTCAAGGTGTCGGATCCCGGCAGCACGTGAAAGAATGGTTTCTTCTCCGTTGGATCACACGCGAGCGCGGCGACGTAATTCGTCGGCACTCGCAAGTGACCGTTTTCGTTGAAACGAACTTTGCAGATACCGCGCTTGCCTTCCCTGATCAAACAACGGTGGCCGCAGGCAAAGCACTTAAGCGCGCGATTCTCAAGATGCTCGGTCAATTCCGGCGCGCCTTCCGTGGTCATTGAATCGAGGACTGCCGCGAGAGGAGCGGTTGTTGTATTAAGAGGCATTGCAATCTACTTCCAACTTAAAGAATTATACGCTCATTCGATGTGAAATTCGTTGGTGAAGTTGGTCGAGGGTGATCCGGTGCCTCGATACAACGACTAGTAGTCGTCCGTAACCTTAAGATCCGCTGATTCAGAACGGCGTGGTTACAGCGGATTCCTTAGAGGGACTGATAATCGCAAGGACTGAAAGAGCCAAAAGATGCTTATTCGAGAACTTACAGTGACCGCATTTCAACAGCATACGCGTATTGTTGCGTGCGAAGAGACGAAGCAGGCGATATGCATTGACCCAGGTGATAAGGCGGACGAAATTGTTGCTCAGATCGATGCACTCGGACTGCGATTACAAGCCATTACGTTGACGCATGCTCACATGGACCATGTGGGTGGGGTCGCGGCATTGAAGAAACTGCAACCAGACTCGCGGATTATTCTGCATAAACTGGACGAACCACTCTATCTGCAACTTCCCGATCAACCTGCATGGATCGGCATACCCCGGGCTCAATGGAGCGCGCTCGGTTTTGAGTATGACCCACCTCCACCTGTCGATGATTATTGGTCTGACGGTGCAATCTACGATGTTGGAAATCTCGACTTTCAGGTGTTGCACTGTCCCGGGCATACGCCTGGTCATGTAGTGCTGTTCGCAGAACGCGAACGCAAAATGTTCGTCGGCGATGTACTGTTTGCCGGCTCAGTCGGGAGAACTGATCTTCCTGGGGGATCGACCGAGCAATTGTTGAATTCAATCATGACCAAACTGTTGGTGCTCGGCGATGACGTAGAGGTCTATTCTGGACATGGTCCGGTTACTACGATTGGTCGTGAACGACTAACTAATCCTTTCCTAACCGGTGCGTATTAGAGGGAAAAAATTCTAACCTGCCGCGTCGTTGGCCGCTTCGAGTGACGTAATGCTGTCTCGGCATAACAAAACAATCGCGTGAGTTTGCCGTTAACGCAAACGTTTGGCTTTCATTTCTTCCCAACGTTGCTTCTGATCGTCATTCAACTGGCTCGGCAGGGTATCGACTGGAATCCTGTTTTGGGCACAGAACTGACGCCACAAAACAAACCGCATATCATATTGTCCGGTTTCATCCGACACCGAATTATCCAACGGCGGCGGCTGTTCATTTTTCTTGCCCTTGATCATCTGCTTGTACTCGTCTCGTGAAATTGAAACAGAAGTTTAGCAGGTTTTCCACGACCGCGGCTATCGACTACATTCTCGCGAATTTTGTGTGTTCAGGCGAGGTCGCGTGCAGCGCCACCCGCTCCAAATTTCACTGCCATTCACCTTCAAATCAACCATCAACTCACACCAAAATTCGCAGGTGAGGAAGGGGTCAAGCGCAGCCCGACCCCGCTCCAATCCATCAACCACCCAGCTTCACCTGAACCACTCAAGTTACATCAATTCAACAGTCAGGGTTTAAGTGCTAATGAATTGCAAAGGCTTTAGTGAAGCTTGGGCGGGGTCGCGCTCCGCTTGCCCCTTCCTGACTGTAAATTTTTGAAATGGTGGTCTCCAGGAATAGGTGGATGCTGGAAGATGCAAAGGCTGACTAGTGGCGCTTCCACCAACTTTACGGGAGGAAACCACCATAGATGTCAGCCCGAGGGTCTCCATGCATCTGGGGTTGCAAACCGTCGCTGAGGCCCTCTCGGTGAGATATACGCGCGCGGCATGATAACAGGATTGCGAGAACTCGGAACTTGCGAGTGTTCTGACGTGATGGACTCCGGTCTTACCGTGCCGCCTCTCAATCTCAAGTTCTTCAAACAAATTCTGAGGTTGACAGTCTTATGGTTGGTAAGAGTGATTTACCTCGGTTGACGCACGTCAGACTAAAGTCTTGCGGGGGAGTCGGAAAAGAGTTTTTGTGCAAAGAGTGCCTTTGAGATAATCTTTCTATCCATTTGCCCACTGAGAGGCCCATCTATTGTCGAACATCCCAGAACAAGCCTGGCTGCCGGACCTCGTCTGGTTTCAGCAACGGTTCCAACGCGATCTTACCGTGATTACGAACGGCCGAGGTCGAATCTCGCGAATTGCGTCTGCCACAGAAATACAAAATCCCATTCGGCTTAGAGGCCGCGCACTTTTGCCCGGCATGATCAATGCGCACTCACATGCGTTTCAACGCGTAATTCGCGGCCGTACAGAATACCGAACGCAAGCCACAACCGATAGCTTTTGGACGTGGAGAGACTTGATGTACAAGGCGGCAAATCAACTCGCGCCAGAAGAGATTTACGTCGCGTCAAGTATGGCTTTTCTGGAGATGGCACTCAGCGGCATCACCACTGTCGGCGAGTTTCACTACATCCACAACGCACCGGATGGTAAGGCATACGAAGATCCTAATATGATTGCAAAGGAGGTCATCCGTGCAGCAACCAACGTTGGTATCCGAATAGCTCTCCTGCGAGTGGCTTACTCGCGAACGGGTTTTGGCAGACCATTGGATCCTCGACAAGCACGATTCATAGAGAATTCTCCGGATACTTTTCTTAAAAACTCTGCGGCATTAGAACAGTGCATACGTGGTTACGACGACTCAGCGTTGTTGGGAGTTGCGCCACATAGCGTCAGAGCCGTGCCTGTGGAATGGTTGCAGGCCATCGCTGAATTTGCAGCGAAGAAAATTTGCCCGGTCCACATGCATGTTGCCGAACAGCCGGCTGAAGTGTCAGCCTGCATCGAGGAATACGGCATGTCTCCCATTCATCTGCTTGCTCATCATGGGATTCTGTCCGACAGATTTACCGCTGTGCACGCAATTCACATTGCGCCGGACTCAGCTGATGTTTTGGCACTCAATGGCGCTCGTGTTTGTGCATGTCCCACGACCGAACGCAACCTTGGGGACGGAATTGTCCCCGTTAATGATTACTTTCGTGCAGGAGTCTCAGTATCGTTGGGTACTGACAGCCAAACGATCATTGACTTGCTTGAGGATGCTCGCGAACTCGAATACCACCTACGACTGAAGTCGATGCAAAGAAACATCCTGGCCAGCGAACAAGGTCAGCAAGCTTCAACATTGGCATCACAGCTGTTTGACTGCGCCACCAGAAATGGTGCGCGCAGTCTTGGTTGTGACGGTGGGGAAATAAAGGTCGGCAACTTTGCCGATTTCTACACAGTTGATTTAAATGATCTTACGCTTGCTGGTTCAGACGACACGAGTTTGCTCGCAAATATTGTTTTCTCGTCTTCGCGAGCGGCCGTTAGAGACGTTATCGTTGGTGGAAAATACGTGATTTCAGACAGTCAACATATCGATCAGGAACGAATCGTAAACGCATTCAAGAAACTGCAGCAGCGTTTATGGCAGTAGAACCAATGGCAACAATTCAACAGACCATTCTGCAGACACTTGCGGAGCTCGTCTCAATCAACTCCGTCTCAACAAGTTCGAATGCAGAAATTGCTGACTACCTCACATCGCGTTGCGAAACAATTGGGCTCTCAACTCGGCGCGTCAATTACACGGACGAGAATGGGATCGAGAAAACAAACCTGATCGCTCTTGCGGGAACTGACAGTGCGGATATTGAACTCGCCCTGGTGGGGCATACCGACACCGTTCCTTTCGAGCAAGGTTGGACAGATGCGTTAAATCTTACAGAAGTGGGTGGCAACTTGTATGGTCGCGGAGCCTGTGACACAAAGGGGTTCATCGCTGCCGCCTTAACCGCCGTTGAGAGCTTGCACATCTCTCGGCTACGACGTCCGCTCGCTCTCGTCTTCACTGCCGACGAAGAGATTGGCTTGCGCGGAGCTAAATACCTCGCGGACGCCAAAGCCTTGCGAATTCGATATTGCATTGTTGGTGAACCTACGTCGCTCCGGCCGATACGTGCCGGCAAAGGATATTCGCTGGCTCAAGTAGTTGTGCGTGGTCGGGAAGCACACAGCGCTTATCCCGCCCTGGGTGCTTCGGCGATTTTGGGTGCCGCTCGCCTGATTCGGCGAATCGAAGCGATCGCCGAGGATTTAAAACCCGAGAGACACTCTGCTTTTGACCCACCGTTTACGACGCTTAATATCGGTCTGATAAAGGGAGGCACAGCTAAGAACGTTGTTCCCGGAGAATGTCAGTTTACGCTCGAGTGGCGATCCATTCCGGGTCAAGATTCAAAACGTGTTTTGGAATTAGTGCAGACGGCAATGCGCAACGAAAGGTCAGACGACCTCCAGTTTGAAGTCACCCTTGATGCGACACGCGCTGATACCGGTTTTGAAACACCGTCAAACTCAGAATTGTTGCGACTCCTGGAAGAGTTAAGCGGCTTTAAAGCCGGAACTGTCGCATTTGGAACTGAAGCAGCGCAGATGAACCAATTGGGCGCTGAAGCTGTGGTTCTTGGACCTGGAGATATTCGCGTTGCGCACAGGACCGGAGAGTATGTACCGATCGTTGAGTTACAACGTTGTCAGGCGATTCTGAAAGAAGCGATAACCTCGCTTTGCGGGTTCCGCTAAGAGGACCTCGGCCACGGGACGACGCCCGTAGCTCCCTGATTTGTCCACCGGCTTCCATCAAAGACTTGTTGTACAAAGCTACCGCTAATACTAGTCCGACAGGCAACTACTGCCTTCGATGTTCCATCGGAACTGGTGTAAATTGCTTCCGGCTATTATGAAAGATTTTTTTATGCGATTTTCCGCGACGTGTTTCTTAGTCATTCTGCTGTCTCTTTTTACCACCACTCTAGATGTCCGCGCACAGTCCACACCACAACCTCTCACCAACCAGGAGTTCGTGAGCCGCCTCTATGAATTGCCACGCCATCCGGACACGCGTGACGATCTAATTGAACAGGTTCGTACGCGAGGTATTGGCTTTCCGTTGACGGATGGAATGCGATCGCTTGTCGCAACTAAGAGCGGCAACGACGCGTTGTTGCGACGCACACTCGAAGAAGCAGAACGCCGGCGTATCAACCCAACCGCATCAGCTCGTCCCTCCGACGCGGAAGCCAACGAAGTCTTGGAGCGAACGCGTAATGTGACACTCGCTGCTGCGAATGCCATGCCGGATTTTATTGTGAAGCAGATCATCAAGCGATCAGTAGCTTATGGATCAACGAACAACTGGATTCCTCAAGACAACTTGACGATCGCCGTCGGCTATCGAGCAAACTCCGGTGAAGAATATAAGCTGCTCACGGTCAACGGAATGCCGCCTGGCGTTGAAGTTAAAGAAACGAAGGATTACGGACGGTATGTGAAAGGCGCAAGCTCGAGCGGTGTTGAATACATTTCGGCGCTTGCCGATTTGTTTAGACCTGAATCGCAGACGGAATTTAAAGCGGTAGACACGGACCTGGTACAGGGTCGACGCACGATCGTGTATGAGTATCGGATCAAAAAGGACAACTCGCAGTTCGCGCTAACCGTCGCTGAGGGGCCGAGTGTTGTTGTGGGGTCACACGGCCGCATATGGATTGATCGAGAGTTGGATCGAGTTCTCCGTTTCGAACAAATAGCTACAGAAATACCAGGCGATTTTCCAATTACCGCGGCCAGCAGTTTGATCGATTACGACTGGGTAGCAATAAATGATCACAAATACCTGTTACCCAGTCACTCCGAGATTCTGATGACACAAAACGAAACCCGATTTGTCTTGCAGAGCCGCAACGACATCCGCTTCCGCGGTTATCAAAAATTCGGCGCAGAATTGAAGGTCGTCGACGAAGTTGGTGACGACGAGCCCGACGCTTCAGAATCAAAACCACCCAAAGCTATCAAACCACCCCGCTAGTCAACAGTCTTCACTTGTAGACACTTTAACGCTTGCGTGTAAACCGTTGTGCACACGCAAGGACTCTTGCAATCTTTGTTTCCCTTTCTTACCAATCGTTTCTCAAATCCCGTGTGTTGTTCCGTTCAGCGGAACGCTCATTGCTCTTCGAGGGTCCTGAAGTAAGGAGAGCCTTCGCATCATGAAACCCAGGATTTTAGTCGTCGATGACGATCACGCAATCACGCAACAACTCTACTGGACGTTTTCAGATGAATTCGACGTCATAACTGCAAACGATCTGCAAACTGCCGTTCGGCGAACTACGTTCTATCGTCCCGATATTTCCATTTTGGATTTACAGATGCCACCGGCTGCCGACGCGCCGGATATTGGCATGCGGTTATTACAGTTCATCAAAGGACATTTACCGGAATCACGTGTGTTGATTATGAGTTCAGCCGCAAGTCCGGAAGCGCGCGACGCCTGTTACGCGGCAGGTGCGGAGGCATTCTTTGAGAAGCCGTTCGAAATTGAAGAGATGTTAGCCACGATCATCAGGTTAGCACCTTTTCATCGTTTGGAACTCATAGCTCAGATCATTTGAATTATCGGACGCTCCCGTGCCTCCGTTAAACACCAGGATGGGCCCTCTTCATCGTTGGTGTATTTATGTCCCCGGCCACATCTCCCCCATGTAGTCGGGGACTGAATTTTTTTTGACCGAAATATTGACGCCTCATACCTCAACAGCTATCATCAGATGGATTGTTCCATTTGACTTATGATGGATCCCCGTCAGAATGCGAACCTGTTTCACCTATCGGATATTCTTCTTCGTAAGTTTTAAAATCGTAAATCCACTTTTGAACTGAATCACATTTGCACACAGCTCTGGAGCCCTGATTGGTATAGGCGCTAATCAGACCGTGCTTCCCCGCTGACACTCAGGAGGACAACAGATGTTGAAGTGTATGAGGAGTACCTCGATCGCACGTTTGTGGACCATCTTTATGCTGGTGGCCCTGGTCGCTACCGTTTCAGCAGTTAATGCGCAAACGTCGTCCAATGGAGGCGGTGCAGCTCGTTCTAAAGCTGCTACCACAAAGAAGAAAAAAAAGCGCACAATCACGATCAGCAATTTGGCGTTATTCAATTTAGCAGCACTGCAGGCCAACGCTGCTCGGCTGCCGGCCCCGAGAGTCGGCGTGATGCAGGAGTCTTCTGCCGCTATGCCTGACGTGCTGGCAAACGGTAGGTTTTCTTTCGAAAAAACTACGACAGTGCATATATCGCCAACAGTCTCACCGTCTGTCGCAACTGCCGGACAGCTAATTATCAGCGAGTTTCGAGTTCGCGGTCCCAACGGCGCGAATGATGAGTTCATAGAAATCTTTAACGCCAGCGGCGCTGATCACACGGTTGCGGCTGCATCCGGCACGGGCTACGGCGTCGCCGCTTCAGATGGCACCACTCGGTGTTCAATCCCGAACGGCACGGTTATTCCGAACCGTGGGCATTACCTATGCGTGAACAGCATTGGTTACAGTTTGGCGTCGTACCCGGCCGGCAATGGCACTACTGCAACCGGCGATGCCACTTACACCACTGACATCCCCGATAACGCAGGAATTGCTCTGTTCAACAATAATACTGGCGGCGGGAGCTATTCACTCGCAAACAGACTTGACGCAGTTGGGTCGACTTCGGAGGCAAACACGGTTTACAAAGAAGGAACTGGTTATCCTGCTTTGGTTCCGTTTTCAATCGATTACTCCTTCTATCGCGACTTGTGTGGAAAGAGCGGCTCGATTACCACCTTTGGTCCATGCCCAAGCGAGCTGCCGAAAGATACAGATAACAACGCCGCCGATTATGTTTTCGTTGATACGAACGGAACATCCGCCGGAGCGGGACAACGGCTTGGCGCGCCAGGGCCTGAAAACCTATCTGCTCCAATCCAGAGGAACGCATCACTTAGTGTACTGCCGCTGGATGCTTGCGTTGGTGCGGCAACTCCACCTAATCGCGTGCGGGACTTCACGTCGGACCCGGCAAATAACTCTACGTTCGGTACACTCGACATTCGCAAGACCGTGACTAACAATACGGGCGCAAATGTCACGCGACTTCGATTTCGTGTCGTAGACTTAACAACTTTTCCGGCACCGTCCGGTATAGCAGACTTGCGTCCACGAACATCGACATCCGTTGTAGTAAACGTCGATCGGCCGCCCTGCGGAAGTGGAACCAGCAACGTGACCGTCCAGGGAACGACGCTCGAGCAACCACCGTCGCAGCCTAATGGAGGTGGATTTAATTCAACACTCAGCGCAGGTACGGTAACCCTGGGCACCCCACTTGCAAATGGAGCCACCGTTGATCTTCGATTTCTTCTGGGAATTCAACAAACAGGGTCTTTCAAGTTTTACGTCAATGTGGAAGCTCTACCGTAACACGCGGCTAAGTAAGATCGGGGGAGGGAAAAGTTGCCTTCCCCTTTTTCTCTCTAACCGTTTCTTGTTCTTTCCGCTCTTCGTCTCTGTTCCATTTGTCTTTTTCGTTGCCGCCCTGGTGCCGGCGACAATTAGTCTTGAACGAGAAATGGCAGTGGATCAAAAAACAACAGATTCAAAGCAAGAACTGATCGACAGTTCAAGACGAGCAATAATTGGAACGGGTATCTCGGTATCCTACTTCAACTCCCACTTTCAACTCATCAATGTTGTAGACGAGAACAACGATAGGCGTGTGACGTGGAAATTCTCGGTCGGCGGCTACGAAACGGCGATCACTGACGTGATAGGGTACACACGCGACGGAGCGCGTCAAACATTTCTACACAGCGTAGGTCAGCATTTGGCCCATACCACTGAAATTATTCGTCCGATCGTCAGGCGTCGTGCTGAACAACTAATGCGACGATGCATCGGTGCATTTATAAATCCAGCCGTAGAATTAAGACCCTACACTGTCGCCGATCGGGCACAACTGATGTTTGTGGCTCAAGCGAAGTCTCGCGCAGCCGGTTCCCAAATTTCCAAACCAGGGAAACAAATTCTTTCGATCCTGCCGGATAGCGTCGATACGATAGGAGGAGAAGAAGAAAAGGTGTCTTCAGTGATTTTTGGCGCAGTCGACCTGCAAACCGGCCGTTGTACGAAAACTATAGCGGCCGTGGCGCCATAATTGCGAGCCGCTTACACTATTGCTAGCTGGAAGGCGGCTCGGTATTATTAGCCGCGCTCAAATCTACTTGAAGCGCGTGACTAGTCGAACGTAGATAATTTTGTTAGGCATCATCGCCCTCATTTAATCAAGCCGGCAAACGCTTACTGTTCTATCAACTAGTCTTCTTGGAATCTTTCGAGCCCTGGCAATCGCGTATCGCAGGACGCGTGTGCATTCGCTCGCAATCCTGACCGAAAAACTCAATGGCGCCGCACCTCTTTAATCGCGATCCTCACTTCATTCGTGCAAGAACAGCATCAAAACCGCAAAACGACAGTCTGCGATGCTTCGGAGCCGGCACTTTATCCTTAATTCTGTTCGTTCAGATTTTATTGCCGGCCGCTGTACTCGGTCAGGCACGAAGCGCGTTTCCTGATATCCCTAAACACTCAAAGAAGAAGCGGCGCCAGAAAAAGAAAAAAACTCCAACGAACAACTTAGTTATAAACCCGATACTGTCTTCGATAACAGCCGTACGTGGAGTAAGCACATCAGCGGAACAGCCCGCCAAACCAAAGAGTTGGAAATCAGCAAACCTCGACGCAGACGAAGAGGTGCAAGAACAAGCTCCACTGTTGGACATCAGAACTGAGCGAATCAGACCGGCCCAAGCTTCTTCCGTTGATTTTGCGCAGCTCGCAAAAAAGACAGAAAAAGCAAAATTTGCAAGCGCGACTCGCCAACAGCTAACGCCTGCCCCGGGAATTATCCACGAACCCGCGCCGCCGGTAAGTTTATCCCGCATTCCCAACCTCGATTTTGTAAGGCCGCTAGTACCTTCGCCAGCACCAGCCGCGACCTTCCTGGCTCAGGAAGACGGACCCAAAATTGGCGGTAGTACGTTCACGATTCCACCCGATACGCAGGGAGCAGTTGGACTAGACAAGCTGTTCGTTAACACAAATCAAAACTATCGCGTGCAAGACAAAGCGAGCGGCGCTCCCCTGTCGACTGTTAGCGCCGACAGTTTTTGGGCCAGCTCAGGTGGCACTGGTTTTTTCGATCCGCGGATTGTTTTTGATCCTTACCACGAACGATGGATTCTGGCGGTGGATTCGAATTCAAGCAGCGCAAATTCGTCTATTGAACTCGGCATATCTGATACTAGCGATCCCGCGGGTACCTATCACCTGTTCCGTTTTATTGTGGGCTGCGCAAATGGCAGTGGGGGTTGCTCAGCCGGAGGTGAATGGGCCGACTTTCCGATGATCGGATTTAATAAAAATTGGGTTGCCATTTCAATGAACATGTTCAGCATCGCAAGCAATATAAATAACAACTCCAAGCTTCTCGTGCTCGATTATCCGACTCTACTCACCGGCTCAGCTAGCGGCACAATTTTTAGCGGCCTGTCGATAGGTTTTTGTAACCATCCTGCAGAGACGTATGACTCTACGGAAGAAACGCTGTACCTGGCCGAACATATCTCTAGTGCTGGTGGCACTTATAAGCTTTCGACAATCACGGGCACACCCGGCTTGCCCACGCTAAATATTGGACTAACAAAGACCCGTCCGGGCGGCGGCTGGACCCAACCAACCGGAGACATCCTCCCGCAAAACTGTGTCCCTGGTTTACCTTTGCCCACATTTACGTGCCCCGCAAGCTTGCGGTTTATCGACGTAGGCGATGCACAAGTGCGCAACAATGTGGTATTCCGTAATGGATCTATTTATTTCGCGCAGAATATTGGATTACCGGCGGGCGGACTCACGCATGTGGCTGTTCAATGGACCAAGATCGACACCGCCGGCAACTTCGTTGATGGTGGTCGGATTGATGATCCGACCGCAACAAACAGCAACGGTGGGAAATGGTATGCATATCCGTCTATCACCATAAATCACAACGATGATTTGATTATAGGATTCACTCAGTTCGCTTCCGATCAATTCGCAGCTGCCGGCTATGCTGTCCGGCTGCATGGTGATGCAGCGGGAACTACGCGCGATCCCGTAATTTACAAAGCCGGAGAAGACTATTACCAAAAAACGTTTGGCGGTACACGCAATCGATGGGGCGATTACAGCGCCACCAGATTGGATCCAGTAGATGATCGCGACATATGGACCATTCAGGAATACGCACAGCAGCGGGTCGGCACGGATGGATTGGGAAGCAACGACTCACGCTGGGGAACGTTTTGGGCGAAGGTAACTCTTCCTGCGGGTCCCGCCGATCTAAAAATCAGTGAGTTTCGCTTGCGTGGCCCAAACGGCGTTAATGACGAGTACATCGAGATCTACAACAACACTGATGTTCCACTAACTGTCAATACCGGTGACGGTTCGGCGGGTTATTCAGTCGCTGCTTCAAGCGGAGGGATACGGTTTACCATTCCAAATGGAACTGTTATTCCGCCGCGCGGACATTTCCTTGGCGCAAATAGCACTGGTTATTCGCTGGAGTCATACCCGGCGGGAAACGGTACCACAGCCGCAGCTGATGCGACATATACAACAGACATTCCAGACAATGCGGGTATAGCTTTGTTCAATACTGCAAACATAGCGAATTTTGCCCTGGGGACACGTTTGGACGCGGTTGGATCGGCGGCGGAAGCCAATTCTCTTTACAAGGAAGGGACAGGCTACCCGCCGTTAACACCCTTCTCGATCAACTATGCGTTCTATCGTGATACTTGCGGTAAGGGTGGCTCCATCACCATATTTGGTCCCTGTCCTACGTTGGGTTTACCGAAGGATAGCGATAACAATGCTGCGGATTTTGTCTTCGTCGATACGAACGGAACATCCGCAGGTGCAGGGCAGCGCCTGGGAGCGCCCGGTCCCGAAAATCTCTTGAGCCCCATTCAGCAGAATACCTTGATTGGAGCTGTACTGGTCGATTCAACTAGATCTACTACAGCAACCCCAAACCGCACGCGCGACTTGACGTCTGACCCGGCAAATAACTCAACGTTCGGGACACTCTCGATACGCAGGCGATTCGTCAACAACACTGGTGTTCCAGTTACGCGACTACGCTTCCGTATCATCGATATATCTACGTTTCCGGCGCCGTCGGGCATCGCAGATTTGCGACCACGTACTTCAGGGTCAATCATGGTGAGCGGCATCAACGATTCAGGAACGTGTGCGCCGTCTCCTGCGCCATGCACTATCACGATTCAGGGATCGACTCTGGAGCAGCCGCCATTGCAATCGAACGGCGGTGGATTCAACAGCTCACTTTCCGCAGGCACAATAACTCTCGCCAGTCCGCTGGCAGTCGGAGCAAGTATCAATATTCAATTCCTTCTCGGAATTCAGCAAACTGGATCTTTCAAGTTTTTTGTCAATATGGAGGCGCTGCCTTAACTGATTTTGACAGGTAACTGCAGCACCGTTTCGTCACGCGTTCTCCGGCAAATCTAAAAGAGGGTCCGGCGAGGGTGTAGAAGGGAATCTGTAGGTCACAACGTAATCTGGTCTGAAAGATTCCAGTAGCGGCTCGCGATTGACTTCAAGCCACGCATGACCACTCAAGACTGCGTCCTTTTCGTTCCGCACACCAAAAACAATCTGGGTATCCAGACCATTCAGCCGCAGGTAACGATGCAGAAGCGCAGCACGCTTCCAACAAATAGGATTGAACCAGAGCACATCAATCGCGAGCAGCAGATCAACGGCGTGTCCTAAGCGCTTTTGAACGATCGAATCCAACGTTTGGAGACTATTGCGATTTGAAGCAGCGATGAGCTGTAAAGCACTCGGCAAGCAACAAACACGTGTGGCTGCCGAAAACACGGTCACCCACCAGGCAATGCGTATGAGCAGCCATGCGTCTTTCGGATGTAGCAAAAATTTGCGCGTGCCACGAAATGCTACTCTGCAGATTTTCTGAAATGTGGTTAACATCTGATTCGATTCGTAGTCAGCATAGACCGCGCGATTGTAGCGACTCTCGTCTGGATTCGCGATAGCCGCGCGCAGCGGCCGTGAGCCTCCAGCGGACAAGCTCATAGCGCTATGCGGTCTTCTCACCAGTCTCACTTTTTCTAACAGTCTTCACGTGGACGTTGTTTTAATAACTAACGTATATTGATTCCGATCCTCTGCAAGTGTCGTGACGTCTAAAACCGCTAAGACTAATCTCAAACAAGTGACCATCTATTGCGATGGCTCAAGTCTTGGTAATGGCCAGGTGGCGGCTCGCGCAGCGGCTGTTGCGCTCCTCGGTTACAAGGGTATCTGGCGGGCTGTAGGCGAATATCTCGGGGTAGCGACGAACCAGCAGGCAGAGATTGTGGCAGCAGCCGCAGGACTCGAAGCGTTACGTGAACCTTGTGCCGTGCATTTATTTACGGACTCACGTTATGTCGTCGAAACGATGAAAGGGCGATTCCGACGTCGCGCAAACGCGACCTGGTGGGAAAGGTTGGATAAAGCTGCGCAGCCGCATCAGATCGTTTGGCAGTGGACCCGCGGACACGTCGGGCATCTAATCCAGGAAACTGCCGACCGCGCAGCGAGGCGAATTGCGGCCGCAGGTAAGGTCGACGAATTAATCCTTCGCGAGGCAGTGGATCGGATTGGAACGGCCGAGGCGCCCTGAAGAAGCTCTCCATTTCGCGGACCGGATTGCCAAGGGCATTCGCTTTCCCGATAATTGGCCTCTATAATTTCGCCTCCCCTGAAAACGCAGCTGGACTATCAAAATTGCTTCTCACACTGCTCAGGCCCTGCAAAACTCTACCGTCTACTACCGGTCCATTCGCGCTCACCATGGCGCGTGCCGGCGCTGTTTTATTCGTTGTTTGCCTTGCAGCTGTCGCACAAAATCGATTAAGTGGATGGCAGTGGCAAAATCCCTTGCCGCAGGGAAATTCCATCAACGCAATCAGGTTCGCGGATGACAAACATCATGGTTGGGCAGTTGGTTCAGACGGCGTCGTATTAAGCACAAACGACGGCGGCTTTGAATGGCAACAACAGGAGTCTCCGACGAACACAACTCTGTATGGGTTGTACATCAAGGATCGATCTCGGGCGGTGATCACTGGTGCTCGGGGAGTCATACTTACAACGTCAAACGGTGGACGACGGTGGGTATTGCGACCTACAGGTACTCGCGATCACTTATTTGCGATCACTTTCGCTGCTGATAACCCGCTGCATGGTTGGGCTGTCGGTACGTTTGGATCAATCATCGCGACTTCCGACGGTGGCTTAACTTGGAAGATTCAGAGTAGTCATACGACCGCGCATCTTTTCTCGGTTGCTTTCACAAACACAAAAAACGGAATTGCCGTTGGAGCGCGTGGGACTTTGCTGGTCACAACCACAGGTGGAGTGGAGTGGAAACAACAAACCGGCATCCCAAAATCAGTGTTGACCAGCGTAACTTTTGCTTCACCAAAGCGCGCAATTGCTGTTGGCTATCGCGGAACAATTCTCGAATCAGACGACGCGGGCGAAACATGGCGTTCAATCTCGTCGCTCGTAACTACAGATCTTTTCTCCGTATTTTTTTCCGACGAACAGCATGGATGGGCAGCGGGTGAAAGCGGCGTAGTGCTAACAACAGGCGATGGCGGCACTATCTGGCTGCCTGTAAACGTCCGCACATATCCCCGTTTGGCTACCGTTTACTTCGCCGATGAATCGTTGGGTTGGGCTGCCGGCGCCGACGGTCTTGTCGTGCGTACCGATGATGGCGGTCTGTCGTGGCGGCGTCTAACGGACGGCGGACGTGACGATCTCGCGCACATTTTTTTTATCGACAACTCTCATGGGTTTGCCGTAGGCGCTCGCGGAAGAATCCTATTCACAAACTCCGGCGGAAAAAATTGGACTGTTCGTCCCTCAGGAACGACCTCGGGCTTGAACGCAATCACTTTTCTCGACGACAAGACAGGCTGGATTGTTGGTGACAGAGGTACGATTCTTCATTCTGACAACAGTGGGGTTACCTGGGAATCGGTGCGTAATCCGGCACGTGAAGACTTGTTTGACATATGCTTCGTTACCCCACAAAAGGGATGGGCTGTCGGTGCTCGCGGCGCGATCTGGCACACGGACGATGCCGGAAAAACCTGGTTGTTCCAGCAGGCAAACACGTTCAATTGGCTCGAGGCGATCGATTTTGTTGATGAGTTACACGGTATTGCCGTTGGCTCTGGCGGCACTATTTTGCAAACGGTCGACGCCGGCGAGAATTGGACGCGGGTCGACAGAAATTTGAAGGAATGGCTGTACAGCGTAACCTTTGCGGATGCCCAACGCGGTTACATTACCGGCGCCCGTGGGATTATTTTGCGTACTGATGATGGCGGAGCAACGTGGAAAGACCTCGAGAGCGGCATTGCTTCAAATTTGTTTGCTTGCGCCCTCGGCGGGCGCAACGACGTTCTTGTCGCTGGCGAGCAAGGCATCATTCTTTACAGCAACGATGGCGGTCAAAATTTTGAAATACAACCGAGCATCACCAGCTCTTCCTTGTTTTCTGTTGCTTATCGCGGCGGTAACAACATCTGGGTCGCCGGTCGAGGCGGCGCTATCCTCAAACGAATCGAATCGATTGAGACAGTTAGCTTGCCGGTGCCCCGCATACCACCGATACTACGTGGGGGCGGTAAGTCGCACGCCGAGACCAGTGAGGAGCCCGTCGACGATGGCGACATTCCTCGTGCGCTGCCGCCAAAAAAACCTGTCAGACCTTAGCTTTGAAAGAGCATCATTGCCTTTGCTATTGACTCTGAATATAGATCATCGTTAGTGAGGATCTCCATTTCGCGTCCAACTAACTGCGCATCGCTGCGGTTACGTACAGGCAACACGTGTCCAGGCTGCACATTCTCGCCATACAGCGCTTCCATCTCAATGTGCAATCCACTCGCGCTTCTCTTAACAGTAAACGAGGATCCGTGAGCACTTGACCGTAGCTCGACACGCGTAAGTCGTCCTCGCTCGATGTCAGACTTCTGCAACCGCGCCAGTGATATCTGGAGCTCATTGTCTTTGCCTTTGGCTCTTATTGATAATCCATCGGCCTTCCGTTCTAGTGAGCTCAAGTCGAAAGTCCAATTGAGACGACTCGCCAACCAACCGAGAATCAATAGCGGTTGTGTGGCAATCTCGTCTTCGCGGATTGCCTGCACATACTCAATCTGAACCTGATCGATGTTCTCCAATGCCTCTCGATAACAAAGAACATCGTAGAAATTCGCAAGCAGCGATCGCCACCACGTCAGCCGGGCCCAATTGATATCGCTAATTCCGACGCGCCGAAAACGCGTATCGTGTGCGATGAGAACAACATTGGCCAACTCAGCCGGTGAAAAATTTAAGGAATCAATGATCAGTCGATCGGCACCGCTACACAGTTCGGCAAACAACTGCTCATGATGATGGATGTTATTTGGCCACCAGAGGAACACGGGCAGATCTGAGACGAGCAGAGGCAAGGTCGCACTCGCCAGTTCCGGAACAAATCTCCCTGACGCGTTGAGCACGATCTCTTCACAACAAAGCCTGCGGTTCTTAGCCTGAGGTCCAGTCTTACAAAAGGCTGCAATTGATACCTGAATGTCTTTATCAGGTCCATCATTGTCGGCAACTACAACCAGACCACGACATGGATGCGCGGCACTTAGGTCTGACAACGTTTCGTGTGTTTCATCTAAACGATCGACAGAGACAAACACAATTACATTAGCAACACGAGCTCGCAATAACGCGGTTTGTTCTTCATCGCTTTTGTTACGAGTTGACTCTCCCCACAATGTACTGAGTTGTTGTTCGATCGACTCCACGTCCATCAAACCGGACAGATGTTTTTGATCAATTGGAAATGCCATGATAACTACAGCTTTCTCCAGGTTCTTCCGTCTCTCTCAATCAAGTCGAACGCTGCTTTTGGTCCCCACGAGCCGGTCTCGTAATTCGGGAAGTCAGGCGTGGGTTCCTTCCAGGCTTCTAAAATCGGCGAAACGATCTGCCAACCTTTTTCAACCATATCGCGGCGCGCGTAAAGCGTCGAATCGCCAAGCATACAATCGAGCAACAAACGTTCGTAAGCTTCAGGTGGATTCGTACCGAACGACAGTCCGTAACGAAAGTCCATGTTTACTGTGCGAATGCGCATAGCTGGTCCAGGCAGTTTCGCAGCAAAGCGCAGCGTAATGCCTTCATTTGGTTGAATGCGAATAACTAAGACGTTCGGCTGTACCGGCACGTCTGACTCGGCAAAGAATTGTAGGGGAACTTTTTTGAACTCGATCGCAATTTCCGTAACGCGCTTTTGTAATCGCTTGCCGGAACGGATGTAGAACGGTACATCAGCCCAACGCCAATTATCGATGTAAAGTTTGACCGCCGCGAACGTTTCTGTGTTCGAATGCGGATCAACTCCTTCCTCTTCTCGATAGCCCACGACCGTGTCGCCAAGCACATGCCCTGGACCGTACTGCCCTCGCACCGCACACGTTTCTACATCTTCAGGACTAAGCGGACGCACTGCCTCCATGGCTTTCAACTTTTCGTCGCGAATGCTGTTTGCTGACAGTGATGAAGGCGGCTCCATTGCAACCAGCGAGAGAATCTGGAAAACATGGTTCTGAATCATGTCGCGCACTGTTCCGGATTTCTCGTAATACCCACCCCGTCCTTCCACGCCAATTGCTTCTGCGTTTGTGATCTGGATGTGATCGATGTACTGACGGTTCCAAAGTGGCTCGAAAATGCTGTTCGCGAATCGTAAGACTAACAGGTTCTGAACAGTCTCTTTCCCAAGATAGTGATCGATACGAAAGATCTGCTGCTCTTTGAAGACGGAAGCGAGTTCATTGTTCAACGTTTTCGCACTTTGCGCGTCATGTCCAAACGGCTTTTCAACGATTAGTCTGGCCCATCCGTTGTCAGGTTGTGCGAGTTGTGCCTCGCCAAGTTGCTGCGCGATGATGCTAAATAGATCAGGAGCAGTGGCCAGGTAGTACACTCGATTACCTTGCGTGTGGCGTTCTTCCTCTACATCTTGTAGTTTCTTTTTTAATGCTTCGTAGGTTGCCGCGTCGGAAAAGTCGCCAGGCACATACGAAATTGCGGTAGCAAATTTCTGCCAAGCTTGTTCATCGATTTCTTCCTCGCCAAATTCGGCTAAAGCGTCACGCATGCGGGCGCGAAACGCTTCATCGTCAAATGGCTGTCGCGCCACTCCGATGATTGCGAACTGCGGGGGTATCAACTGCTGTTGAGCAAGGTGAAAGACTGCGGGGAGCAGTTTGCGTTTGGTAAGATCGCCAGTCGCGCCGAAGATCACGATCGCACACGGTTCAGCGGAGCGCTCCATACGCATACCGGCACGCAATGGATTGTCTAACGCTGCATTCATCTTCCGGTGTTTGGCAACCAGACTATCAGAATGCAAGCTGGACAGTCGAATTCGACGCACTAGTGGGTAGTGCCCTAATCTGAGATCTGGAGTTTATTTTCGCGGGACAGGTTCTTTCTGAGATTGTTTCGACTGTTCCTGAGCGGTAAGTCGCTCGTTTGTAGTATCAGTAGCGTTTAGCTGTTTTGTGTCGTCTGGTAAGTTTTCGTGGGGAAAATATTTGGAGTGAACGTCCTCCCTATACAGGCTTGCCGTCAAAACTTCGGGTATAGGAATGACGACGCCAAAATCAGAGATTATGTTGATGTACTCGGCCTCATTTTCGACTATCTCCGCATACGCGTTATCGTAATGCGTGGTGAGGACCAACCTCTGCTTGTCGCCTTCACGATAACCGCTCTTTATAGGCAGCAAGAGAAAATCCTTATCTTCTTGTGGTGTAAACGAGATCGTTACTCGGCCTATGTAAACCTTACCGTTCTTGAGGGTGACCATGACGCGCTTTTGGTCGATCAGGGACCGATAAAGCAGTTTTTCAAGCTGGCTCCCATACGTCAAGATTACCCGCTCGCCTACTTTCTCTGCGGCTTGGTTTGATTTGAAAAGATTCAATATCCCTAGTAGTGAAAGAGCCAGCAGGAAAGCGCAACTGGAAATACCTGAATATTCAATCGGCGGTGTATTAAAGGCCCACCAATGCCGTAACTCGACTAGCGTGGGGAAGTACGGAATTACAGTTGAAGCAATTAGAGAGGCGGCTAAGAACAACAAGCCCCACAGCGAAGAATAGAGCAGAAGACGTCCTTATCTTGTCGTTTGGCAAAGTACGCAGTTCTATACCAGTGGGAGAAAACAGAAACCCACCTAGCAGAGGAAGCAGCAGCAGATTAAACGGCATGGAGGGTGCCCTTTAAGTCATAGCTAGAGCCGATTAAGGTTTTTACTTTATTCCGTTACTGTTCCGATTATCGTGGATGTTTGAGCTTGCGCCGCCATGAGCATGTTTATTCGCCCGCTCCTCTTTGATCCGCGCCAGCTCACTCTCGATCACCTGCCGGACGTCAGCATAGGCTCCGCCTGTCTCTTTACTAATCTTCACGTCAACCTTGACGTCTTTGGCCGGTTTAGGGCTACTCATTACCATCTATGCTCCTAGCTTCAATACGCATCTTTAGGTATTGCCGTTGCGCGAATATGTCAGATGCATTTTGACCGTGTGTGGATTGCTGACAACTAGAACGTCACGCAGAAAGGATGAGAATTTTGGGCAACTCTAGCGGTGGATCGCCAGCGGTCAACTCTTTAAACCTCCCTGGCTAAGACAGCGTACCACTCGATACAAGAAAAAGACAATAGGATAAGGCTGTCGGTAATGTCCTAATCTGCAGCTGAAGCTCAATGGGAGCATTACCAGTCGATCCTATAGGTCGCCGGCACGCCGATCGGAGCACGACATATTGCCGCGCCCTTGGCGCTCAAGAAATTTCACCTCAGATTTTTGAAGACAGAGTCGAGTCTGGAAATGTTGGCCCTTGCCTCAGGAGTACGAATCGCAAATGCGGAGCGCCAAAGGGCGCGAAAATATCAACGCCAGGGGCAAGCACGGAGCGGAGCGGAGTGCGTCGCCCAGGAAAGTCCCCACAAGTTTTCTAAGCTCTGAAAGAGCGGCATGAGTTGTCGGTTACTATTTATATTTCGCGCTTTCAGTGCTTATAGATAACAGAACCATCCATACCAGTGGCGACGTGCTTCGCGTTGCCCAGCACTTGCCCCTGGCTTTGATATTGCCGCGCCGTTCGCGCTCAACGCCCGATGAAAACTTGGTCTCTTACAGGAGACATGGCCTTGCGGAAGAGACTCGCGCCGAAGTCAGGAGGTTACATGACCATCAGAATTCTTCCATCTGTTCTGATGATAAGACTGTTCATGCTGACGAATTAGTCGCACAAACGCCATTAACAGGCCGCATCGAAGGGTTGTGCGGAACGCCAATGGTGCCAGTATCGCAAATGCAGTGATATCCGTTGTCGATCAAGATACGAAAACGGTCTCAGGTCTGGAGCTAAACTCGCACCGGGTGATCTTTTGCGTAGGAATATGCGGTGTAAGCCGCGATGAGGTGGCAAATCCAACCTAACGTCCCGCCCGAACCGATCCAAAAACCAGGGGTGATAATTAACCAGAGAATGCCCGCGAGGATTCGGCCGTTATAAAGTTGCCCCACTCCTGGCACTATCAAACTGAGGATACCTGCAAGAACCGGGTCGCGCATTAATACTCACCTCCAACATTGCGCTATACGACACGTTGCTCCGGTTTGTTCGGCGTGATCTGCGCCATTTCAGGAACTGCTATCGAGCCGCCGGACATCCACAATTTCACCGCGAAACTTCCGCACAATTTGTTGCACAGTCGGATCCTTCTCCGCCTTCTCGCGAAGCGACTCGTTAAGCTTTCGCACATCATCTCCTTTTGAAACAGGCTGGTTTGCCGCGTCGGCGTCTTTGATCGCAATGCGAACTCCAATTTCTGTTCCTAATACTTCCTGACACGCGTCGCGCAGGATTTTAATATTGTCAGCTTTCGCAAGCGTATCGCGGAAATGACGTGTCTCCGGAGTAAACTCAACGAACAATTCGCCGTCGTGCAACGTCGCGGAAGCCGCTTCGTCAAGTACCGTTACGAGGAACATTTTTCTGCGGGTTTCTAGAACTGCTTTGATCCGATCGAGTTCTGAAGCGTCCCCCGGAACGACCGCAGGCACGTTGTCGTCAGATGTTGCTTGCTCTTGTCGCGACTCTTCGCGCTGTGCGTTGGCCGCAGGCATTGTGGAAGCAGCCGCTGACCGAGAGGGACGTGCTGCGGGTTCCCGCCGACTCGATGGGGGCGGAGATGACGATCCAGTTGAGCCACTGGGCGTTTTACTTGCCTCAGTGCCTTTTACGTCAGATCCGGACTCCAATCGCCCAAGCCGCTCCAGAATTTCCGCAATACTCTCAACTCCACGCAACTCTGTTAACTTAACAATGCCCACTTCCAATTGATAACGCGGATGCGCGGCTGTACGCAATTTAGTTTCCGTTTCTGCCAAAGAGTGAAAGAAACGCACAAGATCCGCTTCGGAAAACAGCTGGGCTTGTCGCTTTAATTCTTTCGGATCGCAAACTGCGGTTTCAAGCAGTTCCTGGCTGCCGGAAACCTTCGTCACCAGAAGATCTCTCAAGTGCGCAAGGAGGTCGCGACTAAAATTTCTCAGGTCGTGACCCCGCATGACAATGTTATCGACAACCGAGAGGATAACTGCAGATTGATCCTCGGCAATCGCATCAACAATGGCCGTGAGCACATCAGCGCCGGAAACACCAAGCGCCGTCTCCACGTCTTCCTTTTTAATCGTCGAGCCTGCAAAACTAATCACCTGGTCCAACGCCGACTGCGCGTCGCGCATTGACCCCTCACCCACACGAGCGATCTCCCGCAACGCATCATCGGGAACTTTTATTTGCTCCGCGTTAGCGATGAGTTTCAGCCGGTCCAGAATTCTGGCAGTTGGGATAGTGCGAAACTCAAACAGTTGACATCGCGAAAGAATCGTTTCCGGTACCTTGTGTCGCTCCGTAGTAGCCATGATGAAGACAACACGCGGCGGAGGTTCCTCCAGCGTTTTCAACAGCGCGTTGAATGCCTGAGTAGAGAGCATGTGGACTTCGTCGATGATGAAAATCTTGTACCGGTTCCTGACAGGCATGATGCCGAGGCCGGCAATGATGACCTCGCGCACGTTGTCGACGCCAGTATGCGACGCAGCATCGATTTCCTGCACGTCGATCGAGCGACCCTCGGTGATCTCTTTACACGAGGCACACGCCTCGAGGTCGTCAGTGCGACAGGGAGTGGGCGTAGGCTGCTGTGCTTTGTGACAGTTCAAACCTTTCGCGAACAGCCGCGCAATCGTTGTCTTACCAACACCGCGCGCGCCGGAGAAAAGGTAGGCATGGTGTAGTCGTCCATGCTCGATGGCGTTTCTCAGTGTGCGAGTAATTGGTTCCTGGCCGGTGACTTCTTCGAAGCTCTGAGGTCGCCATTTGCGAGCAATAACCTGGTAGGACATAAGCGTTGATGCAAACGAAGGAACGCGTGCGCGAAGAGTTGATTGAGTTTGGCCAGACCCCGGACTTTCCCGCAACACACGCTGCCGTTGCTACCGTTGCTCCGTTCCCGGCCTGGCGGGGTTCACAAGGCGAGCGTTGTGCGGAGCCCGGGATCTGATAAATCGATGTCAATAATTGCGAGTGCCGATTGTGCGAGAAGCATTCGGCACCGTCAAGTTTGCGCGTCTGGTTGTAACAATTCGCTAGATTGCTGTTTTGCGGTGCGCAAACAATCTCAGCAGAGCACTAATGCCCAAATGGAGTAGAACATAACTGATGATCGCGACGACTACCGGGAGCAGCAACGTATGTCCCTGCTCCGTTTGTGGGCTCGCAACGATTCCTTTAAAAGGTGCATAGAATGGATTACTAGCTGCAACCACAAACCGAACGAAGCCGGCACTGCTCCTGGCGGCAAGCAAGGCCAGGAGGAAACGCATCCCAAGCAGCGCGTAAATAACGTAGAAGATGTAATCGACGACCTGCGAAACGCGAGCCAGACCTCTGGAGACCCGCACCTCGCGCTCAGTCTCGATCACTTCATCGACGGCTTTCGATCGAAAGTCGCCGGCAACCTGATTCAGTCTTTGCGATTCCACCGGACGTTCTGCGGCTGCCGCCCGCGCGGCAATGTCAGCTTGTACCTCGCCCTCGACCTCCGACTTGACCGAAGCATGTTGAGCGGCTCGGCGCGATTCCTCCAAAGAAAGTTTGTCATCATCCATAAGCACCTCTAAGTAAATACGATGAATCAGGAGGTACGAAAGAGGGATTCAATATCTAGGGGGGACACCCTGAAGCTGCGATTCGGATGAATTTTAAGAGACTAAACCAAGGTCTTATCGTATAAATTTGAACGTGGAACTATGGCGGAGAGGGTGGGATTCGAACCCACGGAACGGTTCCCCGTTCACAGCATTTCCAGTGCTGCCAGTTCAGCCACTCCTGCACCTCTCCAGATGTCCGATAAGCTTTAGCTTGTCTATGAACTCTCGATCAGTTAACGAAATCCCCAACAAAGTAAAGCATCGAATGGAAATACTCATGGCGGAGAGGGTGGGATTCGAACCCACGGAGGCCGTTAAGCCTCTCCGGTTTTCGAGACCGGTGCACTAATCCACTATGCGACCTCTCCGGTAATCACATGCTACATCAACGAGTGGCGTTCACCGAGAGCAGTTCCACCGATTCCACGGTTACAGGCAATGAACTCAAAAGTTCCTGTCAATGGAACCCTGCGAACGATCGATCTGCTTTGCAGTCCGACCAGAGCACTACTCACTCGAGTAGTTGGCGCGTCGCTCTCGAAAAAAATCTTGCATCAGCATTTGGCACTCTTCTCTCAAAACACCCGACCGTACCTCGATTTGGTGGTTGAGAAACTCTGTATCGCAAATGCGAAACCTTGACACAACAGCGCCAGCACGTTCATCGGCCGCTCCGTAAATCAGACGTCGCACTCGCGCTTGCACCAAGGCTCCAGCGCACATTGCGCACGGTTCGATGGTCGAGTAGACATCAACGTCCGGCATTCGATAATTGCCGAGCACGCGGGCTGCTTCTCGAATCGCAACCATCTCAGCGTGTGCAGTCGGATCGCAGTCTGTACGAGTTCGATTGCCAGCAACTGAGATGATTCGATTGTCGCGGACTATTGCTGTCCCAACGGGCACCTCTTCGCGAGCTTGCGCCTCATGTGCAGCCTTGAGCGCGTAACGCATCCAGCGCCGGTCCACGTCGATTTCAGCGGCCATACTTACTGGCATTTGTCCCCTTCAAATAGCCGAACGGTGACTATAGGTGCGGTCTAAAAGGGTGTCAAGCAAGCGTTTTTCTTGGCGCCGACTCGGTTTATTACCTAATACTGCAGAGCAACTTCTCTCCTTATCATCTCGGCTTTGCCCAGAGACTTGTACATTCAACAGAGCACTGCGAACCGTTTCTGCGTTTGAAAATCTCACCTTGACGATCTCGTGAAAGCACGACAGTTTGCGACGGACGGGTTGATCCACACTCTACACCGACCGACACCCGAGAACTCCGATGTCCAGTGCACAACGCGATCCCCTGTCAGCCCTGAAACCCCTCCTCACGCCGAGCCCCCCTCAATGACAGTCATAGCATCATTCATCCCAGCCTAATTGCAAACCAAACAGTTTATGTCAGACTCTTATCCTCTCCGAAAATAAGGGCGGTTTGCGTAGTTTTTGGACGTATTCAATATGCATCGTTTCCAGCAAACCACTCGCAATTGGGAACAGAAAATGTGGACCTTGGCGGTAAGTTCGTCGCGGAGTTGTCCGCGCTTATCTCGATGTCATGAACAATCCAGAGTCGAGCTTTGAAGGCTAAGCAGACTAACGTTCTGCGTGTTATTATCAATTCCTCGGAGTGCTGGCACTCCAATGTTTGCGCTACTCCCCTCCGTCGTCCATGACCACCGACGCACATCAAAGAACGAGCGGCTCACCGGCAACAGAAAGAATGACCGGTCGACTCAAGACGGCAGTTCCGGCAGAAACACCTGCGATCGATACCGCGCCAACGTCGGCAAGTGGATTGATGCGCCGCATGAGTCCATCTGAATTCAATACCGCGATGGTCCACTTCTATCGCGGTGAGGTCCAACGGTCGAATACCTGGCGCAATCGCCTTGACACCACGACTAACTGGGCAGTGTTGACAGCGGGTGCAACACTTTCGTTTGTTTTTAGCTCGCCTAGCAATCCGCATTTCGTAATTCCGATTAACTCGATTCTGGTTGCTATATTTCTCCTGATGGAGGCACGGCGGTATCGCTATTACGAGATCTGGTCCAGTCGCGTGCGTGTGCTCGAAACAGGATACTTCGCGCACCTGCTCGCACCAGAAAGCACACCCTCTGACGAAGCGTGGGCTGAACATCTCGCTGCAGATCTGACGACACCCCATTTTACGATTACGGAATGGGAGGCCATCGGACGCCGCTTGCGTCGCAACTACCTGTGGATTTTTGCGTTGCTGGCACTTAGCTGGAATTTGAAAGTGTATCTGCATCCGCTGCCCGCACGAGACTTTACCGCATTTATCGATCGAGCTACTGTCGGAGTTATACCAGGCTGGGTAGTGTTCGTGGTGGGCGTAATTTTCAATACGGCGATTGCGGTGTTTGCGATCGGCACGTTACGGTTGCGCGAAGCAACAGGCGAAGTCTTACCGCGACATGAATTCTCGTTCCGTCCACTGCAGCGCATGACGAGTTGGACCGCGGCAACTACGAGACGTACGACAGTCCGAGCCAAGCGCGCGCGCCAGCGGGTTCGTAGTGGCAACACAACTTCAGAGTTCAAAAAAATCGACGTTTCCGAGACACCCGATCGCGACAACGTGGAAGTCGAAGCGTAATCACTAGTTTCGTTCAGCTTGGTTCCATCCATGTCGTGTGGAGAACTGTGCCACTGCCTTCCCAACTGCTTCTTGCAAGGCGCGGAAAAAATTATTTTCTTGCTGGCTACCATCGTAATCATAATTACTACAGAAAACGGCAGCGTTATCTCCTCCGCGCCACCGCGTTTCTTACTTTTAGCCAAACCTATTAGAATCCGCCTAATCACTTCATGCTTGAACTGAACGGTCAAAGATTAACTCTCGAGCAGATCGTCACTGTAGCAGAGGGTCGCGAAGATGTGTCGCTCGCTGCGGAGGCACGCAGCCGCGCTGAAGCTTCCCGTCGTATTGTCGAAACGATCGTTTCCGACGGTCGAACGGTTTATGGCGTGAATACGGGGTTTGGCAAACTTTCTGACGTGCGTATCGAACCATCTGACTTGCGTGAACTCCAACTAAACCTGGTGCGAAGTCATTCCTGCGGTTTGGGCGATCCGCTGTCCGAGCCGGAAGCGCGGGCGATGTTGCTGTTGCGTGCAAATGTTCTGGCCGCGGGATTCAGCGGCGCCCGTCCGGTTCTAATTGAAACACTGATTGCGATGCTCAACCGGGGCGTGACCCCTGTTATCCCTGAAAAAGGATCGGTTGGCGCCAGCGGCGATTTAGCGCCACTTGCGCATCTCGCACTCGCGGCTATCGGCGAAGGTGAGGCTTTCATCGGTCGCGAAAAGATGTCGAGTCGTGAAGCGTTGCGGCGCGCAGAAATCGAGCCATTGCAGCTTGAGGTTAAAGAAGGTCTCGCGTTGCTTAACGGCACGCAGGCAATGGGCGCAGTCGGGGCGCTTGCGCTGGTCCGTGCTGAGCGCCTGACGTGCCTGGCAGACGTAGCCGGTGCGATGGCCCTGGAAGCATTACGCGGAACTCCTGTCGCATTCGATGAACGTATCCACACAGCGCGACCACATCCAATGCAAACTGTGGTTGCCGCTCATCTGCGTGAACTGCTCCGCGATAGTGAGATTCGTCAGTCGCACTTACTCAACGATCCACGCGTGCAGGACGCGTACTGTTTGCGCTGCATGCCTCAGGTGCATGGAGCAGTACGCACCGCTCTGGCTCACGCTCGCGATGTCGTAGAAATCGAAACCGGCAGCGCCACCGATAACCCGCTCGTGTTTGCAGATACAGGAGAAGTACTTTCAGGTGGCAATTTTCACGGCGCACCACTCGCCGCCGTATTCGACTATGTTGCTATGGCAGTAGCGGACCTGATGAGTATTACTGAACGACGAGTCGATCGACTCGTTAATCCCGATGCAAATGAAGATCTGCCAGCTTTTCTGACGCAGCACGCTGGCACCTCGTCAGGATTCATGATGATGCAGGTGACCGCCGCGGCCCTTTTGAACGAAGGGAGAATGTTGGCACATCCGGCAAGCATAGATAACGTTCCTACTGATGGTGGCAAAGAGGATCACGTTTCAATGGGAATGACTTCTGCAATCAAGTTGCGGTCGTTAACACGAATTGCGGAAATGTCGTCAGCGATCGAGCTAATTACGGCTGCCCAGGCTCTGGAATTCCGCGCTCCACTTTCACCAGGACGCGGCGTCAAGCAGGCATATGACATCGTTCGCACTCGTGTACCGGCGTTGTCGACTGATCGATCCATGACGCGAGACATAGAAGCCATCGTTGCGGCAATCAATGCAGCGGAATTCAGCGTCGTCTGTTGAGGCGGCAAGAACAAACATGAACAAGCCCAGAACGATTCGTGCACCCAGAGGCACGACCCTTAACTGCAAGAGTTGGCATCAGGAAGCAGCACTTCGTTGTTTGATGAATAATCTCGATCCTGACGTCGCGGAAAAACCTGATGAGCTGATTGTGTACGGTGGCGCGGGTAAGGCCGCGCGGAATTGGAATTCGTTTGATGCTATCGTGCGGGAGCTGAAGGCGCTCGAGAACGATGAGACGTTACTGATTCAATCAGGTAAGCCCGTTGGCGTTTTTCGTACACACGAATATGCCCCGAGAGTTTTGATTGCAAACTCGAACCTGGTGGGAGCGTGGGCCAACTGGGAACACTTCCACGAACTCGAAAGACGCGGATTGATGATGTACGGTCAAATGACCGCGGGCAGCTGGATCTACATCGGTACACAGGGAATCGTACAGGGTACGTTCGAAACGTTTGCCGCAATGGCCGACAAACATTTTGGCGGAGATCTCTCGGGTAAGTTGATTGTATCGGGCGGCATGGGGGGAATGGGTGGTGCTCAACCGCTAGCTGCAACTCTTAATGGTGCAGTGTTTCTAGGAATAGAAGTCGATCCCTCGCGGATCGAGAGACGTCTACGAACAGGGTATTGCGACCGCATCGCATCTAGTCTGAACGAAGCTCTGGACATTTGTGAAGACGCCCGCGAGCAGAAACGTGCTGTCTCGATTGGGCTGGTTGGTAATTGTGCGGAGATGCTTCCCGAGATTGTAAAACGAGGAGTTAACGTTGATGCAGTCACGGATCAGACGAGCGCACATGACCCATTGAATGGCTATGTTCCGGCGGGAATGAGTCTATCGGCGGCAGAGGAACTTCGGCGTACCAATCCACAGAGTTATATCGAACAATCGATGTCGTCAATGGCTCGGCACGTCGCAGCGATGCTGGCGCTGAAACGATCCGGAGCGATTGCTTTTGATTACGGTAACAACATACGTAAACAGGCTTTCGATGCCGGCTGCCATGACGCGTTTGAGATACCGGGCTTCGTTCCCGAATACATTCGGCCGCTGTTCTGTGAAGGGAAGGGACCGTTTCGCTGGGTTGCACTTTCCGGTGATCCTGCCGATATCCGCAAGACCGACGACCTGGCGTTGGAGATGTTTCCTGAGGATCGAACACTCAATCGCTGGTTGCGGCTCGCTCGCGACAAGGTGCACTTCCAGGGTTTACCAGCTCGCATCTGCTGGCTTGGCTACGGAGAGCGCGCCGAGATGGGCGAAGCTATTAACGACCTGGTCAAGCGTGGTGAATTGAAAGCTCCGATTGCAATCGGCAGAGATCATCTTGACACGGGTTCAGTTGCATCACCGTTTCGCGAAACAGAAGGTATGAAAGACGGATCAGACGCGGTCGCAGACTGGCCCATTCTGAATGCTCTTCTCAACACAGCAAGTGGTGCGAGTTGGGTTTCGTTTCATCATGGAGGAGGCGTTGGCATCGGCTACTCGTTGCACGCGGGCCAGGTATCGGTAGCTGACGGTAGTCTGGAAGCATCGAAGCGATTAAACCGCGTACTGACGAACGATCCGGGCATCGGTGTCGCTAGACATGTTGATGCAGGCTACGAGACGGCTGCCGATGCTGCGCGCCTCAAGGAAATCAAAATCCCACTACTGCCAGACTCCAAATGAAGATAGGCAAGATTTTTCTCCCGGCCATCTTACTGGTTCTCTCCAAGTGCCTCGTTGCCCCGGGACAATCGAGAGTCGAGACGATACGTCTCGAGAGCAAGTTAGCGAACGCCGTTCTTCCTTACAATGTCATTCTTCCAATCGACTACAACCTGTCCAAAACGCACCGGTATCCAGTTCTGTACCTGCTACACGGTCTCAACGGTCATTACAGCGATTGGGTAAGTCGAACGAATATCGCTGACTATGCAGCGCAATACCCAATAATCGTCGTTACTCCCGAGGGAAATAACAGCTGGTATACAGACGCGCTCAATGCGCCGGAGAAGTATGAGAGCTACATATTACAAGAGTTAATACCGGATGTGCAGCGGCGATATCGAACGATTGAAGCGGTTTATGGCCGGTCTATCGCGGGATTATCGATGGGTGGGTATGGTGCTATCAAACTTGGTTTGAAATCACCGAGTACGTTTGTTTTTGCAGGGTCCATGAGCGGCGCGTTTAGCGTTACGAGGCGTACGCAAGAGCGGGCAGGCACAGATTGGAATAACGAACTAAAGATTTTTGGGCCAATCGGTAGTGAAACAAGAACAGCAAATGACCTGTTTGAGATTATTCGTCCGCTCTCACCAGAACGTCTGAGTGCATTGCCGTTTTTCTATCTTGATGTTGGCACTGAAGATGCCTCATGGATAACAAATGGCAATCGCGAACTTGCGTCGCTGATGTTTGAAAAAAAGATTCCTCACGAGTTTCGGGAGCTACCGGGGAACCACTCATGGAAATATTGGGACAGACAGGTTATTGAGGTCTTGAAGTTGGCAGCTGAGCGGATGCGGCCGCCTGCTGTTCCCGCCAGATCTCAAACTGTGCGCAAAATCCGTAAACCATAGTTTCGGTGCTTCGCCGGAATGCGCGTCTTCATATAAGCTGACTTTCGCTCCACAACTATCTCAACACGAGGCTATGCGTGCTTAATTTTGCCATTCAGGTTGCTCGCGATGCAGGCAATCTGCTCCTGCAACGACTTGGTTCAGCACAGATCTCCCACAAAGGCGACATCGATCTGGTAACTGAAGCGGATGTGGCTTCGGAAGAATTAATCATCGAACGCATCCGTTCGCATTATCCACAACACGGCATACTTGCCGAAGAGTCAGGCGAAGCGGTAATTGCAGGACGAAGGCCTAGTGAATGGAAATGGATAATCGATCCACTTGATGGCACCACAAACTACGCGCATGGTTATCCCTGTTTCTGCGTTTCTATCGCACTCGAACGGGCCGGCCATCTGGAGTTGGGAGTAGTTTTCGATCCGACACGCAATGAAATGTTTGCAGCGGAACGCGGTGAGGGCGCGACCTTGAACGATCGACGGATCGCCGTTTCGAATATCGAAGACCTGAATCGCGCGATGGTATGCACTGGATTTCCCTACAATGTGCGGGAACGACATGACTTTGCACGCGACTTTACAAACTTCACGTTAAATGCGCAGGCAGTTAGAAGGGATGGATCGGCCGCACTAGACCTGGCGTACGTTGCGTGCGGACGCTTCGACGGCTTTTGGGAAGACGGACTGAAGCCCTGGGATACGGCGGCCGGTGTGTTGTTGGTAGCAGAAGCGCAAGGCCGTGTCTCGAATTTTGACAATCACCGACTTGATATCTACACCTCACAAGTGCTCGCCAGCAACGGCCTGATTCACGAAGCTATGCTGCGCGTCCTGAACGCCCGCTGATTCGTCGAACGTCAGTTAGAAGACGCAGCGACTCCCTCACCTCACGCACCCGCGAGAGCCTTATTTGGTTTTCAAAGAACCCGCCGCCGTCACGTCCGGCAGCCAGCAGCTAAGAGAAAAGCAAGTATAACTCCATTCGTATTTGAGGGGCTATAACGAGCGAAAGATGCCCCGGATCGAGTCCTGAGAGCCGCGTTAACTTTGTTAACGGCCCATGATCACGTTTGTGAGCAGCTGCTAACGTTTGTGAGCACGGATCGGCTAAGTCCTTTGGTTCTGCCAGTAGACATTGTAGACATTTTGTTAACAAACGTGATCGTCACACCCGATATTTTCGGGGGTGACGTGTCCCATTTTCTCAGGTGCGTAGCACCTACTCTCGCTTTACCGAACTTTGATTTGACGAGGCTGCGGGAGCTTGGCGACGGCGCGACGCAGGTCACGGGTGTCCAGGTGCAGATAGATTTGGGTCGAGTGAAGGCTGCGGTGGCCGAGCAGTCGTTGAATGTGCCGGATGCTGGCGCCGTGACGCAATAAGTGAGTCGCACAGCAATGACGAAAGGTGTGCACGTTCGCTTTTACCTGGGCGGCTCTGGCGTAAGCTTTGATCCTCTGCTCGATCATCACGTAAGAGAGTTCGTGTCCCGTCCTGGCCAGCCAGAGGGCAGACGAGGGCAGCATCATCGGTTGCGTTCGCTTACGGGGTTCGGCCTTCCATTGTCCGGCTGCGAGTTCCGGACGTGAAGCATTGAGATATCGGGAGAGCCAATAGACTGAGTTGGCTGTAAGCGGCACTATTCGATCACGGCTGCCTTTGCCTTGTCTCACCGTCAAGCGTTTGCCCCACAAGTCCACGTCGTAAAGTTCCAGCCGCTGCGCTTCACGGTGACGAATCCCGGTGGCGTAGAGAGTTTCCATCAATGCGCGATCGCGCAGGCCCAGGGCTGTAGTCACATCAGGCATTTCGATCAACCGCGTGATCTCTGATTCACTCAACACGTGCGGCAAAGGATCGTCATGCTTCGGGAGCTTCACATGCTCCGCCGGATTGTAGACCAGTAGCCCGCGCCGGTGTTGCCACTGAAAGAAGCAACGCACTACCGCCAGCCAGCGATCGAGTGAGGCCGGTTTCAAAGTTTCGCCGCGCGGTGTTCTATGTTCCCGTTGGAGATGCCGAAGGAAAGCCCAGAGATGATCTTCACTGACTGCGCGCCAGTCCATCAGACCGAAGCGTTCGCGCAAGTAGATGATCAGCAGGTCCAGGGCGTAGCGGCTGCTCTGCCTGAGCGACAAAGACGCGTGGCGCGCTTGTAGCTCTTTCAAGTAGTCCGATACCTCTCGATTCATTAGTTGGTCATTGCCGGCGTTGCTGCTCGCGGGGATGGCAGCGGGCGATGACTTCCTGCAAGTCGCCGATCTCCACGTGGGTGTAGATCTCCGTAGTGGACAAGCGGCGATGGCCCAGGAGCCTTTGGATCTGGCGAATGTCGGCTTGCTTCTGCATTAGATGCGTGGCGCACGAATGGCGCAGCGTGTGCGGTGAGACTCGTTTCGTGATCCGGGCCCGCCGCGCGGCCTTGCGCACGATCCGCAGCATGTCATTGTCAGAGAGCGGCCCGCCACTCTTACTCGAGACAAACAATGAAGTCTGACTGGTAGCCGTCACGAACAGGCCACGCGCCTGTTCGAGATAGAGTTTCAAACCCGCGATCGCTGAATGAGTCAGCGGCACGATGCGAGCGCGATCGCCTTTGCCGTGCTCGATGCGCAACGTGGCCGTTTGCAAGTCCACGTCGTAGATTGTCAGCGCCAAGAGTTCAGCGCGGCGAATGCCGGTCGCGTAGAGCACTTCCAGGATTGTGCGATCGCGAATGTCGAGTGGCTTGTCAGTAGGCGTGGCTTCCAACAGTCGCCGTGCTTCATCCTGCGTCAGCACGTCGCGCGGCAAGGTCTGTGGTTGCCGTGGCGGTTGCACCAGGCTGGCGGGATTGTGCGCCAGTTGCTGCGTGCGCACCAGCCAGGTGAAGAAGGTCTTGACTGCTGCCAGCTTGCAGCCCTGTGCCGCCAAAGAAAGAGTCTTAGTTGGCGCGCCGTCCTCGTTCGCCGGCGGATGACACAAAGCCAGTTGATAGTTCTGCACGATCACCGGCGTGATCTCATTGATGCTTCTTACTTCCGTGTGCTCACTCACCCAGCGCAGGAAGTCGCGCACGTAACGGTTGTAGTCGGGCCGGGTGCGCGGACTGTAGTTGCGCGCTTCCAGCCACTCCACGAACCGCGCGCGCAAGAGATCCAGCTTTCGTTGTTGGGATTCAGTCATCATTAGCCGACACCGATCCCTCATCAAGTGAACTTCAATAAGAAAGAAGATCACTCCGATGAGTAGTTGCTGCTTTCTCTTTAGTCGCGGTTTTGAAAAAAGCCCTCGACCTGCTTCTTGCCACAAGGCCACAAGGTAGGGCTTAAGTTTTTCGTGGCGCTTGATTTAGACCTTGTGGTCCACTCACCACAACCCCACCTCAACCCCCTCGTTTTTCCCTCAAGGTCCTCAAGGTTTCAAAGATTCGAGTAGCGTGAGTGGTCGCGCTCCGCGTTTCGCATCGACGGGCAGCGGCCCCGGACGGGCGGCGTCATCCGATAACGCGGCATTATGTCCTGGTCAGACAATGGGCCTGCCGCGATAAAGCGTTGCGTCATGCCCATTGCCCCGGCACATAATGGGACGTTATCCGACGCCCCCGCCCGCCCGTGCCCGCCGCCCTCCGTGGTCCCTCGCAGCGGTCGCGTTATCAAGCTTGGGCGTGTAGCCCAGGTGCTCGGTCACGTCTCACGTCGGGTCGCTCCGCGCGTCACGGGCTGTGCGATAAAACCTGCACATCCCGCGCCGCGCTCCGCTCATGACTCAGATCAGCAGCTAAGAAGAAAAGCGATTCAAAGAACGTGCTTCGATTCAACGTTGGGCCAGGGCGACGGACGATCGCAAGTAAACAACTTGCGCTACACCGCCGCGGCTTTCTCCTGGAGTCGCTGCTTGATCTCCGCGACATCAGTCAACCCGCGCAGACCGTCGCTGCCGTTTTCTTCCACACGCGCCAGGCTGTACACACACGGTCGACCATTGCCGTTCACCGTCGCGTAGAGATATTCCATCTCCACCAACTGCCGGCAGTACGAGCGTACTTGCCAGTCAGACCAGCCCGTCGCTTCCCGGATCTCTCGACGTGAGAGCTGCACGTCATCCAGGTTGCACTTGAGTTCATCGGCGCGCTTCACACACAACACGCGCAGCTCGTCGTAAAGCCCGCGCAGCGGCGCGGCCAACTCATCGAGTGCACGAGAGAGAACACCCTGGGCTAGTTCGTTAGCCAGCGCGATATCGTCGATCGTAACTTCGACATATTCGATCTCGACGTCGCCCCGTGTTGCTCGTTTCACTTCGCGCTGATGCTGGTGCAGCAGAGCAATCGAGTTGATTAAGGCCAGATACTTCTTCTGCTCGCGACGGTGCATCAAGCGGTCGCTCGGATAGGCCAACTGCTCGACATAAGGATTGACTACCTTCAACGGCCGCAAGAGCCGCTGCGCGTTGTGATGCAGTCGCCAGACTTGCTCCGAAGTGGCTTGCTCTAACACCCCTTCGAGCGTGTCTGCCCGTCGTTGCCTTTCCAGAATGGCGCGCGTCTGCGCCACTGATTCATCCATCGTCAGTTGCACGAAGCGATTACGCGTCTCTTCGTCGAAGGCTTCGGGTGAGGTCGTCGTGACGATGATCACCACTGGCCCGTGCACCTCGTAGTGCTCGGTGTGCAGCCGGCCTGTCTGCGGGTCCGTCCGCGTTGCAGCTATTGATAACCTCTGATCGCTCGCCAATGTTCGCAGTGAATAGACCGCGCCAAACGCGCCCTCATCCTCGGCGATCGCCAGCACCTTGTGTTTCAGCGAGTCCGGGTCTTTGTAGAACAACGCCTGCCCCGTCAGCCGCGTTACTCTCACTGCTTCCTCCGGCGGCACCATCTGGCAGAGCGCGTCCTGCAACGCGCTCTTGCCCGCGCCGCTCCGGGCCACGATCAAAAGGCCCAGCGGCTTTGGCAGCTTGCGTGACACCGTCGCCAGATATCCCACCAGCACCGTGGCCCGCTCACCAACTAAGCCGCACTTGCGAAAGTCATCGACAATCCGCTCCGTTAGTTTTGGATCTTTCAAGTAACGCAGCGCCGCGTCGCGCTCTTGTGGCGTCATCGGCGCATCGTGCTTGCCGTTGTCGGAGTCACCGTTGCGCCGCATCTCCAACCGCACGGCTTCCAACTTCTCGATCATCTGCAAATCAACGGAAACTTTCACCTCGACACGCTCGATCTGTATCACGCGCGGGCACGGGCAGTGTTTGCGCAGAGCGCGGCGAAGCTCTGCGGTGTCTCAGAGCAACAAGTGAGCGCGGACCTGGCCAACACAGCGGTCGCGTGGTTGATCTCTACGGGCGCAGCATTGAAGGGCGGCGGCATCTGTACTTGCCAGGTGAGCGGCGCGGCGTGTTCAATCCGCAGGGCGCGCAGAACACTGATGAAGTGATCGTGACTGAGAGCGTGATCGACGCAGCGGCGCTGTGGAGCGCAGGCCTGCGGAATGTGGTTCCGACTTACGGCACGACGGGGTTGACGGAAGAGATCATCGCGCACCTGGTGGAATGCCGGGTCAAGCGGGTGGTGCTGATGCTGGACGCAGACGAAGCGGGCCGCGCGGCGGCGATCGAGATGGGCCAGCGATTGGCAGCGGTGAACATCGAAGCGCGTGCAGTGGAGTTGCCGGCAAAAGATGCCGCCGAGTTCATCGCGAGCGGCGGCACGACTGAGGACGTGCGCCGAATCCTTACCTCGCCAGTGATAACGAACGAATCAAAATCAACGCCGCAAGTTGAGACGAGCGCCGACGGCTCAATGCTGTTTGCGATCGCTGGCCGTGAATATCGTATCCGGGGCTTGTCGCTGGTGAGCCGCACATTTACTCTGAGCCGCTTAAAGGAAAGATCACACAGCCGCGCATCAACTCACGGCCCGATCCCGTCAGCACGCCAACTCGTCGCAGCGCGCGCCGTCCTTCCGGCGACAGCTTCACTGCCAGCGTCCCGTCTGAGTAACCCAGCCGAAAGCTCGTGGCGATCTCCGGCGCAGACAGTCCGCGCGATCGCAGATAGTCTTGTGCCGCTGGCGTCTCAAGTAATCGAGCGTGATAATGATCGACGGCGCGCTCTAACCATTGCTGATCCTCGACGCCAACGGATTTCGACTCGGCTTCATTGCCACCCAACCGCCGATGCGCTTCGGGGAAGTCCACCCCGTCAGCCTTCATCACAAAGCGGTACACGTCGCCGCCCTCGTGACATGCGCCCAAACAGTTCCATAGTTGTTTCTTTGGATCGACCACCAGACTAGGCTCGTGGTCGTCATGGAAGGGACAGAGACCCACAAGCTGCTTGCCGCGCCGCATGAGTGAGACGCCGCGGCTGCGAACGAACGCCACCAACTCGTTGGCCCGCTTCACCTGCTCGATCTCTGCCTTGTCGATCAGCATTCCGGCTCGCCGCGTTTCTCTAAAAAGCTGTCAAGAGTTATTTGCGCCTATCCGCAACTTTTTGACTTGATCGGGGATTATACAGATAATGAGTAACGATGCAAGCATTTCCTCTAACTGAAGAATCGCCGGTTTATACTCCGCCCATGCAAACAGGCAGACCAGCCAAGCGTGAGCGCACCCCATTCGGCCAGCGCCTCCATACGCTCCGCGAACAGGCTGGCCTCTCGCAAGAACAACTCGGCGCTAAGCTCGGCCTCTCCCAGCGCGTTTATGCTTACTGGGAGCGACACCCGGTCGCCCTCCGCCCTGACCAACTGCTCAGCCTGGCTGAGGCTTTGAATGTTTCGGTTGAAGATTTGGTGGGTACTAACGGAAAGAAGAAACGCGGATCGGGTCCTACCGGTAAGATGCGTCAGCTATTCGAGGCCGCTTCACGCCTGCCCCGCAACCAACAACAGAAGATCGCCGCCATCATCGAACCCTTCATCGCTCATCACGCCCAGCGTTAGCGGGCCGAGCGGCTTACATTCAATCAAAAGTTTTGAAATCGAACCACAAAGCAAGCGACCGCAGCTGCAGTGTGCAGAGCAAACCATACCAGAGCAACAAGTCCGAGTCTGTTTCTTACGCAGGCGATACTCAGAAGAACTCCATAGAGTGGCAACTGGACAACAGCCAGCAATCTGAAAGGGATCGTGATCGAGCCGAACAGCAAAGTCGAGAGCATTGTGTATGGGTAGATGATCTTGGCCCAGAAGTAATCGCCGTGCCCGGCACCGGCTGATGCTAAAGCTATCAGCAAACCAAAAGGTGTCGCTATTAAACTGAGCACGAACGGCACCCACGCTCTCTTGCTGTTTCTAACCGACGCCATCGGCCACTCGATAGTCTTCAAAGAACCACCGACCTTTCTCAAGTACCCAGGTCTCGTCATGTATTTCGGTAAGCCATTTTCTATCAGGCTTTGACCATAACGTCAGTTTCACTCTTACGGTTGCCCGATTACCATCGAGATCGATTTAGAGGATTTCTGCGCGCACTTTTCCAAAGCCATATTGTCGCGCTTGCCGCACGAACCCGTTCTCATCGTTGTCGTTCTTCTCGCGAAGCGATTTCGACGACATCCTCCACAAGAGATCATATCTTTGCTGAGAAAAATACCTGTAGTATTGCTGAACCCGATCGCGGAGCGCAGTCAACGGCTCGCTCTGTGCCTGACTGGGCAATCCGGTAAAAATCAAACTCAACAGCATTGTCGGAACTAAGTGTTTCATATTTTGCCTTACTGCTGATGGTGCTTCCTTCTCTCCTTTTCTTCCTTTTTCCTGATCGCTTCTTGGGCCTGCTGTTGAAGATTTTGCTGCGCTAGAGTTTTAAGCTGAGTTAGTGCCTTCTGCTTTTCCTCAGGGGTCCTGGCCCTGTTGAATGCTTGCACGAGTGGCTTTACCACCTTCCACTCAAGTGGCTTGTATTGGAACGATATCTTGTGATTGTTGTAGAGAACGGTCGCTGCTGTTGTTAAGCGATTATACGTGTCTTCGGCCATCCGATCGGCCTTCGCAGGATCGGTATAAGTTTTGTCTGGCGCATGGCCTGCACTCAAGTGGCCCAGGACTGGGCCATAGCCCGCATGTGAATAGGAATCTTGTTCCGCATGCAGAAAGGTTCCCAAAGAGTCCAGAGCACTTTCGTTATTGTTGTTCGGCCCTGTGTAAGCTCCAGACGCAGAAACGAAATCGCCCCAAAGCTCGTCTCGCCGCGCCTGCGTAGTGAAATGATAGTTTCTCCTGGCTTCGACGCCGAAGACCGTCATCGGACTTCTATTAGGATCATCGTCTACACCCTGATCACCGAGAGCAATATTCCAAGCATCCCTCGCAGTGAACCCAGCGGCCATACCCAGAGCATAGGTGAGCTGAAGATGAACGTCCTCCTCATATAACCCTTTCGGGTCAACGTAACGAAGTGGATTGTTGAGAGTGTACGCATACTTGTTGAGACTCTGAGGATTGATTAGATCAGGCCCTGCTATGTCAACGCTCGTGAACCTTCCTTGAGTCGATGAATAGTATCTTGCGCCGAAGTAGTCGAGTCCCGTCTCGTTGTCTCGTTCTTTTGAGGTGAAGTGCTGTCTGACTCCATCACTCACGCTGTAACCCTGCGCCGTGGTTCGTCCACCTGTCCCCGCGCCGAGTTCCTCACCGAACGGCAGATAAACCTGTCCATTCAACACATTCCACTAGGACGTAATTTGACTTACAAAAACTTGTCATTTTTTTTGAAGGTTGCGCCAAACAGGTACACAATAAAGGTCCGATAAATCGTCACGGTTCCCACGTGCGAATTTTGGCGTTTTGCAGGTCCGACTTGTAGTGGCTCGCATTCACCGCCGATCAGTGCAAATTATTTGAGGTCGAAACCGGCCCATTTAGCACAACCAACCCTATTCGACGTTTGAAGCCAACGCCGAACCAATAATCTGCGCAAGGCGTTGAGTTTCGCGGCGGGCGCAAACGCGAGCATCTTCATCCATTCGTTGTTCCGGAAGGAAAAGTGGGTGGTAGGTAATCACGACTCTGCCTGAATGTGGAAGGCGCCAGCCGCGAGGCCACACGTGACTTCCACCACGAATGGTTACAGGTAGGATTGGAACCTCCGCCTCCAACGCCAGCCGAACCGCTCCTGCTTTGAAACGGTCCAGGGTTCCATCTGCCGTCGCCCTTGCACCCTCCGGAAAGATCACTATAACTCCACCCCCGCGTAACCATTGGAGCGATCGACGAATGGCCGCAGGATCGCTTCCTTCAATTTGAAGCGGCCAGGCGCCCAGCCGTGTCAAACATTTGCCAACGAATGGCCATTTGAATGCCGCACTCCATGCCAGGTAGCGAGTCGGCCGTTTGATCGGCAGTGAAATCCAAAACGGATCGATATAGGTCTGGTGGTTTGATGCGACTATTAAACCACCACTCTCTCGGATGTTTTCCGTACCCACAAACTGGATCTTCCACAATGTCCTGCTGAGGCCACCGATAACGGTTCTAAACATTTCGAGCGACCACTGAGGCAATATTGCCCCACCAGCTTTTGATTCTCGCCCGTTCTTGCCCTCGCGAAGTCCAGTATCGTTCAAGGAAGTGTCTACACGGCTCAAGTATTGATGTGGAGCTTAGGTTCGAGACTTAGAAACCTCTGTCCACCAATCAGGAACATCAACTTGAGTCAAGTGATCGTCGTTCCAGCGGTGGCAAACGTCGCAGTAAAATCCGTAGTAAGCGATAGCCTCTTTCTTCGTCAAACCAAAGGAAAGTCGTTGCCGGCAATCTTGAAAAAAGCATCGCCGGCGGATCTCAACTACCAATAGAGTACGTTCATTTGTCACAACCGATTCTACAACGGCCAGTCTTTATCAATGAACTCAACATGGATGCGACGGATGCCGTCGGCGCCGATACTTACCGCCCGGACTGGCGCATGGACCGTCAGGTTGTACTGACTGCTCGTCAAGCGAGTGAACCGTCCAACTTCTACTTCAATGGTTGTAAAGAGAGTAGCTCCCCTGCGGCTAATATTCTCCGTCACACTGAATTCGCTGGCAGCGACCCCACCCTTCTCGTCCAGAATTTCCAGCAACATATCGACACTAATATTGTGTCGCGTCTGAGCTCGCTGGTCAGACGTAACAACCTGCTTCACTACTTCTTCTATAGGTGACAAAGCATCCAAAGCGGAAGTTGAAATCTCATAACGCTCCCATGGCTTTTCTTCGTAACTTGCCGGAGGTCTCTTGCCGATGAATGCGACACCAACATGGAATGCGGTTCCAGTCTCGGAAGAAAGCGCCTTGACGTGTCTCACAACTGCCCAAACTCTGTACTGATCTTCAACGTGATCGAAGACACGCAATTGCCTTGGCATCGGGATGGTCATTTGCAGGAGGCGTCCAGGCTCGGTTGGGTGCTTCAATGTGAAGCCCGCGCCAAAGGGTGTAACGTCATTGAGTCTGGTCACCTCCATCCACGACAGGTCTAACGTTTCGCGGCAGTGGACACGTACCGGTAAAGACAGTTCAAGTCGCTCACGAATGCGCTTCCATGGTCTTTCTTCACTCATGCAATCAACACCAACGTGACAGCTTCGGAGATCTGGCCTGTTCTCTGTCTCAAAAGTCGTGAAGCTCTTGATTTCATTAGGTTTTTGGTTTTGTTTGCGGTTGCCAAACAGGCTCGGAAACGCTAAAATCTCTCTTGATTATCGCTACCGATGTACATCTCCACTCCACACCTCAAAATCCAGCGAAGCTCGAGTTGGACCTGTCCTCATTTGAGTCGAATTGCGCGAGATGGATGGCGACAAGTGGCTGCAAGAATTTAAGAGCATTAACCGCTCAAGTGGGCGAATTGTACTGGAAAGGTCTACGGGATGGAAACGACTTCTGAACGAAATCATATAAACATAGAAGACGAGATGCGACGTTCGTATCTCGACTACGCTATGTCGGTGATCATCGGCCGTGCGCTGCCCGACATTCGAGATGGTCTGAAGCCGGTACACAGGCGTGTGCTGTGGGCAATGCATGAGCTGGGAAACACCTACAACAAATCTTACAAAAAGAGTGCGCGCATCGTTGGCGACGTTATCGGTAAATACCATCCGCACGGTGACATGCCCGTGTATGACACTATAGTTCGGCTGGCGCAGAATTTTTCCATGCGGTACCCGTTGATTGACGGTCAGGGAAATTTCGGGTCCGTCGATGGCGATGCTGCAGCAGCCATGCGATACACAGAAATTCGAATGGCGCGCTTAGCCACCGAGCTTCTCGCAGATATTGAGAAGGAAACGGTTGAGTTTCAACCCAACTACGATGAGTCACTCAGTGAACCCACAGTTTTGCCGGCTCGGATCCCGAATCTGTTGATTAATGGATCTGACGGAATCGCTGTTGGCATGGCCACTAAGATTCCGCCTCACAATTTGACTGAAGTTGTAGACGCAACCATCGCGTTGCTTCGCGATCCGAATATCAAGCCGGAAGCCCTGACCAAAATTGTCACCGGTCCCGATTTTCCGACCGGAGCATTTATTTATGGCAAAGAGGAAATCAAAAAATCGTACCTCGAAGGCCGAGGCGTTCTGCAACTACGCGCGCGCGCAGGTATCGATCGAATTGGACGAGGCGCGCAAGAACGCGATGCCATTGTAATTACGGAAATTCCTTTCCAGGTCAACAAGGCCCGTTTGATTGAACGGATCGCTGAGTTAATAAACGACAAAAAGATCGATGGTATCTCTGATTTGCGAGACGAGTCGGATCGAACGGGAATGAGAATAGTTGTAGAACTAAAGCGCGACGCCGTTCCTCAGGTCGTTCTGAACAAGCTTTACAAGCTAACCCCAATGCAGTCGTCCTTCGGCATTATCAATTTGGCGATTGTAAACGGACAGCCGCGTGTATTGACTCTCAGGCAAATGCTCGAGTGCTTTGTCGAGTTTCGTCGCGAAGTCGTTCGCAAGCGTACAGAGTACGACCTTAGAAAAGCGAATGCGCGCGCCCACATCCTGGAAGGTTTGACTAAGGCAATTGATGCCCTTGACTACATCGTCACACTGATCCGCAACTCCCGATCAGTCGATGAAGCACGGCTTTGGCTAACCGGTCAGATGAAGACGATGAGTGAGGTCAAGACGTGGAAAGGCGTACCCTCAGACACTCAACTGAAAGCATATATTGGAAAGCTGCAGAAGAACATTGAGCGACTAGCGTTTTCCGATTTACAGGCGCAGGCAATTCTGGATCTTCAGTTGCGCCGCTTGTCTGCGCTGGAACGTCAGAAGATCAGCGATGAATACGAAGGAATTATCAAACTGATCGCGGAGTTGGAAGAAATCCTCGCAAATGAGAGCTCGCTTCGACGAGTGATCGTCAATGAACTCGAACAGGTAAAGAAGGATTTTGGCGATGCACGCCGGACAGAGATCGTCGATGAAGGTGTGGAACTATCCATCGAGGATCTAATTGCGGATGAAGACGTGGCCATTACGGTAACAAACAGCGGCTACATCAAACGCACTCCCATCACGACGTACCAACGTCAGGGACGCGGCGGGAAAGGCCGCTTTGGCGCCGCTGCGAAAAATGGGGATTTCGTAGAGCACCTTTTCATCGCGTCGACTCACGCCTACCTCATGATTTTTACTGACGATGGCATGGTTTACAAACTGAAGGTTCACGAGGTACCTGACGCCGCGGCATCAGCACGCGGCAAAGCCGTCGTGAATTTGATCAATATTCCCTCTGATCGACGACTCGCCGGAGTTGTTCCCGTTCGCGAGTTCTCCGAAGGGCGTTACGTGGTTATGGTGACGCGCAAAGGCGTGATCAAGAAGACTGCTTTATCGGATTTTCAGAACATTCGCTCAAATGGAATTATCGCGATTAATGTCGACGAGGGCGACCAGTTACTCGACGTCGTTCTAACAGATGGTACAAAGCGAATTTTCATCGCAACACATAACGGGCTGGCAATCCGGTTCGACGAAAAGAACGTTCGATCAATGGGTCGGGCAACTCGCGGCGTCCGCGGCATAGACCTGCGGCCGGATGATTATGTCGTGTCGGTTTGCCCTGTATCCGCTGAAGATAAGGAGCGAATGCTTTCAGTTTCAGAACAGGGATATGGTAAGCAGACCGCGATTACAACCTATCGCCTACAGTCTCGTGGTGGGAAAGGCGTCATCAATATGAAGACGACCGAGAAGACAGGCAAGGTGGTGGCAGTGTTCCCGGTGGAGGATGAAGCAGAGATCATGATCATCACTCAGCAGGGAAAACTGATCAGGTTGGAGGCTGGCGACATTCGCAAGACAGGACGAAGTGCTCAGGGAGTGCGCCTCATTAAGACCGATGCTGGAGATAAGGTAACGAGTGCGTCACTTGTTGAGGCGGCCGAAGAAGGCGAAACTGAGGATGTAATTGAATAGAGACGCCGAGTAGGCCCGGGGAATCTCACCCCGAGCCCCTCACAGATCCGTGCTTGACAGTCTCCCGTCACACGGCTCGTACCATTCAAGGAGAGCCGCCGCCCTCCACCAAGATCAGCAGGCTCCTCCCGTTGCCGGTTGGCCCATTACGATCTCAGCATGAATGGCCCACCCCCTTCGCTCCACGGACATTACTCCGCTTCATCACTACTACGAGGTAGTCCGCCCCTTTGCGTCGCATCCGTACTTTCGCCCTCGTGGTTCAAGGCCACTTGTGACTTTTCCGTTAGCATCGACGCCGAGGTTCCCACGTTCCATACAACCGCCTCTTCCAGGCTCAGCCCACCTGTATGCCGGATGCCGCCGCGGTCCGTAAGCAGGTGTCGCCGCAGCTCGTCCCACAATCTTCTAACTACCGTGGTTTTGACATCGTCTAGTTCTTTTCGACACGTACGTTGGTTCCCTTACGGTCCTCTTCCTGGAAGTCACCTGACCCAATCACCGCCGGGCCTTTTCCTTCACCGCTTATCACCACAGCTTTTGACTGCAGCAACGGAAGGTGGTTTGTGTCCTACTCCTGCAAGTCGGTACGAGGGGCCTACCCTCATCAGTCGTATAGTTACGCAAAAGTCCTCGCGGACTTTTGCTCGTGGCGCAATTAGAATTGCGAATTTTATGGCGAGGCTCAATGCGGGAGACCACGCCCGAGATTCGCAATTCGAAATCCTCACACCCACGCTTCGCCATCCTCGAATACTTCTTTCTTCCAAATCGGGACTGTACGTTTCAGTTCAGTGATGATCCATTCGCAGGCTTCGAACGCCGCCCTTCTGTGCGGAGCACTGACAGCTATTACGACACTCGTCTCTCCGATTTCAAGTCGTCCAATTCGGTGCACAATTCCTACATGCGCAATGTCAAAACATTTGTGAGCTTCGTCAATTAACTTGCCCATTTCTGTAAGCGCCATCTGATCGTAAGACTCATAAACCAGGTAACGCGTCCGACGACCCTTCGTCCACTCGCGTGCATAGCCATCCAACGTAACTGTCGCTCCACACTCGGGCAGCACAACTCTACGCGCAATCGATCCGACATCGAGGGGTTTAGTTGTAACCTCACAAAAATCGGGTGCGTCGCGCGTTTCCACTTCCGTCCTTGGTGATACTTCAGAGCCACCGCTAACAGGTGGAAACACCGCGACTTCGTCGTCTTTCGAAATAGCGGTATCTCTATTTGCGTATTCCTGATTTACTGCGAACAACAAAGAACGCCCAAACTTTTCCAGACCGGGGAATCTTTTTATTAACTCACGCGAAACCGCTTCCAGGGTGGACGACGAAGGTAAGAACATCTCCATGGTCTGACTGCCTGCTACATCACGAGCAGCTCCGAAGAATAAAACCCGTATTTTGATTTCGGATTTGCTTGCGTCACTCATTCCAGCTCAATTTTCCTACCGCCATGTCCATTGCCTTTGGCGAGCTCATGTATTCTTGCGCGCTCTTCGTATCCCGCCACTGCCCGGTTCAGCATGCCTCGCAAACGTCGCAAACGTTCAGAAGTAGATTGCAACTCAAGCAATTCCTGTTTCACGTCGGCCTCGATTTCAAGGGCTGCCGAAACCAGGAAGGACAATTGTTGTGGCTCTGTGTTTGAAATGTCAGGTAAGCTGGCGCGCTCGTCATTGAGCACGCGAACCGCTTGCGCTATGCGCGCAAAACTCTGTGCTACGTCCTGCGCGCTTTCAACAACTTCTTGCTGATCGTCCTCCTCGTCTTCAAGGTAGCTGATACGTCCTACGAGATACGGTTCGTCTGCCTCCACATATGATTCAAGACGATAACGAATGAGTCCAATCGTCAATATGTTTGAACGTCCGTCAGGGAGGGTTTGAGTTTCCGTTACTTCAGCAACACACCCAACATGGCCAATGGCAGGTATGTCTTTTCCTGCAGTGGTGGCGTCGAAATACGCTAATGCAAACAAGCTGTTTGTGGCGCGAATGTCCTGCAACATCTGTCGGTATCGTGGTTCGAAGATGTGCAGGGGCAAGGGCACACCGGGAAACAACACGACAGGCAGCGGGAAGAGTGGCAGTTCACGAACGCCACGTACTTTGTCGATGGCTTCATTCATGCAGCAATGATTGATCGAAGTTATTATCGCAGACCATGCGACGGAAGTCAGTAAATTGACAGCTCACCCTCTGTTACAAAGCCAGTCTGCACAAATGGCCGCACAAACACTCAACACCGCTGGAGTGCGGCAGCGCTTTAATATGAGTTCAAGCATTGCCACGGTTCAACTGAAGTGAGGAATGGTGGAGTTCGCCCGATATGTGGAAAAACGCGTTTGCTGGCCCGCACTTCAGCTAGTTGAGTGTTGTTATAGACAAAGGGGGAGGCCGCGGCTTCCGGACCTCTCCTATGTAAGCTGACCAGTCGAACCCGCTATGGCAATGCTTCTAAGTTGATGAAAAACCTAAACGTACCCGTCTGCTGGATGCCAAGCAGGAAGTCGACATTGATGCTTGCTCCACTGCCTAAGGGTGTGGCCAGTGTGATAGTCCCTGCTGATAGGGAGGAGTTGAATCCACCTCCATTTGGCTGCTGGTTCACCTGGCCAAGTTCGAGGGGCAAGCCCGTGAGGTTAACTGAACCGCCGCCGCATGGACTGGAAGCTATAGTTGAATTCGACGACGTGCGTACCCTCAGGTCAGCAATTCCGGATGGGGCCGGGAACGTTGTGATATCGATGACTCTAAACCGTAGGCGAGTGACCGATCCACCAGTGTTGTTGGTGAACGTTCTGCGAATTGAAAGCGTGCCAAACGTCGAGTTGTTTGCCGGATCCGAAGTCAGGTTCCGAATCCGATTTGGAGAAACGGAACCAGCGAGACACGGCGCGATAAGTGAGGCCACGATCGTTCCGTTCCGTAGAATCGGCGACGATAGATTCTCAGGCCCCGGTGCTCCCAGTCGCTGACCTGCTGCGGCGAGGGTCCCGTTCGTCTCAACAAAAATGAAATCAGTAGCATTATTGTTTGTGTCTACCGGTAAGCCATTGCTCGGACATGGCCCCGTGGTAGTGATTGTTCCGCCCTTACCGCACGTGTCGCGATAGAAGGCGTAATCGAGTGACATTGGACTTAAGGCCGGATAGCCCGTTCCTTCTTTGTAGAGAGTATTGGCTTCCGCAGTCGACCCAACAGCATCTATCCGGTTCGCAAGACTAAAGTTCGCGCCTCCGACGTTGTTGTTGAATAAAGCGATACCGGCATTGTCTGGAATATCCGTGGTGTAAGTTGCATCGCCAGTCGCTGCAGTGCCATCACCCGCAGGATAAGTTGCCAGACCATAGCCGGCACTGTTCACGCACAGATAATGACCGTGCGCAGGAATCACGATTCCGTTAGGCACACTGCACCGTAGTGTGCCGTCCGAAGCGGCAATTCCAAGCCCGGTGCCCGCCGCGGACACTACCGTCTCAGGTGTGTTAGCCGTGTTGTAAAGCTCGATGAACTCGTCGTTAGGACCGTTCAGACCTCGCAACCGGAATTCGCTGATGATCAAATTTGTAGAGAATGCAGCCAAAGGTGTTACGGTTACACTAAAAGAACAAGCAGCCGCGTTTGGACCGGTTACATTTACAGTCGTTTGACCCAGCGGGAATGTGGCGCCTGAAGCAATATCGTAATTTAATACGCCGCAGGCACCGGTTGGATTAGCAGCAGGATAATTCACAACTGCACTCACACCGCCTCCATCGGCCGGCACAGTTATGTTCGCGGGACAACTCACGGAACACGTTTGGGCATTGCAGATGCTTTGCGTGGTCGTAATACTTAAATCCCATCCGCCCGCGAACTGTCCAATATCGCTGCTCGCGTCATCGACCACATATAGGCTCCAGGTTCCGTTTGGATTCAGATTATTGAATGCTGCCAACGTGTCTGTTCCCGCTGTCGCCGGAATTAGATACGGCCCTGCAGGCGCAGGAGCTGGAAAGGCGTCAACGGTACCGATGTTAGTAGGTTTGAATGTTCCAGATGCGGGAGGCGTGCCTGAACTCGGCAGAATCCCGGCAGCACTGTCGTCGAAAGTATAGGTTTGGCCTGTTAGATCCGTTCCGCCAATCACATCAGACATGACGATAAATTTCACGCCGGTTGGCCCAACCAGCAACACGTCGGCGTCACCTGGGAAGGAGTGACTGATTTGCTTCAAAGTAACAGTGACTTTGGCCACAGGATTAGTAAGGCCTGCAACAGTCATATTCGATGGATATGGGTTAGCAGGTGCTCCAGTGGTCGCGCCTGTTCCGCTTCCCGGGATCGCGACAGCAGTCGCGTTGGAGAATGTGGTTGTAGTTGTACTAGTCGTTCCCAACCTGAACGTATAAGTTGCGTTGCCAAGATCGACGGCGCCGTCCTGCAAATGGACTGTAGCTGTGACGTTGTTACCACACGTGCCACTCGTGACAAACGTAAATGAGCGATTTACTGATGGACCACCTGCAACTACAACTCCATAATCAGCCGTTGGCGTAATCGGACTGACGCCACCGCTGTTCTGTAGCGTAGCGACCAGATCGATGGTGTTACCGTCGCCGGTATTTATCAGCGGGAAGGATGCAGTTACTGTTTCACCTGGATCAGGTGCGCTATTCGCTGGTGCAATACTTTCAGCACTTAAAGCGGCCGATCCGCCCGACGCGATGAGTGGCGTCCCAACTACACCGCAGCAGATAAATGGTTGGCGGGAAATATCGAGAGTGACGCAACCAACGGTGCCTGTATCGACTGAAGCGTTGTCATTGACCCTCAGTTTCCATGTGCCGGCAATGGAGTGACCATTGAATGCCGACAATGACTCTTCAGGCTTGAATGTACCTGCGAATGGTGGTGTGCCGGTGCCGATCGGGGTAGCTGCTGCGTCATCGAAGATTGTTGGTGTACCAGAACAACCGTTGTTGCCGGTCCCGTAGTTATCTCCACCGCCGGCGGCTATATCGCGATTTTGCGAAAGAATCACCGCAGTATCATCGGGAGCAATCAATGTTAACGTAAGGTCTTGATCAAAAGTGTGATTCAAGCGCACTTTCACGTTGACGTCAGCAGCGGCGCCAGTCTGCGACACAACAATAGGGATGTCGACTGTACTAACGTCCGGTATCGCGGTCGCAATATTTCCCGTTGTATAAGTAGCCGGGCTTGACGCACCAAGCGTTCCGGTTCGTAAACTGTATACGATAGTTCCGTAGTCGGTCGCGCCGTCCTGAAGCTGCAAAGTAATATCAACCACGTTTCCGCAACTCGCGGAGACAGTGAAAGTAAACGAACGCACGGTAGCGGGCGACCCCTGCGCTACTGCACCATAAGTCTGTGGTCCTGATGGGCTAGCGACTCCCCCCGTCGTCTGCAAACTTGCGACTAAATTCGTGGTTGTCGCACCGAGTCCCCCGTTGTTAATGATCGGAAGATCCATTGTGACTGTTTCGCCTGGATCCAAAGCATTGTTCGGTGCCGCACAACTTTCCGCAGTAATTGCAGCCGCACCAGTCTGCAGAATATTTTGGGGAGTAAGCTGTAGGTTTTGCGTTGTGGTATTCCCCAGCGTCACAGCGACAGCGGGGACGGTTGCTGTCACGTAACCCGGGGCTGACACGGTCAAGCTGTAGGTTCCAACCCCGATTGGATCGATGTTGTACACGCCGCTGCCGTTTGAATTTCGGATGAATGGACCAGCGGTAACCGTCGCATTGTTGATAGGAGTTCCGCCTACTGCGCTGGTGATCGTACCTGTCAGTATGCCCTTCGGAACGGCAGGGCACGGTCCAAACTGAAAAGCACCGACGCGAGTATGCCAACGTGTATTGTCGGGAGCAGAAGCACCGGTCACGTATTGCTGGGTGTACCAGAAAGTACAGTCATCAACCGGGTCCACAGTTAAATCACTGTAATCACCCCAACGGCCTGAGGAGTGTGTCTGCGAGCTGGTGCCTGCGACTAGTGTCGCTTCACCTTGAGCGAGGCTACCTGCGGGATCAGTAGACAACCTTCCAGCGTAACGAATGGATGGAAATACAACAGCGCTCGAAACTGAGTAGCCTAATGCCTGACTGCCTGCGCCGTTCAGTGCTGTGCTACCCATCCACCGGTGTTCAATGTCTGCGAGTGCTCCTGACATAGTCGCTTGTTCATGAACTGACCATGCACCACTCGGAGTGGTTTTCTGGATCTCGTAATAACGGACACCGGCACGAAAGAGGGGGTTTATCAAGACATTGACGGTATGATTCAGGACCAGCGATTCGTGATCGCCAAAATTTCGGTATGCAAGGCGAAACATCAACCGATCGGTGATTGCATCCAAAGATGGCGCGCCGCCTGGCTGTGGAATGACATTTCGAGATCCTGCCGGCACCTCGCGTGGATCAAACGCGGCTACGGCAAGCGGACTGCCTGTTCGCTCCGTTAGCGTCGAATTAGCAGGTGTCGCAAAGTCGACGTGGAAATCGAAAATGCGCAGAGAGTCAGTCGCGCCACCGCCAAACTCATCTGCGTCAAACTGGATGATTGAATTGGCCGCACCTGTTGGTGGCGGAATGAAGCCGTCCATGTCGGCTGGCAACATGCCGCCAAACTTACATGCGGCGGGGCAGCCATCGGCTTTGTCAAAATAGACGAATGAAGCCGTCGGATCGCCGGAAATCATTTTGGCGCGATCAAATGCAAAAACGCCGGCGCCAAGAAACTGCGTGCCGGCCTGGTTAAACTGGTTATCCGTCATGTAATAAGCGTCAGGCCAAATGCCGAACTTCGGATAATCATTGAATTTATTATTCGGCATCATGAAATCGTAGAGATAATAGGCACCCGTGGGGTCGGGAGTTTTGGAGATCGCAATCAGCTGATGATTATTCGGATTCGCAACAGCAACGCAAAATTCTGATATCAACCAACGATCCGCCGTCTGGTCATACATCACAATGGGGTCACCGTCTTCATTTCCGGCACACTGCCCAGGGATCGTTGAAAACAACGTACCGATGCTTGTCAAATTAATCAGGGGCGTTCCCGAACGACTGTAGATGCGAAACGCAACGTTGACGGTTTCTACAAAATGATTTGGACCGATTTCTCCGTTGATGTCGGGGGGAAGAAATCCCTGGCCAGGCAATGCCGTTGTATCGGTTAAAGAGATCGTTTCGAAATTAATTGTTGGTGTGGGCATTGCCTTAGGCGCAATCTCTTTCGAATTGACACCTGACACGCGCGCAATAGCTGCGTCAGGAGTTCCTTTCGCGTTGTTATCGATCGTGCGAATAATCTCAGCATTGCGTTTGTTTTTTTCAGCGGCGTTTTCAAGTTGTTGCTTGACACCGCTTTTGATCTGGTCGACGTTGTGTGCCAACTTCTGTTTGATAACTTCTTCGCGATCTTTGAACGTTGATCGTGTGCCCTTCGTGAATGCTTGTGCTGTTGCCAACTCTCGTAACGTTGGTGATTCGGCAAAATTCACAGCTTTTGAGGAAATTGGTATGAGCGCTTTACTCTTGACGTCTCCGGTTGAAGCTTCGCGTCTCTCTGCTTTGTCGTCGGTCTGAGTTCGCGCAGCGCCATTCCAAAAAGGGAAAGCACTAGCAGTCAGAAGGACAGTGAAAGTTAACGAAAAGACCAGGAACCTTCTCATTTCTAATCTCCTTAGGAGTTGAAGCTGGAGACGGTGTCGCTTGAGCGTTTTTTCCTGAAGGAGTTTAGAGCCGTCCCGCAGCAAGACTGATCGATTCGAAGTTTTGTACGGTTAGAGTAGCCGTTGCTGAAGGCTTCGCGAGCGAAAAACGAGACGCCCTATTGTCCTTACTGGAAGAGAATCGAACCAGAGAGCATGAACCATCAAAAAAGAACAGTTCAAAATACCGACCGCTAAGTGTCAGTTCGCCCAGCGGAACACAGAAGGATTCATAACACTCTTGGAATAGAGTTGGTCTGTGAAAGGCCGGGGCAGCCACATAAATGTCGAGTAATTGCGGGTGGAGATTCTTTTTGAATTCGTGGTCAATAATGCGAACTGTTACATGCTTCAGTCGCAATTTAAGCTGCCGGAATATACTGGGACAGCTGTGTGAGTGTCAATACTGAGCGCCAAGGGCGGGGCAATGTCGAAGTCAGGCGCAGGTGGTGAGCAACGCAAAGCACGTCGCCCTGATATAGAGAGCACGAACAATAAGCACTGAGTGACATGTGAGATGTCACCGGCAGCCGGAGAAAGTGAGTTGTTTCAACTGGAATCTAAGGAAGAAGCCCGGTTGTTGAAATGTAAATCAATTGCTCGGTTTGTACGGAAGATTTCGCTCACGCGGTCCCAATCTACAAAAACCAGATACATAAGCAATTGATACGGAAAGAAAATATTCATCACGAACAGTGTCGCCAAATGAAAGACGATGCCGAATCCCAAAATCCACCAACGAATTTTCCTGAAGAATATGGCGAGCGGAAACACGAGTTCCCAAATAAGAACAACTGCAACCACCACTGGCAGGATTTGCCGTACGTGTGGCAACCAAAAAGCTATTTTAAAATGTGTATCGTGCAGATTGTCGAGTGAGTGGTAGATCGCCAGAGACGGAAGATTGTCAGGACTCAAATACTTGAACCCCGCAACGCGAAGCTTGACGAGGGCTGAACTAAAGTAAATCCAACCTAACAACAGCTGCGTGAGCAAAATAGGATAGCTATAAGCAAACGGAGGCTTCCATGCATATCTCCGCCCGAGCCAGTGATCGAGAGAAAAGTTATCTCCGCAAGGACTGGCGGCCAGAATAAACAGATAGTAGACCCCCACCATTTCATCATGATTGTAATGGCCAAAGCTGCGGACGATTCCCTCGTAAAAGAGCACTGACAGGAAAGCAAGGCTAGTTGAGAATCTGGTGAAACAGCCAACTGTCGCGAATAACAGTGACATTACAGTCAGCCACTTAAAACCAATCATTCCTGCCGGCGTCAGCAAAACGTCATACCAATTCCAGGGCACTAATTTCATCAGTCCTACGGGTCGCAAAATAGTGACAGGAAGGCGACCTAAAGCTGTGAATGATGTGGCCAGTAAGGAAACGAGAAAAGTGAGACTGACTAATGACCGCACGACGCCGAGCCGATGTGCGGTTGCAGGAACAAGACGGTTTACAATTCCTGTCGCCATGAGTACGCGGGAGTCGCGAAGTTGCTATAGCTGCCGCCATTCCAGCGATACATATCTATTCTGATGGCTTTCAGCCGAAGCGGTGACGATGGCGATTGTCTGTTGTTGTAAATTTCACCCCACCCCTGAAGCAGGTCAGGCATGCGGACACCGAAAGGAAGGTTCTGGACAGCGCCGTACGCCGCAATCAACGCCTGGTTCGCAGGATGAGGCGCTTTTAGCTTGAGACTCTCATTGCCTGCAACTGCGTTCACCATTCCCCAGTTGCGGCTATACATTGCATTCGTCAATTCGATCGCAGGTATATCAATTGTTAGCCCATCAATAGTCTCGCCACGTAACATATAGTAGCTACGACCGCGCTGCAGATCGCCACCCGCCATCATGACCGTCCATGCAGTCACGGGATATACATTCCGTATTTTTACAAAAGCCCAGAACAACGGCAGAAAAATGAAAGCAGTCAGAAGCAGGTAGCGGATGAGTAACCATCGCTCGATTCTATTTTGGGCGTTAATGGTAAATGGCATCTGAACAGCCAAACGGTAAGCCTAGTCTGCAGTGACTAATCGATAATCCCGAAACTGCTCAATCATCCTCTCTACACTCCGCAAAGCCTGGTCCGAGGTCACTTCATATTGTGCGGTCACATCCTCCACGATTTGTTCGACAGCTTTTAATTGTTCCAGACCTCTCCAGATCAGCATAGCAGTCTCGTTGAGTTGAAAATATTTTTTCGTGTTTAGATCAACGAGAATACCTTCACCGCCATCGAAATCCGTGCAGACCACGTGTGTGCATGTTGTTGGAGTCTTCATTGAAACTGTTCTATGCTCGCAGCGCTTCTGGCGAGTTTTTTTTGGTCCAGCACTCGATAGGAATTAGCTGCCCATTTGGAAACCAGCTTGCGAATTAGCGGGCTCGCGGTGCTCTGTTTTGCCTCGGAATCGTCTGTAAATTCTCTTGAAGAATCTTTCGAATAATTACGCAGCGAAAGTTCAATAGCCGCCAACTCATGGTCAGAGATGGACAATTTGAAGAACTCCGCGATTCGCTCGACCGCTCGAATTGAAAGCTCGTTGTAGTTAAGCAACAGACATTTGTCGTTTGCAAGTCGTTGCGCGGTGTCGTAGAAGCTGCCGATTGCGCGCGCGCATAGCTCTTCGAGGCACATCGTGGGCCTCTCGCGTTCGTCAGCTCCTGCTATTGCGCTCAAAATGCGCGCGTCGGCCTTTCCCAACAGCCAGTCAGGCATTACTTCGATGTTGGAAACAATTGTTTCCAGTGGATCGCGATATAGAAACAGCCATGGCACGTTGGGCCAGATCCGCAAGATTCGATCGAGCTGACCTACACTCTGACAGGAAAATTTGATGATCAGGTGTCGCTCATTTGCGGATCGAGGTTGACCGAATGCCGCTACTGCGCCCCGCAGGAACACGGAATAGAGCGCTTCCTTCACCGCGCTGTCCGCATCAGTAAAAAACCTGCCGATCAACTTATCCAATACGGGCGCCTCAGCAATGACGATTGCACCGTCAATCTTCTTGAGGGCATTTGTAACGGTCGTTGAGCCGCATCGTGAGGAGTGAAAGATGAAGCCCGCTGGCACCAGGCTCGAAGTAATCTTCTCCAGCTGTATCAACGCATCTAAGTCTGTGAGACATTCCTTCATGTCTGAAGTCTCAGCGCGAAAACGGTCGACGCTCTGGTGAAAAAATGGTTCAATCAATTCCACGCCGCGCATGTCCATCAAAACGATGCCGGGACGCCCGTCGTAGACAACCGCGTCAATCGGTAACCAACCTCGCAAGTCCTCGACTCTGTTTGGCGCCAACACGTTTTTTGGTGATGCAGAATTCAAAGTAGTTAATGGACCACCCGGGTCAATACGGTAGGGAATCTCGTCGAAATGCAAGTACCAGGCGTTATCAAGAAGGAATCGCTTGGACCCCATTCGTTGTACGAACAGGCCGCGATAGCCGACGGTGCACCTGCGGAACGACTAACACTGACGCGCGTACTGATAAACGGACTAGCGGGTGTTTACGACGGGCAGAGCACGGTTACCGATTGTTTGAGATGTCGCTGAGTGCCAGGGCACTTTTGCAAACGTTTGTAAGCAAAACAGGCATGGGGATCCGACATAAACATCGGGTCTTGCCGCCGCAGCTTCAAATTTCTTAAGGACTTCTGTGCGGCGTTCAACCTGTGAAGCCGCCAGTAATTGTAGTCGTTCAAATGCAGTAGCGAAGGGTTCAACGTTTAAATCTGCCACCACATCAGTGTCCTTGACTCCGCCACGAAAGCCAGAAAGGTTACAACAAAGGCTAAGACGACCGCGATAGTCGATGTTGAAGCTCGTACCGGCGAGTGGCGAACATGGAGGAGCAGCATCGATATTGTAATAACCAACATCAAGCGCCACTTTCATTTTTAGGATGCTCGAAAGTACGGCGATTTCCTCCTCTGCTGCCCGACGTTCCTCCAGGCTTAAGCTTTTGCTGTCAAACTCATTCGACGTCGGCATCAAGTGGACCAGATTCAGACCTGCAGCGCCCAAACGTGCGGCAAACATTGCTACCTGCTCCAAAATATGCGTGAGATCGCGACGGATCACCATTTTTATCGTAAATGGAATACCTGCAGCATGACAGCGCGCGAGCGCGGCGATTAAACGATCGAAAGAACCGGCGCCGCGCCACCGATCGTGAACTTCACGAGTAATACCGTCAAAACTAAAAGCTACATGCGTAAGCGTCTCTCGATATGTCAGTACCAATGGCCAAACTCGTGCGAAGTGCCATCCGTTTGTCACGAAACTCGCCTTCAAGTTATTTGCAGCGACGATGTCGAGAACATTTCCAAAACGCGGATGAAGCGTCGGTTCGCCTCCAGTAAAACTAACTCGCTCAATGCCTGCGACCTGTCGAGCATCAGTGAGCAAATGCTTCAATAAGTCGACTGGGAAAAAGCTGGCGCTGGTTGCATACAGAGCGTCTTCATCACGCGAACAATAACTGCAATGAAGATTGCATATGTTCGTCAGCTCAAGCGTCAGGCGTCGAGGTCCATATTTCTCGAGTGTCGGTTTAGGTTGCATATGCCTGATTGCCAACAAACGAACGTAGTAGGTTCGAGGCGTACGTGGAATCGAGCAGGTCGGCTCCGGCAAACAAATCGAAGGCTCCGCTTTGGCGAGCCAGTTGCGCCAGCGTCATTAGGTTCTCCTTCGCGGTGCCTTTGTCGTATGTAGCCCACGGACTCAACCGGATTAATCTGCCCATCGTTTCCGCCTGAGTTAGCGGTGACAGTCGCGAACGTTGTTCGCCGGTAACGGTGGAAAAAAGAAGCGTCCGTGGAAGATGACGAACGACGTGCCCGGTCGGGAAATGTTCGTCTGGGTTGATTTTCGTCTTGTACTGTTCTTCAGAGGTGGACGACCCCTCAGCTGCGGCGAAAGTACTTACACTCTGATTTACGGCAAAGAAGCGTCGAAATCCGCATACTTCTACTTCTCCGGCTGCACGATCGAGAAGCAGCAAATCATCTGACAAATAACCCCAACCCGTTTTTGCAAGCTGTAGTGTCAAAGTCGACTTGCCGCTGCCTGACCCGCCAGCTATCAGTACGGCGCTATTGTTGTCCGGAGTAACAACGCCCGCACTGTGAAGCTCAAATAGCCCGCAACGTCGCAACGCTGAACAAACTGCAAACGACGTGGCATGCGCAAGTGTGGCGTCAGGTCTGGGAGGGCATCTCTTAACCCAAAGTTGGACCACCGGCTCTTCACTCTGGTCAAGACGCAACAAGACATTGTCAAATTCGAGAATTGTTGTATGCCCGTCAGTATAGCATCGAGCAC
>JBHEMC010000002.1:31548-86118 GCA_046262775.1 Pyrinomonadaceae bacterium | reverse complement strand
GACGTAGATCGTCCCGTTTCCGCCCGACGGAACGCCCGGCGCCTGAGCGGCCAATGCGGGCGCGAACGCCAACAACAGCGCGGCGGCTCTCATGGTCAACGATTGTCGCTCGCAAGCTTCCCCAGAGTTGGTTCTGTAGAAGTAGCCCTCGCGGTCGAAGGGGCTGAAGTGGCTGCGATGCTTGCTCTGTGGATATCGCCGGAAGGGATGGTTTCAATCCGGCGGCAAGATTGATCGCTCGATCTACTAAGGCTTCGGCCTCGGCAAACCTTTGCGCCTGCATTAATGGTTGAAGGCCTTGCATCAAGTCGCCGAGGGGCTGCAAGTCCGCACCTTGTTGTTGAAGTTTTTCGACCAGAGCTTGCAGCTGGTGCATCTTTTGCTGAAGCGATTGTGGTACTCCGCCGTCAGGATTTCCTTGAGCTTGTGCCTGCGCGCACGCATTTCGTGAAGTCACGAAAAAGGTCATTAGTGTCATGACCAAAACAACAAAAATGAGCAAAAGAAAACCTCGTCTCATCGAATTAGCATGTACCTCTCTATTGCATTGCGTGACCTTGCACAAAAAGATGCTATGGTTTTGTAGCGGATGTTACACGCGACTTCCCCGTGTAATTCTCGTAATCATTAGCAAGCATTAATTTATTCAGTTGAGCGCAACCTCCAATCGTTTCGCTCGCGGTACTGTACTGATCGCGATTCTCACTTAACGTTTCTCAATGAATGGGCTGCCAGGAAGCTCTTCCTGGAAAAGGAAAAGCGTCAATGTTGCTCAGCCGCTTTTCTTTGCCTCCATCAGCGTCTATCACCCAAAGCTCGTTGCGACCGCTCCGTCCGGTGCTAAAGAGGATTTTCCTGCCATCCTGCGACCATGAAGGATCGTCGTTGTTTCTGCGGCTGCACTCCCTGGTTAATTGAACGCTGTCTGTGCCATTGGAGTTGATCACCCAAACCTCACCGTATCGCTTCTCTATCCCGGACCACATAGCGATTCTGTTGTCCACGGGGGACCAGGCCGGCGCGTTCGCATCGTGAGCAGTTGCAAGGAAGCTTTCGGTGCCATCAGTTTGCCTACAGACATTAGATCTATCGTTAGTAGTTAGAATTGTCTCGTTCGTTCCGTCAGAGTTCATGATCCCGATTTGCGGCTGAGGATCGGTTTTAGATTGCGGGTTTTTTAAAAGGATGAACACCATTTGCTTCCCGTCAGGAGACCAGGATGGCCCATTCTTGAAACTATTGCTGTGTGTAATTTGCGAGATATTGCTGCCATCGACATTCATTACCCAGATTTGCCCATCTCGGGCAAATGCTATGCGGCTGCCATCTCTGGACCAACTGGGATGTCTACCCTCGGTAAGTAACTTTTGCGATGAACCGTCGGCTGCCATTACTCCGACTGATCCTTTTCCGTCTCTAATCGTGGCAAAAGCAATTCTGGTCCCGTCAGGAGACCATTCGGGACGACCGTTGTCCCCTTCAAAGGTTAGTTGTTTTTTTTGGCTGCCATCCGGTCTGATGGTGAAAATCTGTAGTTTCCCCGCTTCGTCCTTAAACGTTAAAGCGATCAAGCCGTACTTACCCTCTCCCGCATCACCGCTGAATGAACCATTAACGCTTGGCTGCCAGGACGGACGTGAGCGCACAAATGTATTGGTAGTAAAAATTCTCTGATCACTTCCATCCGCGTTCATGATCCAGTTTCCGATTCCCTGGCTGCCCGGTCTGTTACTTGAAAACAAAATCTTCTTTCCATCCGGAGACCACGCCGGGCCATCAGCGTTGATGCCCACTGGCTGATCGGTGAGTTGCTTTCGGTTACTGCCATCTACATTCATTACCCAAATGTTTCCGGACTTGTGTGCCACTCCCCACCAGAATGCGATTTTGGACGCGTCTGGAGACCAGGCGGGGGCATTGCTATCCAAGTACCTGTCGCCCTCAGCAGTCGTGAACTGACTAACATGACTGCCATCTGGATCCATTAGCCAAATCGCGAAGTGGCCGCTTCGGTTGGAATAGAACGCGATCCTACGACCATCCGGCGACCAAGCTGGGCCGTCGTTAGCGATAGCGACGTCAGTGTTAGTCAATTGTTTCTGATCGCTGCCATCGGCGTTCATCACCCAGATCTCAAAATGGCCCGTACGCTTCGAGGCGAAGGCAATGCTCTTCCCATCAGGTGACCAGGTTGGTACGGCATTGTCGGATTCTGTCGTAAGTTGTATTGGGTTGCTGCCGTCTCCGGCCATCACCCAAATCTGAGACCTACCACTCCGATTCGAACTGAAAGCGAGTTTTCTTCCATCGCGCGACCATGCAGGAAGATAATTCTGGTCACCTTCGTGCGTTAACCGTCTTTTCCCGGTGCCATCTGGTCTGACGACAAAGATCTGTTGCCGGCCGTCATCATCGCGCGCGCCATAAGCTATGAGCGTTGTGTCCCCTAATGCACTTGCGACCTCGACTGCCGGCATGGACGCACTAGGGGGTTTCTCCTGTTGTTGAGACCTCGGTGGTCCAGTTTGGCTCGCAGAGGACGAAGCCAAGTCCTGAGCAATCTTGAACGCACGATCGACAAGCGCTTCAGCCTCCTTGAACTTCTGTTCCTGTACCAGCGGTTGGAAGTTTTGCATCAGATCGCCGACTGGCTGCAAATCCACTTCTTGTTGCTGAAGCCGCTCTACCAATGCCCGCAGCCGCTGCATCTTCTCTTGAAGTGATTGTGGCATTGTCGCTTGTGGGTTGCCCTGATAAAACGTGCTACGCGCGAAGGCGTTCTGGTAAGTTATGAAAAAGCCCGTCAGCAAAACGAGCAGGACAACTCGCGTTATCAAATGAGAATCTCGCCTCATCGAATTACAATAGGCCTCCCTCTAAGTCTTCAACATGTTCCATCGTCCATCGCCCCTATTCGGATCCGGCACTCCAGTTTTCATTGAACCCTAAACTTTTTTGCGGCCTCGAAGTCATAGATAAAAATTCCGTGCCCAACACCCGTTGGCTCGCCGTCTTTCGCCAGTTGAAATGCCATGAAACGGCCGTCTTCACTTATTACGGGGTTGGTGGCTCTATAGCCAGAATGCCCCGTGCTGAAATAGGTCAAGCGCTCCGCTTCGTTGCTGCCGTCCAACTTCAGTTTCCAGATGTCAACAATATTGCGTCCCGGCTCGCTGCGATTGGTCTCCATTGTGGTGTATTGACCATCAGGGAAGATTCCTTCCGGCTCCTCAAACTGACCGGGCGTATTTGTGTAGTTGAGGGTTTTGCCGGTTTCCAAATTCAGACCCATAATGTCACCACCCTGATAAGCTGCAATGAATGTCAATTCCTTTTCTTCTGGGGGACGAAAATTTTGGGTTTCCATCAATCGGAAAGCAAGATCTCTGCTGTCGAGGATCTTTCGTTTGTTCACAAATCTGGGGCCACCATTCTTGTTCTCAATGTCCGCGATCCAAAACTGGCACACTCCCTCAGGCATCTTATCCGGGTAATTTTCATGATGGACTGTCCACGCAATCCTCATCTGCGTTCGGGAAACTGCGGGACCTTCGAAACAGCGCTCTCCAAGTGGAACCGGCGGCTTGTCTAAGGCTTTGTCCAACACCCACAGCTCCGCCGTGTTCATACGACTGACTGACGGGTTCTGGGCGGAAAACTCTCGAGCTCCGGAAAGCAAAATATTCCCATCCGCCAAATAGAGCGCACGCGTATACCCCTCGTGGACGTAATGATGCGTAATAGGGCGAATTACTCCAGTCGTAAGTTCAATCTCGAAGACATCACCGAATGTTTTCTCGAGAAAGAGTATCCGCTTGCCGTCATGGGACCAGTCGGCCCGCTCTCCGAAATAAGTGAGACGTCGAACATAAGGTGGGGGCTTCAGTTCAATGCTGATCTGATTGCCGGTGCGTCGCTCGACTGTCCATTGTTGTATGGCCCCCTTCTCCCAATCGCGGTTCGATCGTGATTGGGACGCAACGTCCTGAAAACTTTTACTCCAAGGTAAGATCGTCGCTAGAACGACGCAGACCAAAAGTAATTTCCTTATTGTCACCTCTCCACTCCGTTGAGAATGGTAAGAAATCTAAGGCCCTCAAACTTTATTCTTTAAGTCAACGTTATCTCCCCAATCATGTCCGTTTGAACACAGGATCTGTTTCCTGTTGGCCGTCGAAACGCCGTCCACTCAACCGCCTCAGGATCCGCGGGGAGAGCGTCAGTCCTCTAGTCTCAAAACATGACTCCATCCACATAGGTATTGATAAAGACTGGCATTTCAATCGTCTCGGAATATCCCAGCAGCCTTTCAATCGCACACTTGCCAGGTCGTCATTCAAGCGCTGGTGAAGAACCAAAGCCGACGTACTTGGACTGCTCCGGTTTTTGACGGCCAAACTGTGACTTGAGCTTCTCCACCCATGGTCTGGCTTGGTCGGGGTGTTCGCGGAACTCCCACGAATTGTTAAATAAGTATTTGGGCTCATCTGCTCTGGGCTTTGTAACTTTATGCGTCGTCTCTTGAAGCCACGATTGAGATTCCGTTTGGCGTGGACGCAATTCACCTGCGAGCTTAAGTGCGCGATCCAGCAGCGCCTCGGCTTCGGTAAACTTTTGTTGCTGGACCAACGCCTGAAAGCCCTGCATCAAATCGCCGACTGGCTGTAAATTGACATTCTGTTGCTGCAGCTTTTCGATGAGAGCCTGAAGCTTGTGCATCTTCTCTTGAAGCGACTGCGGTACTGCGCCAGGAGTGATCCCCTTAGCTTGCATACTTTCAGTTGAAGGTTGACGGAGTTCCTTGCCCTCAAGCCAGGAATGGACAGAGCGAAGCGCTCCGGGCGCTCGTTTGGGATCGTATGGACTGCCCGCGGCGGTCCACCCGAAGATATCCACCAGTCGGGCTCCATGACCGAACAATTGACTCAAGTATTCCTCAAAGGCATCTTCACTTTCGACACCTCGGACATAAGCCTCCACCGCGCCCCAACCATCCTGCGCGCCAGCTGCCCGCAGAAGCTTTACCAAGGTGACTGAATCAAACTGGCCCGCCCCAGCTGTATATCCCGGGCGGCTATACGGATTCACGTTTACCCAAATTGGTGGAACCCTACTGCTCTCCCGCATCCAGGCCCCAGGCAGCAGTTTGTCGGGAACCGATTCCCAAGCGACGCCATGCGTGTAGATGCGCTCCTTAGGTATGCCCGCCTCATGAACCGTTTGCGCAAAAAAAGACGTGTAGTCATGAATGACCTGGAAGAGCAGGTCAGTCGTGACGTCTTCCACAGTCTTTCCTGTTTTGGCGGAGGTCTCTTGAATTTTTTGTTGTGTCCAGCCTCTGGCATGAAGGCTAGCGTAACCAAACTGGACACCTCGCTCTTCCTCGGTCATGGTTATCTTCCGCTGCTCGTCACGCGGTAAGACAGCGGCCTGTCTCATTGGCCGGTATTCGGGAATCCCGGATTCCCACCCGACACACATGCCCGCGAAGAGGTAACTGCGATTCTGGTTCTTCCACCTTGCCAGCCTTTCCAGTAGCGGCGGCAACACGCCGTCCTTCAGACGCATCTCCACATTTTTTCGGAATGCTGCCGATTCCAAATTGGGTGTTGGTGGTAGTGCCATCCAAGTCCCCCAATTTAACCAGTAGTGCTTTACCAGTGGTCCGTGTGTTTCTCCTGGCTTTGGAAACGCGGTCCACTCAATCATTGAAGGGTCCGTGTATTCTGTCGGGAAGTTCATGTCATCAAGTTTGATGAGTACTGGCAGGCCAGTCTCCTCGGCGGAATTCAAAGCGCGCGTGACTTGGCGTCGGAGTTCTTCGATCGGGGTTTTCAAGGTCATCAAAGCGACGCCGAACCCCACATAGCGAGTACCTCCAGCGGGCTTGGAGCCGAACTCCGCCTTGAGTTCAGGCAACACAGTCGCGAAGTCCTTGTCGTCCGCGCCCATTTGGAACACAAGGTAGTCTGGATCCACGGCGGTAGGCTGGGACTTTGTTTGTGCATACGCTGCTTGCAAGCTGAAAAGCGCGACCAGCAGGAACATTAGCGGATTTCTTGTTCTTAATTTCATAACTTCCTAAGCACATGGACACGCAATCGTCGAAGTCAACTAAACGACCTTATCGCGTGCTTATGCATCTTCGAATTTTCGTGTCATGAACTCAGTACCACCTCGCGGTAGCGGGTGGGTCGGCTTGTTGGAAAATCGGCAAACCAATCAAACTCTGACTGTTGGAATCAAACTTAAATTCCTAGACCCACCTCACTGCGGCTAGGGCTTCATGACACGGCAGTTCTGGTTTTGACACAGTCTCGGCGGTTATTGCTTTATTTAACTGCAGCAGTAGCGAATTGATTAGTTACTCATCCCTGCGCCTCAACACGGAAAGTTCCCGGAGCTCGCACCCAGTACCGCGCTCGTCCGTCGGTGAACTCTCGCTTCTCCGCTTGCGTGTTGTTAGTAAGGAGAGATCTCTCCAAGCTGCTAGCGGGCACGCTAAGTTCCACCAATGCCTCCATAGGCACCGTGACGTTCAACTCGAATTTCGACGCGTCTCGTTGCCAATTGATCGATACATCGCCCCGCGGTGTGGGCACGACTCCCTTGGCCCAGGTGAGCTCGGCAGGATGAGGCTCGACGCGGAATTCCTTAAACCCCGCTCCTGTTAGCTTCATGCCGAGCACTTCCGTGGAAAGATCGGAACTTGGAGCGCTCGACCAGGCATGACAAAGCGAGGCATAGCCTCCGAATTGCTCCCACCAAGTAGTCGCACCAGCATCCAGCATCTTAGCGTAGGAGCGCCGCGTAACATCCAGAGCTTCTTGATGACGACCAGCTTTGCGGAGGGCACGAAGATAAAAGAAATAAAAGTAAGGAGTTCCTATTTGAACAACGTCGGAACGCGGGTTCCCAAAAAGATTTGCGAAGCTCTGGGAAATTCGCTGTGGCGATGCAACACCTGCATAAGCTGCTAGGACGCTGTCATGCACGGCCAGTTTTGGAGCTAGTTGGCCGCCGTTTCGCGAGTGTGCGTAAACACCGTGTTCCTCAGACCAAAGACGCTCGTTAATAGCACCCTTCAACTTCTCCGCTTTTTCCGTCCACTCGTTTTGTTGATTCTTTTCTCCTACCACGCCTGCAAGTTCTGCAGCGTCGAGCAGAGCGCGGTAATAGTGGCAGTTCAACCCCGTGAGTTCTGCGCGATTCTCTTCTGGCGAACCCATGATGCCTGGCATCCAATCGAGGAACGGGAAACCCGGTACCGCCTTCAACAACCCATCATCAGTCATAAACCCGCTTAAATACGCCATCACGCGAACCAGCTTAGGGTAAAATTCAGAAGCAATTTTCAAGTCTCCCGTGTAGCGATAGTGGTCCAGCACCATGGTGGCCCACTGGGCCATAAAGGTGGGGATTCCACCTCCAGGCACAGACTGCCGCTTGGGATAGACCATGACATCTGCCGGATACTCGGCGGGCAACGATCCGTTTTCATCCTGGCCCTGGGCAATCTGACGCAGGCACTTAGTTCCCAAAGCCACATCGCCAAAAGTCACATAGTTGACCTGCAGCTCCACTTGCGCGTCACCACACCACTGTCCTTGCTCACGCCAGGGGCAATCCTCATAGCCGTCGTGCATGCAGAGTTGAAGCGTCCAGCGACCTACATCCCAAATTTTTGTAAGCAGCGCGTCGGAACACTCAAACGACCCCCTGTATTTGACTGGGTAGGAAGTGAACAGAAGCTTTACCGCCTCCAGCTCTACGGGCTTTGAACAGTTTCGGAAAGTAAGCTGCAGATACCGAAATCCTTTCCAAAAGAACAATTCCCATTCTTGGGGACCGTCGCGCATGATGTACCGATCGGCGAAACTCCATTGATCGCGAAGCGTATCCACATGTCCATCCACCAGCGTCTCGCAATAGCCGAGATCCACGATTCCACCCGCAATACCGTTCAGACGCAAACGGACGAAGCCCGCTATCTCTCTCCCAAAATCCAGCGTGACATAAGGGTCGCCATTCCCACCTGTGGTGGAAATTAGAGCGGGACCATTTCCTGCTTTCAACAACTTCTCTATGTCCCGCAACTTGTCTGTGGGTCCGGGATGCCGCGCTTCCATAGCCATCATCAGGGCCACATTCTTCATCCCCTCCGAATCCAGAACTACAGTCTTGCCGGGGATGCGAACCGAGGTCCCCGGCGTACGGTTAAGTATCTCTTTCTCAGGTTCAAACGTGTTTCCGAAGGCTGGTCCTGGCCCTTGCAAACCGGGAGCTCCTGATGGACCACCCTGGCCGTAGGGACCAAAAATCAAAGCCCGTCCACTCGGAGTATCACCTTGAGTGTCTGTGTGCCATTCGATGGGAATAAAGCTTTGTCCTGAGGCTGGTCCGAGTGCTAAGTCCCAGGACCAGGCCGGTGTGAATCTTCCGAATTTGATCAGAAGCTCGTTCCATCCCTGGTGCAATTTAAAAACAGGCGCCGACGCCGTGGGCCCAAGAGGGGGTCCCTCTACCTGGGCCGGACCTTCCCCGTTGATCCATATTCGCGTCATCATCGGTGGCATTCCTTCTCTGCCGCGTACCGCCAACGACATCTGTTGCGCGACCGGCGACTTCAAGTAGGCAAAGAGGTAGGCCACCTGGCCATCCGAACGACCTAGCAGTTTCGGGATATCTAGGTGCATCATAAGAGGCGCAGCGTCCACTAGGCCCGAGTTCACAACTCTATTCGGCATCCTTTCCTCCTCAACCAGGAACGGGATGTCTCGAGCGACTAGGTTCTCCCAAGGCAAAACGGGCGGTATCCCGAGGATCACTGGTTGCTGCCAATGCGCATCATCAAATCTCGCCGTTTGCCATCCCACAGGTTCCTTACGTGCGTCGTAAATCTCCTGCCACATCACTGCAACACAAGTACGTGGACTCTCCCGATCCCAAGGCGGAGCTGGTTGAACGCGCCAACTCTCGTCACTGTCCAGCCGCACTCTGCGCCCGTTTCGTTCTCGCACTTCGCCTTGCAAAAAAAATCCCCCTCTACCCAAGGTGTAACTGTGTGATGGCGCGCCATACTGGTGCACGATTGCCGACACTACATTTTCTCCTTTCTCCAGGAAGGAACTTAGGTCGTAGGTGTCGTAGTATTCCCAGCGCTGATCGCACCGTGCGGGTCCCCGCCCAACAAACTTGCCGTTCACGAAAAGCTTGTACCGGCTATCCGCTGTCACATCGATGCTGGCGTCCGCCGGTTCACCTTGCAGTGCAAAAACTTTTCGGCAGTACAGATAGAAATTCTGTGGGACGGGCTCACCTTCACACCAAATCCACTTCGCGACCCATTTCTTCTCTTCTGCTTCTGGTAGGGCTGACGCAGCAACGCCAGCTTGGCTAAATCTTTCCGAGAGCGGCGCTGTGAGGACGCAAGTCGCCACGCTCGGCGGCAACAGCTTTAACAGCTCGCGGCGACTAAGAAACCAAGGATGTTTCGTCATTCTTCTTCGATCTCTCCCTCGCACTCGATGGTAATGCCCCGGCGAATCGTTTGTGAGACCGCACAATTCTGCTCGTGATGGTCAATCGCCCGTTGCGCCTCCGCTGTCTTCCCCTTTGGTACTTTCAAGCGGTATTTGACATGGACCCGCGTGACCAGCGGCTTGTTCTCCACGTTTTCGATATAGCCTTCAACTTCCGCGGACACCTGATCCGGTCCAGTGGGAATCGAACGCGCTTCCAACGCACCCGCAAGCGTGCCAATCAAACAACTGCCCAGCGCGGCTACCAGATAATCCAGCGTCGCCGGCAAATCCTCTCCGGAATCCACACCGTAGAATTTCTTGATTCCTCCATGCACTCCCGTAACGACTGGTTCAGGGAAACCCTCCAGATATGCTTTCTTCACTTTCCCTTTCCCCCGCTCCTTGTAGACCTTCACCTTGGAAACATGTACTAGTTCGCCCATCGCTTCTCCTTCCTGAAATACACGGCCACCCACGAAGTCATACACTTCAATTTTGAACGGCTGACGCATGTGACAGGTCCAATGCGGGAGCCGTTAATGTCAAGTTAGGTTGCCGATGACGTTCGTGACGTGAGACTTTCGTATGACAGCGCCCGCTGTCTTGAATTTCCTAAACCATCAATGCCGAGCTCGACTACGTCGCCATGACTCAAGAAGCGGGGCGGCTTGAGTCCAAAACCGACCCCGGCCGGTGTTCCCGTGGATATTACGTCCCCTGGAAGCAGGCTCATAAACTTACTGAGGTAACTGACGAGTGTCGGGACATCGAAAATCAAGTCGGAAGTGTTCGCATCCTGTAAAAGTTTTCCATTTACTTTCAGCCAGAGGCGCAGGTTGTGTGGGTCTGGAACTTCGTCTCTGGTAACAAGAAAAGGTCCCAGCGGCGCGAACGTATCACAGCTCTTTCCTTTAACCCATTGTCCGCCGCGCTCAAGCTGAAACTCTCTTTCACTGTAATCATTGTGCAACGCGTATCCCGCTATGTAACTATTCGCCTCTACCTTCGAAACATGACTGGTTCTTTTTCCAATTATTACCGCTAATTCGACTTCCCAATCGGTCTTTTGCGAACCTTTGGGAATAATGACATCGTCGTTCGGACCACACACGGCGGAGGTTGCCTTGAAAAAAATGACCGGCTCTTTGGGAATCTCCAATCCGCCTTCTGCTGCGTGTCCGGCATAGTTCAAACCGATACAGATGATCTTCGACGGCCTAACTATGCACGGGCCAAGTCGTACTCCTTCATCTACGATTGGGCATTCGTCAGCATGCTGTGTAAGCCAACGTTCCAGTCTGCTGATACCATCGGCTGCGAAGAATTGTTCATCGTAGTCCTGGCCAAAGGCACTAACGTCTAGTCTTCTGCTCTCAAGAAAAATGGCCCCGGGTTTCTCTCGCCCGACGGGGCCGAATCTAAAAAGTTTCATCCATTCTCCTCCATCTGTCTATCTCCGCTAGGTATTGAGCTTGACGAGCGTTAGCAAAAATAGCCCAGCCACAGCGGCTCGGTTCATATTTCTGAAAAGCACCGTTGGCATTTCCAACTCAAGAACATTTGGGCAGCAATACGCTTCACCGCTGTGTCCGGCTGAGGAAAAGTCTGCTTGTACTCAACTTTAAGACTCGCTAGTCGGAGGTCCGTACACAGGTGTGACAAACGCTAAAGACCTTACGCTGCTCATGCAATAGAATGAGACTGAGAGTTCGTTTACTGTTCGTTAAATCTCGCTTTCGCCCTCAATGCGAACGCCGGCGGACATCCGATGGCACTCACATGCTTAAGTCCGCGCCTTCTTACCGAATGAAGAACCGAATGACTACTCTGTTATTAAAAACCGGGCGAGCGAACCTGTCAAGTGAATTCCCTAACTAATGAAGTGTTCGCGACATATTGCGCTCGGGATCAAAAACGTTTTGTTTCCGGTCAAAGACTAACCAACCGTGTGCGCGGGGTGCTGCTGAAACCGAATAGAATACGCGTTACTAAGAGTAGCAGAAATCCTTAAGCCGATTTACATCCGCACTCCAGCACTTCCTATTGCATCTCGCCCATTAGTGAACGAAAATCGCGATAAGCGTACAAGAGCTGGCTCCGTGTTGGCTTAGAGATCGGGCTATCAAACGATTAACCCCATCAAGGCCGACAGTTCGTAGAAGAAAACATTTGCTGGCCACGGCGCGGTCCAACACAGGATGGAAGAGGTCACCAGGGCCCAAAAATACCGATGAAATTTTTGGCTTCAGGGTTGACGCGACTGTCACTAGCCTTTTCCGGTGATTAAATCAGCGGCTGCTACGTCGGCTTTCAGGGGCTCCACCTTTTTTATTCTCCAAGTGTGTGGGGTGTGGAAGGCTCCGTGCACTGGCTTGCCTTTGGCAATACTGATGCTACCAGCGTGTTTATAATCTACATGTTCAGTGAAGGACGATCTGCGCCGCCTGATACTTGCTTCAACATTGAAAGACGCTACTTCTAACGGCAGTTCGGGACAGTGGAACTCGATAACACCTCGGCCCGGAGCCAGATCGAGGCTGTCTCCATTAACCTCAGTCGAGAAATGAGAGTGAAGGTTGCCGAAGAAAGAATAAAAATAGATTTCGATGACCGCATCATCGAAGGGTTCGTGCACAAGATACTCAACCTCGACCCTTGCCTCGTCGCCAGTGGCGAACAGTGTTGTGCGGAATCGGTTCGAATTGAAAAAAGTGACAGAGATTATCTGCGCCGCGGGCGATCGATCTACACTGGTAAGTTTGACTGAGGCTGATGCCGGCGTGCTTGTGAGCAGGTGTTCGTATTCAGAGATTGCATACCGTGGGGTGCCACTCCGGAAAATCTCGCCTTGCCGCAACAGAAAAACACGATTGCAGAGACTTTCAACAGCGCCTAGATTGTGAGAGACGAAAACAATCGTCGTCCCGCTCTTTCTCAGTTGATTAATTCTATCGATGCACTTCGATTGAAACTGCGCGTCGCCAACGGCTAACACTTCGTCCAATAGCAAGATGTCTGGATCCAGATGTGCCGCGATTGAAAACCCCAGTCGCAGATACATGCCGGATGAATAACGCTTGACCGGCGTATCAATGAAGGCGGAAACCCCGGCGAAATCGACGATGCTGTCCAGCTTCTTACTGATCTCGCGCCGCTTCATCCCCAGTAAAGAACCATTTAAATAAACATTTTCGCGTCCCGTCAGCTCGGGATGGAAACCGGAAGCCACTTCAATCAATGCAGCCAGCCGACCATTAATCGAAATTCGACCTTCTGATGGCGCAGTGATGTTGTAGAGAAGCTTCAGAATGGTGCTCTTTCCTGCTCCATTCTGGCCGATGATGCCCAGGGCTTCGCCTCGCTTGACTTCGAAGCTCACATCTCGTAACGCCCAGAAATCGTTAGCGTTACCCCACACGCGTCGCTTCAAACTCCGCAGTTTGTTTTGAGTAGCCTCCGCTGCTGACTCCCCGTAGATGCGGTATTTCTTTGAAACGCGATCGAACTTCAGATCAATCATAACCAGCTAAACGAAGTCGGCCATCGTCGCCTCTACGAATTTGAAATAAATGTAGGAAACCACCAGCAGGATGACCGAAATAGCAGCGGAAATCAGTAAGGCATCGATGGCGGGTGCACGACCTCCCAGGATAACCTGGCGAAAGCTTTCAATTATGCCGACCATCGGATTCAATACGTAGACGGGCCGTAAACGTGGGGGCACCGCACTGAGCGGATAGATGATGGGTGTCGCAAACAGCCACACCTGCAGCAGCAGTGGAACACCTACGCCAATGTCGCGAAAACGAACGTGGGTCGCAGAGAAGAAGAAAGACATTGCCAGAGAGAAACAAGTCAGCACCAGCATGACGGGCACCGCATAGAGAGCATTAATCGTCAATGACACGCGATAGTAGATCATCAAACCCACCAGCAGCGTTGAAGCCACCATAAAATCAAAGAAAGCGGCAACCACGTAAGTGATTGGCAAAATCTCACGCGGGAAATAGACTTTGGTTACAAATTGCGCGTGACTTGCCAGGCTGTTAGTTGCGTTTGAAACGGCCGCGGAAAAATAATTCCAGGGCAGCAGCGCGGTATAAGCGAAGAGTGCATAGGGCGCGCCTTCGCTTGGCATCCTCGCGATCGTCGAGAAGATGAAAGTGAAGATCAACATCACCGATAGAGGCTGCAACACTGCCCAGAAAACGCCGAGCACTGACTGTTTGTATCTGACCTTGAGGCGGTGAACGCTCAACGTGGCGATCAAATCCTTGTATTGAGCAAGCTTCACCAGATGGGCTGGTATATTTATTCCCCACAAGGATGGCGGGCGAATCTCCGATCTCGGTCGAATTCCACTTCGACCACCAGTTGTTTCGTGAGTAATTGAAGAGCTAATCAAAGATTTAGCCTAATTACGTGTATTCACAGTAGCTAATTCTGCTCCGATGTCATTGTTTCCCAGTTGCTGCTCTGAATATCGCAGCAGGCAATTTTTTAATTCCGCCGCCAAACCCTGAACATACGGTTCTTTCAGCACGCTAGCATGACCGCCCGGGATAATATGTAGATCGACGCCTCCTCTCGCGAGCTTGCTCCAACCCAAATTTTGGTCGCGAATGCGGTAACGAGGCTGTTCGCGGACGCGAAAGACGGCGATGCGTCCCTCGTACGTGCGCGGCACAAAGTCTGGCCCGGGAAAATATAGATCGTAGAGGGGGTTCTGTTTGTACCTGGGAGATCCCGCGCCCGCGACGGTGGAAATGTGGTTCCCAAGGTCTGTCAGTGCGTTACCAGCCTTTTTCTTAAGGAAGCTCAATTGCTGTCTCACGCCGAGTCGCGCCAGATTAGCCAGCCGAATCCAATATTGTTCGAGGTGCCAAAAATAATTGTACGTGTTCTCCCCAACCCAAGTATCAAGGATGCCCAGCAATGCAACTTCCTGGCCTTCCTGCTCCAGGCGTCGGGCCATTTCGTGAGCAATATGGGCGCCTCGGCATAGTCCGACAAACTGGTAAGGTCCCGTTGGTCGTACAGCACGAAGCGCTTCCAAGTAGTCCGTGGCTATCCGGTCCACAGCCACTTGACTGTATTCGCCGTCAAGGTCTTCAGGATGTTGGGACTGCAAGCCGAATACCGGCTGATCGGGACCCAGATGGCGGGCCAGCGAGCGGTAGCCAAGCGCATTAACGTTGGGCATCGAGACACAGAAGAGTGGAGGCTTTGATCCGCTCGGCTGAATCTCAACCAATGTGGGCCAGGAAAACGAGCTGAGACCCTCGCGCAAAAGCCGCGCGAGCGACTCGATGTTTGCCGCCTGAAAAAAACTGGCGAGCGGAGGGCGCTGTCCTATTTCTCTCTCGATTTCCGACACTAGCCGCACCGCAAGCAGCGAGTGGCCGCCCAGATCGAAAAAGTTATCACCTATTCCAACGGCGTCAATTCCGAAAAGTTTTTCCCAAATGCGCGCCAGTCGTCTTTCCAGATCATCGCGCGGCGGTAAATATGTTTCCTCACGCCCGGGTCTGTTGCCATTCGGCAGAGGTAATGCGCGCCTATCAACTTTGCCATTGGGCGTGAGTGGAAGCTTTTCCAAAAAGACAAAGAACCCCGGCATCATGTAATCAGGCAGCTTCTTGTTCAAATGCTCCTTAAGTTCGTTCGCTTTCGAGTTACTTTGAAACTCAGGGTGATTTAGATCCGCAACAACATAGCCGACCAGATGTTCATTTCCCTGGCCCAAGTCTCGTGCCAATACTGCGGCGTCTTGCACAGCGGGGTGCTCTCTCAGGGTTGCTTCGATCTCGCTGAGTTCGATCCGGTAGCCGCGAAGTTTGATTTGGTGGTCTATCCGGCCCTGAAATTCAATACAGCCATCTGCCCTATAGCGAACGCGGTCCCCAGTGCGGTACAACCGGGCTCCTGGCTTCGCAGAAAACGGATGCGGTACAAACCTTTCTGCTGTTAGCGCCGGATCGTTCAAGTAACCGGAGGCCAATCCGTCACCGCCGGTACACAACTCGCCGACAACTCCTCTTGGTAACATCTCCAGTTCGTTGTCGAGGATGTATACCTCCGTGTTCGAGATCGGTTGTCCAATCGGAACCTTGCCCGCAAATCGCTCGTCTGCCTTAATTCGATAGCAACACGTAAACGTTGTGTTTTCGGTTGGCCCATAACCGTTAATCAACTGGCATCCACTTAACTCGCGAGCTACTAATTCTACGTGCGGTACCGAAAGAACTTCTCCGCCGGCAAGTAACTGACTGACTCCGGACAGGCTTTCTAATTTTGTTTCCACCATCTGATGAAACAGTCCAGCCGTGAGCCAAAGAGTCGTCACTCCATGTTGCTTCAGAATCTCACCCAACTCCGCGACGGAAACGAGTCCTGGCGGCATCACTACCAGACGGCTGCCGTTTAGCAAACTTCCCCATATCTCAAACGTGGAGGCATCAAATGATAGCGGCGCAAACTGCAAGAAGACTTCGTCCTGCCCGAACCTCACGTAGTTGGTGTTTTTGACCAACCGAACCACGCTCCGATGAGTAACGCAAACACCCTTTGGCTTACCAGTGGAACCGGATGTATACATCACATACGCCAAGCTCTCGGCTGTACATCGGCTCTCACCTTCAGCCTCGCTTTCGCGAGCTATGATTTCCCAATCTCTATCGAGAAGAATTGTTTCGGCTCGGTCAGCGGACAGCTTCTCTTTGAGACGTTCCTGGGTGAGCAACACAGTAACTAAACTATCCTCAAGCATGAATGACAGACGCTCGGACGGGTATGTCGGATCGAGCGGCATGTACGCGCCGCCGGCCTTCAAAATCCCCAGCACTCCTACAAGCATTTCAAGAGACCGTTCGACACACAAACCGACGATCTTGTCGGGGCCAATACCGAGCCGTCGCAAACGATGGGCCAATTGGTTGGCACGCCGATCAAGTTCGACGTAACTCAGTTGGCGATCCTTGAATACTGCGGCAATCGAATTCGGTGTTTGCTTCACTTGCTGCTCAAACACCTGTTGAATGCATTCTTCTCTGGGATAATCTGTTCTTGTAGCATTCCCATCAGTGAGTAACTGGTTTCGCTCTCCCGGCGTGAGGACGGGCAACTGTGAAATGTGCCGATCCGGATCTCTTACGATTCCTTCTAGCAAGGTTTCGAAATGACTGAGCATCCGCGCGATGGTGCTTTCTTCGAAAAGATCCGTGTTGTATTCAAACCTGCAATTCAACCCGCTGGTTGTCTCGGCAACAAAGAGAGTTAGATCAAACTTTGCCGTGTCGGTGGCCACGGGCATGTGTTTGATCGTTAATCCCGCCACTGTCATCGTTTCGCTCGGACTGTTTTGCATGCCGAACATCACCTGAAATATTGGTGTGTGGTTAACATTGCGCTCTGGATTCAGTTCCTCCACCAGTTTTTCAAATGGTAAATCCTGGTGCGCATAAGCTTCTAAAGCCACCGCTTTCACGCGGCCTAGCAGTTGGAGAAACTTAGGATTTCGAGAGACATTCGTCCGCATGGCCAACGTATTGACGAAGAAGCCAATAAGGCCCTCGATTTCAATTCGATTGCGCCCAGCGATCGGCGTACCCACCACAAGATGTTCTTGTCCGGTGTATCGAAACAGCAATGTTTGGAAGGCGGCAAGCATAGTCATGTAAAGTGTGACGCCTTCACATTTGCTTAATGTGTTGAGCGACCGGCTCAATTCATGAGAGAGGGTCAACGAAAGACTTGCGCCATGAAATGATTGTTGCGCGGGACGAGGATGATCGGTCGGAAGTTCGAGCTCGGCCGGTGCGCCCATCAGAGTGTTTAGCCAGTAGCTCAGCTGCTCCTGCAGCACTTCGCCTTGCAGCCACTCCCGCTGCCACTCGGCAAAATCCGCGTACTGAACTGGAAGCTCGGGCAGGTTAATGGGTTGATTTGTTGCGAGTGCTTCGTAGATCGTCGAGAGTTCTCGACCCAGTATTCCCATCGACCAACCGTCGCTGACAATATGATGCATTGTTAGCAACAGCAAGTGATCGTAATCGTCGAGGCGTACTAGTGTCGCCCGCAGCGGCCGATCGCGTCTGAGATCAAACGGACGCCGAACCTCATTAGTCGCCAGCTGTCGCGCCTCGGCCTCACGTTCTGCTGGAGGCAAACCCGTCAGGTCTATCTGAGGCAGTTCGACCTCTGTCGCGCGCGACACCAACTGCATTGGTTGTCCGTCTATTGTTTGAAAGGTTGTACGCAACGATTCGTGTCGTGCGACTATCGCATTGATCGTTTGTTCGAGGGCATTGACGTTTAGCACCCCCGTGAGTCGCAAGTTGTGGGGAAGATTGTACGCGGGATTATCCGGCTCAAGCTGGGCCAGAAACCACAATCGCTGCTGTGCAAACGACAGACGAAACATCTCGGCGCCGCTATTCAGCTCTTCGGCGTATAACTCCGAAACGAGCGCGCGCTTTTCCTCTAGCGATAGAGTTGAGACTTGTTCCAGATTGTGGCTCATTACGTAAGATCTGCCTTGGACAAGACTTTTGAAAGCAGAGAATTAACTTCTTCAAGCGTAAGATGATCTACCCTTGAAGGAGGTCGTCGTCTTTTTAGTTCTGGCGCCGTAGTCCGCTTTGTTTTCTGCTGTAGTTCTGCCACGACTCGGGCCAGAGCGACGATCGTGGGCGATTCAAACATGCTACGCAATGGTAGCTCCAGTTTGAATTGCTCTCGAATTCGCGAAACTACCTGGGTAGCCAATAACGAGTGGCCACCTAGTTCAAAAAAGTTGTCTTTTACTCCAACGCTTTCCCGCCGCAGCACTTCCGCCCAAATACCTGCCAGTTCTTCCTCGATTTCAGTTTGCGGCGCGACATAGGGCTGCTCCAATTCAGGGCGCGACTGGCCAGGCAGCGGCAACGCGAATCGATCTATTTTCCCGTTCGGGGTGATAGGAAACGCCGTCAAGAATACAAACTCCGAAGGCGCCATATATTCCGGCAATTGAGTCCGCAAGGCTGCTCTCAGAACTGATTCCAGTTTCCGGGCTATTTTTCCAAGCAGCGGATCATTGGCATACTTGCCCCAGGCGCTATCAACTTTCCAGCTTTGGTGCCGGATTACCTCGGCGTAGGGTGCGTTTCGTCTTCTTAGAACTACATCGAATGTGCCGTCGCCAGCTAACGTCGCCCACGTCAACTCCACGGCGTAAGGAAGATCTTTGACCAACGCATAAAACTTCTCCGGGTCTACGGCTGGTTCACCATCGCTTCTCTGCACGGCTTCGCGCAATTCAGCGGCAGTTTGCAGTACTGCTTCAGATCCAAGCAGGGTGAGAGCTTTATAGTCCGACGCCAGGCGAGCATCGGGGACTCCTCTGATCGCCACAATCTCCGGCATTCTTTCGATTAATAAGCGTCGAGCCTTGTTGATACTCAATCGATCACGCCGCCAGTGTAACCAGGTGTGCTTGACGCGATGAACGGGCTCACCGTTCAAATGAAGAACAACATCATAGCGAAACTTATTCAGCTCATTTTGATAGCCGCCGCGCTTGAGTTGGATATCTACACGACTAATCTGCGGAAGGTGGCGCTGCAACGCAGTAAAGAATGCAGGATCGATCACCAGTTCCTTCTCCTCTGCCATGCGCTTCTCCACTCTGCGTTGCAATTCGCTCAGAGGCAAGTTCGAGGGCGCTTGATGCACCTGCACCGAAGTGTGAAGCGCTCGCAGTAAAGGTAGGTTGCGCACGTCGCCGAGGAATATGGTCCCCCCTGGCTTAAGGCACTTCGCCGCGCCTTCCAGAACTCGCAACATATAGTCGACGCTTGGAAAATATTGGACTACCGAATTAAGAATAACCGTATCAAAGGCCTGAGCCTCGATACCTCCAAAGTCGTCAGCGGTTTGTTCGGTCAGTGTTATGTTTTGAAGCCTGGGTTGCACCCCCGAAACCTGTTGACGAAGGCAATCCAAAGCTGTCTTGGATAGATCGGTGCCATGATAATGGGTGCAGTAAGGAGCAATGCGAAACAACAGCAAGCCGGTACCGCAACCAATTTCCAGCACTCGGCTTGGTCTTAAAGCGAGTATTCGGTCGACGGTGCTGTCCACCCATTCATGCATTTCTTCATTGGGGATCGGCTCACCGCTATAACTACTATTCCAACCAGCAATATTGAATGTTGGATCTTGGGAGCGGGCGATGTAAGTCTCATTCCATAGGGCTTGCCATTCAGCTACCTGCTGGACCTGGAGGTCTTGTTCGAGGTGCAAATCGGACGCGTCTCTATTCGGAATGACATAGGCGACAAGGCGCTTGTCACCCGGTTCATCTTCGCGCGTAAGCACGATCACTTCCGATACTTGCGGGTGCTTCTTTATTGCTTCTTCGATTTCCCCGAGCTCGATCCGGAATCCGCGTAACTTCACTTGATTATCAAAGCGACCCAGATACTCAATCGTACCGTCCTCCAGATACCGCGCCAGGTCACCTGTCTTATAAAGCCGCGCTCCTGCCTCTCCGCTAAAAGGGTCGGGCACGAATACCTTCGCTGTGAGTTCCGACCGGTTCAGATATCCTCGCGCCAATCCTGCGCCTCCCAGGTAAAGCTCTCCTGGAACTCCTATTGGTACGGGCTGTCCCGTCCGATCCAGCAGGTAGGTTCGAGTGTTGGAGATCGGCCGTCCGATGGTGGCGCGACCGGCGGGAACTCGCAACGCATAGGTTGAATAAGTCGTATCTTCAGAGGGACCGTAGAGATCGTAGACGCGCTTGATGTGCGCCCGTTTGTACAGCTGTTCCACGAGGCTTGCAGCCAGCGGCTCCCCGGCCAAGTTTACCGTCTCCAGACTTTTCGGGAGCCCACCCAGGCGCAACAACTCAACTATCGCAGAAGGCACCGTATTAACTAGTCTTACGTCCTTTGCCCCCGCCATCGTCAGAAGCTCTAGCACGTCATCAGCCACAAACACTTTACCGCCATAACTCAGTGGCACAAACAACTCGAAAACTGAAAGATCAAAACAGATGGACGTGGATGCCAGCACCCCGCCCAACTCTTCCGCCGTAAACACCTCTTGGGCCCATTCCAGTAAAGCTGCGGCGCTGCGATGTTCAATCGCCACACCTTTGGGCTTGCCCGTTGACCCTGATGTGTAAATCACATAGGCCACGTTACCCGCCGCAGCTCCTCCGCGCGCATTCGCCTCACTCTCCTTACTGATCTCCTCCCAATCGCGATCCAGGCACACCAGATCAGCCGAGGTCTCCGGAAGCTGCTGCAACAGTGGCTCTTGCGTCAGCAGCAACCGTGCTTTGGCGTCATCCAACATGAACCGCAGCCGCTCCTCGGGATATTCCGGATCCAGCGGCACGTATGCCCCGCCAGCCTTCAGAATCCCCAATATCCCGACTACCATTTCCAACGAGCGCTTCACGCACACGCCTACCAGTACTTCTGGCCCAACTCCACGCCGCTTCAGGTAGTGCGCCAGCTGATTCGCTCGCCCGTTTAATTCCCCATAACTCAACTGCTCTGTTCCCCAAACCAGCGCTATCTCCGCCGCCTTCTTTTCCGCCTGCTCTTCAAACAACTCGTGCAGACAACTATCCCTCCGATATTTCTTTCCCGTCTTGTTCCAACTAAACAGCAACTGTGTCCGCTCCGCTTCAGGAAGCATCTCCAGTCTCCCGATTCGCGTCTTCGGCTCTCGGACCACGGCTTCGATTAACGTTTGCAGGTGTTCCAACATTCGCTCGATTCTCGCGTCGTCGAATAGGTCCGTGTTGTACTCGAATGCAAGATTTAAAATGCCTTCCGCTTCTGTCGCAAACAACGTCAAATCAAATTTCGAGGTTCTGCTTTCGGCGGGAATGCGGTGCAGGATAAGGCCCCCAAGATCAAACCTTTCGCGAGGTGCATTTTGAAATACAAGTGTCACCTGAAACAGTGGCGTATGGCTAAGACTGCGTTCCGGCTGCACTGCATCAACAACTCGTTCGAAGGGCAGATCCTGATGGGCATAAGCCTCTAAGGCCGTCTCGCGCACCTTGGAGAGTAACTGTTGAAAAGTAGGATTCGCCGAAAGGTCTGATCGCATGACCAGGGTGTTAACAAAAAATCCTATTAAGTTCTCAAGCTCTGCAGAATTTCGTCCGGCGACGGGCGTGCCGACAACGAGATCGCTCTGGCCCGAGTAGCGCCACAACAGCGTTTGGTAAACCGCCAATATCGTCATGAACATAGTCACGCCCTCGCGCCGGCTCAGGTCATTAAGGGCTTTAGTCAAACTGTGCGAGAGGCGTGCAGACTTGCGGGCTCCATTAAACGTCTGAACAGCAGGGCGGGGCCGGTCTTTGGGTAACTCAAGCAACGCCGGTGCTCCGTGCAATTGCCGTTTCCAATATGAAAGTTGCTTCTCTAATAAGTCGCTGCGCAACCACTCCCGCTGCCAGATCGCATAATCACCATATTGAACCGAGAGTTCCGGGATTTGTGTTGGTCGTCCGAAAGCAAACTCTCCATACAGAGCCGTCAGCTCGCGCGCTAAAATCCCGATTGACCATCCATCGCTCACAATGTGGTGAGTGGTGATAAGAAGTACATATTCGCTTTCTGCGAGGCGCAGCAATTCAACTCGCAGCAAAGGACCTTTTTGAAGATCGAATGCCTTCCGCGCCTCGTCGCCGCCGCGTTGTCGAATCTCGACCTCGACGCGGCTTCGCTCAAGGCTGGTTAAATCGTGAGAGGAGAACGTGACCGCCGATTTTGACGAAATCAACTGCACCGGCTTTCCGTCAACAAGCGGGAATGTGGTTCGCAAAGATTCATGACGCATCGTGATGGCGTCGAAGGCCCTTCGCAGACTTCCCTCGTCAAGTGAGCCAGCTAGCCGGAATGCTGACGGCACATTGTAGAACGGGCTTTCGCTTTCCAGCTGGTCCAAAAACCACAGCCGTTCCTGAGCAAAAGAGAGCGGCAGGTGAGGGCCACGCTTCACCCGCGTGATGGACGGCACCGACGCGTCTTTGCCCGATCGGTCGAGCGTTCGAGCGAGCCGTGCTACTGTGGGAGCTTCGAACAAACTGCGAACTTTTAGATCAACGCTTAGAGCATCACGGACCCGCGAGATCATTGAAACAGCGAGTAATGAATGACCGCCTAACTCGAAGAAGTTGTCGTTAACGCCGACTCGGGGGACCTTGAGAACTTCGGACCAGATTCTCGCTAGTAATTCCTCCGTATGATTGCGCGGTGCCACAAAGGCATCTTGCACTTCCGCGTCGTAGTCGGGGGCCGGCAGCGCGCGGCGGTTCACCTTTCCATTTGGCGTTAACGGCAGCTTATTCAATTGAACGATCCCCGCGGGCAACATGTATTCCGGCAGTCTCGTTCGTAAGAACTCCCGCAACTCCTGGCTGGTCTGTTTCTCGCCGTCATCCATTACTACATAAGCAACTAGTTTCTTGTCACCAACGTTATCTTCACGAACAATTACTACATTTTGTCGTACTAATGAGTGTTGGCGCAGCACCGCCTCAATCTCGCCGAGTTCAATTCGATAGCCCCGAATTTTTACCTGGTCGTCGATACGGCCGAGATATTCAATATTTCCGTTTCCCGTAAAACGAGCGAGATCTCCTGTTTTATAGAGCCGAGTATTAGGCCCGTTGTTGAAAATGTTGGGTACAAACTTTTCGGCAGCGAGTTGCGGGTGATTCCAATATCCCCGCGCCAAACCGTCACCACCAATATGTAACTCTCCAGGTATGCCAACCGGGACCGCATGGTTTCCTTGATCGAGCAAATAAATTTGAGTATTCGCGATAGGTCTTCCGATGCAAATGGTCTCGTCTCCAGCTTCAATCTGGCCACTCGTTGACCAAACTGTAGTCTCAGTTGGCCCATACATATTCCAAACTGTCGCTGCTCTCGCGACCAGATCGTTGGCAAGTTCACGAGCGAGAGCTTCACCGCCACAGAGCACCTTCAGGCCTGCTTGTCCCTGCCAGCCTGCATTAATCAACATTTGCCACGTGGCAGGCGTGGCTTGCATCACGGTAGTCTGCGACTTGGCGATCAGTTGTTTCAGCTGAGTGCCGTCAGAAGCAACTTCAGCGTCTGCAATAACCACTCGAGCTCCGGTTATCAGCGGCAAATAGATCTCGAGTCCTGAAATATCGAATGAGAGCGTCGTGACCGCGAGCAATACGTCGTCTCCAGTTAGACCAGGCTGTCGTTGAACTGCGAGGAGAAAGTTCGTCAGCGCCCGGTGGTCAATCGCTACTCCCTTCGGCTTGCCGGTTGAACCGGACGTATAGATCACGTAAGCGAGATTGTCAGCAGTAGCCATGCTAAAAACATTGTCTTTACTGCCTTGTGAGATGATCTCCGAGTCAAGGTCCAGAGTTACCAGCGTTGCGTCATGGGCCGGAAGCTCTCGAAGCAAGCTTTCTTGAGTCACTAACACGGTAAGATCTGCGTCCTCGATCATGAATGCCAATCGATCCCTGGGAAACTTAGGATCGAGAGGAACGTAAGCCCCACCAGCTTTAAGGATACCCAGTAAGCCGATAATCATTTCCAGAGAGCGCTCAATACAGATCCCAACCAAAGTATCTGGACCAACCCCAAGCGAGCGCAAGTGTCTCGCCAGTTGATCTGCGCGAGCATTTAAGTCACCGTATGTCAGTGATCGATCTCTAAAGCTGACTGCGACCGCGGACGGGTTTGATACTGCTTGTCGCTCAATTAATTGGTGAACGCAAATCTCTCTGTCGTAATCAGTGTGAGTTTCGTTCAAAGCAAACAACAATCGTTGTTTCTCTTCGGAACCAATCAATTCAATCTCGGACAATGGTCGCTCGGGGTTAGCCACTATGGCTTCGAAAACGGTCTCTAAATGGACCAACATCCGCTTAGCTGTCTCCGCGCTGAATCTTGCACGATCATAAACAAGCTGTAGATTATGCTTCGTGCCCGGACTGACGATGATAGTCAGAGGATATCCCGTAGCTGATCCGTAACTGCGATCACTCTGCACGTTTAACTTACCGTCGGCTGTTTGAGAATGGCTGCCAACAGCAAGGTTCTCAAAAACCAAAATCGTTTCAAACAGTGGAACGCCACGGGGAATCTCGCTCCAACCCTGAATATCAAGCAAGGAACAGTATTCGTATTGCTGCAGAACGAATTGCTGTTCCTGCAAACTTTTTAACCAATCCACAACTTTCTTATTGGGACTCAGCTGCACTCGCAGAGGCAGCGTGTTGATAAAAAGGCCGACCATAGACTCGACTCCGCTTAGCGTTGCAGGTCGCCCTGAGACAGTCACACCAAAAACTACATCTGTCTCGCGCGCATACTTACCTAACAACACGGCCCATGCGGCCTGCGTGAGGGTGTTCAGAGTAAACTTATGCTGCCGAGCGAAATCTCTCAGCTGCGCAGTGATCGCTTCGGAAAGCTGAAGCCGCTCCTCATCAAATTCTTTACCAAGTTGCGTTGGATTGTGAGCCTTTTCGATCGTGACGGGGGTTGGCGCATTGAACCCTTCAAGCGCAGCTCGCCAATAAGCTTCCCCTGCCGCCAAATCCTGAGAGGCCAGCCAGGAGATGTAATCACCGTATCGGCCGTTCTGATTCGGTCTTAATTCCTTTTTACCGACGATTGATTCGTAGAAGGCAAATAAATCTTTCAGCACTATAGAGCGCGACCATCTATCAAGAATTATATGATGGCGGCTGAATATGAATTTGTAAGCCTTGTCAGAGGTTCGAAAAAGAGCCTGTCGTAGCAAAGGCGCGCTGCCAAGATCAAAACCTCGACGGCGATCTTCAGAGAGATACTCCTGGAGAAGTTGACTCTGAACTTCGGGGGGCTCGTTTCGCCAGTCCTGCTTTTTGAACGGGAGCACGACATCTCGATGAACAACCTGCAATGGCTTCTCGAGATCCTCCCATACGAACGAACTTCGCAGAATTGAATGCCTGTCAAGCACGACTTTCCAGGCACGTTCAAAAGCGGTTACATCAAGGTCGCCATCAATGGTAAACACCGACTGCTCTAAGTAGATACCTGATTCAGGCTCGTAGACGCTGTGAAATAGCATCCCCTGCTGCATTGGCGAAAGCTGATACAGATCTTCGAGGTTCTCCAGCGGGGCTCTTTGGTTGGTAGTTTCGCTAACTGTCATTTGTTTACAAAGTGGTATTACTGCGGAGAACAATTGGATCTTGCAATACGCGCTCTTTCCAAACAGGGCTGCAACTCCGCCACCAGTAATGCAACATTGGGTTCTTCTCTTATTGAGGCGTGCGTGCCAGGCACTCTATAAACCTCGAAGCCGCTCGCGGCCAGTCGTTGCCACCCCAGCCGATTGTCTTCAAAGTCTACTTCATCGTCGTTGGCCCAGAAGAAGGTGATCCTGCCCGAATAGGCATAGCCTACGGGATGATAGGCCTCGCTCGCGTGGTAAATACCAAGGACAGTTCTGATCAACGCGTCATCGATATCCTGGCCGCAGTCAATTAACGCTTGTAGTTCGCTGCCAGCGGCGTTATTACCATCTGGGTTAGCTAGTCTCTTACTCACTCTCCCTGCAATTGCCCGCGCGATACTTTGCGCGTAAGAGCGAAGTCCGCGCTGCTTAAAGTGACCCAAATGGCAACGAAAACGGTGAGCTAGCGTATAGACGGGACAGTTAGTATTCAGCATCGCCAGGAAGGCAATCTCCTGCCCTTCAGCATTCAATTGATGAGCCATCTCAAAAGCTACCAGCCCGCCGAACGAAGCGCCCAAGAGGTAGTAAGGACCCTCAGACTGAACACTACGGATCTCCCTTATGTAATGAGTCGCCATCTCTTCAACGCAGGCTAATGGGTCCATGAGACCATCCAAGCCTCGCGCCTGCAATGCGTAAACTGGTTGCTCTTTCCCGAGATGTCGCGCAAGTGGCCGGTAGATTAGAACATTGGCCCCGCCCGCATGGATACAGAATAGTGGCGGCAGAGAACCTTGGGGCTGCACGGGCACAAGCGACGAGCAACTGTGCTTTGATTCTGTTCGGCGCAGCACCTGGGCAAGTTGTTCGATGGTTGGAGACTTGAAGAGGGTCGCTAAGGGTAGCTTTTTCCCAAAACGGTTTTCGATTTGCGCGAAAAGCCTAACGGCCAGTAATGAATCGCCTCCGAGTGCAAAAAAGTTATCGCGAATCCCAACAGGCTTGCGGACAAGTACCTTTTCGAATGTTTTAACGAGTTGTTCTTCAAGCGGATCTCGGGGGCCGACGAAAATTTCGTGCAAGTCCGGCCGTGATAATTCCGGCGCTGGAAGCGCGCGCCTATCGAGCTTACCATTGGAGGTTAGCGGCAGCGTCTCGAGAATAACAAACGCCGACGGCACGATGTATTCGGGTACCTTCGCTCTCAGAGAACTCCGTAGCTCCTCGACCGAGAGAGTGGCTTCCCGCTCAGGAACAACATACGCTACCAACTCCTTCGCTCGATCACTTCCGTCGCGCGCAATTACGACGCACTCTCTGACTCCGGCATGCTGCGTTAACGTAGTCTCGATCTCTCCGAGTTCGATACGGTGCCCCCTGATTTTGACTTGATGATCTACGCGCCCCAAAAATTCGATCGTGCCGCCGGAAAGATAACGCGCCAGATCCCCTGTCCTATAAAAACGAGCCCCCGGCTCTTTCGCGAACGGATGAGGCAAAAACTTTTCGGCGGTTAGCTCAGGCCACTTCAAATAGCCGCGCGCAACGCCAGCGCCCCCAATGTATAGTTCGCCGGGAACGCCAATAGGCACAACCTCCATCCTGCCATCGAGGATATAGGCCTGCGTGTTGGCGACAGGCCGCCCTACAGGCACCGGACCAAATCCCGCCTCAGTCGGCGGCACTTCATAAGCGCAACAGCCAACGACTGTTTCAGTTGGTCCATACTCATTGATAAGTCGCGTGTAGGGCGCTTCGCGGCGCCAGAATTGCAGAGTTTCGCTGAAGAGAGCGTCGCCACCGATGATCAGCGAGCGAGTGGCGCCTGGCGCGGCTTCAGGAGCAAGAGAATAACTGAGGGCTTCAAGATGCGACGGCGTAATCTTCAACAGACTATAGTCGCCGCAGTCTGACAGGGCTCTACTTAGTCCATCGATTCCCTCTGCTTCGGGTAAGAGTGTCACCTGTTGGCCACACACCAGCGGCGCCAACAAGCTAGTGACCGTTAGATCGAAACCGAGCGGAGAATGAACAAGTGAACCCCCTCCTTCCTCGACCGCATAGGTTTTCGTGCACCAGCTTAAATAGTTTCCCAGCCCCGAGTGTGTGATCATCACACCCTTCGGCCGTCCAGTCGATCCCGAAGTGTAAATGATGTACACGAGGTTCAATGGCGTTGAGACGTTAACCAATGGGTGTTCGGGCTCCTTACTGATTGTCAGCCACTCACTGTCCAAACAAACGAGCTGCGCGCGATGATCGGGCAACTTCGAGCGTAAGGATTCCTGGGTCAACACCAATGCAGCCTGAGCATCATCGATCATGAAAGACAAGCGCGCGCTTGGATAACTCGGGTCTAATGGCAAATAGGCCCCTCCCGCCTTTAGTATGCCTAAAAGTCCAACGAGCATCTCAATTGAACGATGCATGTAAATGACCACGACGACATCTGGCCCGGTCCCACGCGTTCTCAGGTAGTGGGCCAACTGATTCGCTCGGCGATTTAGTTCACCGTAGGTTAACTGCACGCCCCGATACACAACGGCAGTTCTCTCTGGTGTGCGTGCCGCCTGGATCTCAAACAACTGGTGAAAGCACTGCTCGCGAGGATAGGTGGCTTCGGTGTTCGGCCATTCAACCAGCAACTGGCGGCGTTCTGCCTCAGTCAACAGGGGCAACTCCCAGACTTCGCGGTCTGGCGCCTTCACAATTCCCTCAAGGACGACCTCAAGGTGTCCGAGCATTCGCCTTGCCATTTCGTCGGTGAAGAGATCCGCGTTGTATTCGAGCCGCGTGTTTATCTCGTCGTCGCGTTCAAACAGATCAAGCGCCAGATCAAATTGAGAAACTCCCCTGTCAAACTCAAACTCATCAAATTCGAGACCGGCAACAGGTCGCCTACGTACCGCCCTGCTTTTCAAATTCAACGCTACTTGGAAGAGTGGCGCGTAGCTTAAGTTGCGCTCGACGTGAAGTTCGTCGATTAGCTTTGCTAAGGGTATGGCGTGATGTTGCTGCGCTTCGAGGGTTGTCTGTCGTGCTTGAGCAAGAAGTTGCCGGAACGTAGGCCGACCCGATAGATTCAATCGGTATGGCAGTAAGTCGGCAAATGGCCCTATGACATCTTGCGTTCCTTCAAAGTCGCGGTTTAGCGCGGTGCAACCGACAACAATATCTGACCGGCCGTTGTAACGAGCCAGCAAAATCTGAAATGCTGTCAGGAAGGTCATGAAAAGCGTGGCATCCTCGCTTTCGCTCAAAACCCTGAGTTTGGACCTTAGCCTCGACCGCAGAACGATTGAGACCGACCCGCCCCGCCAACTTCGCATCGGCGGCCGCGGCCGATCGGTGGGAAGATCGATTACTGCCGGAATATCGGCAAGTTTGCTCTTCCAGTAATCCGCGTGTTTCTTAAAAGTGTCGTCATCGAGTGTGGAACACTGCAAGGCAGCGTAGTCGGCAAACTGAACAAGAGAGCGCGCTGGTTGCACACTGGGTAAGTTACCGTAGGAGTCCCAAACCTCCCGAAAGAAAACGTCTGTTGATGCATCGTCACTGACAATCTGGTGAGTGTTGAGCAACAAAATGTGCTCTCGTTCATCCAGTTTCAGCAGAGTAGTCCGCACCAGCGGTCCCAACGTCAGATCGAACGGTCGCCGGGCCTCCGTCCGTGCAAGTTCCTGGGCCTTTTTCTCGCGCTCAATAGGAGGCGCATCGCAGAGATCAATCAGCGGCAACGGAATCTGACGAGTTGCGGCAATCAACTGTTTGGGCTGTCCATCGGTGCCGGCTGACAATTCGGTGCGAGCAAACGTTGTTCGTAGGGCATCATGACATGAGATCACGGCTGCGATCGCCTGCTCGAGAGCGTGTCGGTCCAGAGCGCCCAGAATTCGTATGCCGCGCGAGAGATTGGACGACACATCGGCCGGATTTATTTGGTCGAGAAACCACAGTCGCTCCTGCGCACACGAGAGCGGTGCTGGCCCATTCCGTTCGCAGGCGCGAACTAGTTTCTTGTCACCCGGACGCGCGTCCGCCTGCGGTTCTACGGTGATCCGGCCTGCTGCCTGGTCGTTCGACCTCTCTGCTCTGGTCACTATTGACATCTGTTAAGAGCTTCTTACTGATGGTAAAAAGGCACCCTGCGTATTCTAATTTTCGTTTGGCTTCCCGCCGAGTCGGGCCAGCACTTTGTTGAGGTCAACCTGGCTCAACTTTGCATTCGGGAAATCCGACGGCGAATAACTCATCTTATCGCCCGACCGCGATTGGGTAATCAGCACGCGCAGTTCTCGGAGATAATTCTGCGCCAGACGCTCTACGGTTTCACGTCGATGAATGTTCTCACTGTAGGTCCAGTCCAAACGCAATTCACCCCCAGCGACTGAACCAATCAGATTCAGCAGATACGTGCGTTCGGCCTTTAAACTTTGCGCCGGTCCAGTCGGCTGCGATGCAACGGTAAACATTAAAGAGTCGAGTAAGGCGCGGTCGACCTGCCCCAGATAGTTCAACCTGATTTCCGCTTGCGGCAGTGCTCGAAGCTTCTCTGCCGCCGCGTTGTTGGTATACCGGAGCAATCCATAACCGATGCCGCGATTTGGAATGGCGCGCAACTGCTCTTTCACAAACCGCAGCACCTCGATTGTTGTTTCCGAATCACCGCAGTCAAGCAGCACGGGAAAGATCGTCGTAAACCAACCCACCGTGCGCGAAAGATTTACGCCTTCGAGAATTTCCTCCCGACCGTGTCCTTCAAGATCCACGAGCAGTGAATTGGATCCGGTCCAGGGAGCGAGCGCGCGAACCAACGCGCTCAGCAACACTTCGTTAATTTGTGTGCGAAACGCTGTGGGCACCTCCTGCAACAAAGTACGCGTCTCGTCAGCATTGAGTGATGCCGAAACCGTCCGAGCCGATGCGGTTGTGTTCGTTCCGCCTGGGTAGTCCAGAGGCAATCGCACCCCCTGGTTTCCACTCTTCGCGCACCAATAATCCAACTCGTCCCGCAGCGCGGCCGAACACGCATGCTTGGTCAACCCTTCGGCCCAACTTTTAAACGAAGTCGTTTTCGGCGGCAGCGATGGCCGTTCGCCACTACTAATTTGCCGATATAGAGTCTGCAGGTCTTCAAGCAAAATGCGCCACGACACACCATCCATCGCCAGATGGTGAATTATAATGAGTAGATAGCTGTTTCGTTGCGCGCCGCGACCAAATAGAGCAACACGCAGAAGCGGACCATGTTCAAGATTCAGGCTCGCCTGCAGCCTCGCAGCGTGATCGGAAATCAATGTTCTCTGTGCGGTTTCATCCAGAGCCGACAGATCAACTTTCTCAAAGGGGACGACGCCGTCCGGAGCGGCCGCAATCTGTTCCCAGTAGCTATGCTTCCTCTCATAGCGGAATCGCAGCGCGTCGTGTTGAACCAAAAGTTGTTCGAATGCTTTCGCAAACACCGATGCGTCCGCCGGACCCTGAACCTCGAGCACCATCGCCTGGTTGTAGTGATGCAGCTCGGGCTGATCGAGTTCAAAAAAGCGCTCTTGAACCGGCGTCAAGGGAACGGGGCCAGTAACAAGTCCCTGCTCCGCCCGTGTTTGGGGGGCCATTCCTGCAACCATGGCAAGTTCGCGAACGGTTTGATGTTCAAACAGCTGTCGTGGCGTTAGACCCAGGCCCGCCTGGTTCGCCCTTGCGACAATTTGAATGCTCAGTATCGAGTCTCCGCCCAGATCGAAAAAATTGTCGTTCACGCCAACAGCATCAACGGTTAGAACGTTCGACCAAATGCTGGCCAGCGTCTCTTCGACCCGATTGCGTGGCGCCGCAAAACTTCTATCGCGGTCAGGTCGTGAATGGTCCAGTGCTGACAGAGCGTGTCGATCAACTTTGCCGTTCAGCGTCAGCGGCAAACGATCGAGGAAGACGAAAGCCGACGGAGTCATGTATTCCGGTAATGTGCTCTTTAGAAAATCTCTTAGCTCACCGCCGCTCACTTGTTCACGCTGTCGCGTCACCACGTAAGCAACCAATCGTGTATTACGGTGGTCATCTGCTCTCGCCAGCACCACGCTTTCGGCAACAACCGGGTGCTTGCGCAATGCGATTTCGATCTCTCCAGGTTCGATTCGATAACCATGAATCTTCACTTGATCATCGCAGCGTCCAACAAACTCGATCCGCCCGTCGGCAAGATAGCGTGCGAGATCGCCGGTCTTGTACAAACGTTCGCCAGCACTGCTGAACGGATTGGGAATGAACTTCTCCGCGGTCGCATCCGCACGATTGATATAACCCCGCGCCAGGCCTGCGCCGCCGATGTAAAGTTCGCCCGGCGCTCCTATAGGTACGGGATGCAAATACTGGTCAAGAAGGTAAACCAGCACATTTGCGAGCGGGCGACCGACGGGGACCGTATCCGACGTCAGCGCGGCCTCGTCTTCACGATCCAAGCGGTTAGTGATCGCTCCGACTGTGGCCTCCGTTGGCCCGTAGTGATTCAGTAGCACGCAGTCCGTCGACAGTCTTTGTATCTTCTCCGCCAGACTCCATGGAAGCGCTTCTCCGCCAAGGACCAGTCGATAACGGGGCAGAACACCGGCCGGATTCGCGGCGGAAAGCAGTGCGGACACATGCGTCGGGACGATCTTCAGGCAGTCGATTCGATTATGGCCAAAGTATTCTGCCAGCGCGTCAGGATCAGTTGCTCGCTCCTCGGCTATCAAATGCAGGGTCCCGCCTTTACATAGAGACGGAAAAAGGGCTGTATTCCCCAAATCAGCGGCGACTGTAGAAACTGTTGCAAAGCTGCTGCCGGGCGGCAAATCCAGGTTTTCCCAAATCGCATTCAAGTAATTCACCAGTTGCCGGTGCTCAACCGCCACGCCCTTCGGCCGACCAGTCGAGCCCGAGGTGAAGATTACATAGGCAAGATTCTTATTCGCTACGGCTGTGCGAGGCCTGTCGCCACTCTCACTGGCGATCACGGAGGCCTCCAAATCAAGATATAAGACACTATCCAGATGATCGGGCAACGCCTGTGATAGTTGGCTCTTCGTTACAACCACTCGCGCCCCGGCCTCTTCGAGAAGCAACCCAATGCGCGCTTTGGGCAGACTTGGATCCAATGGCACGTAGGCGCCGCCGGCTTTTAGTATGCCGAGCACTCCGACAATCAGATCGACTGAGCGATCGAGACACAAACCGACGGTCACATCCGGCGCCACATGGAGCTTCACCAGATGATGTGCGAGCTGATTTGCCCGCGCGTTGAGATCGCGATACGTCAACCGTTCAGCTTCATAAATAACGGCGATGTCGTCGGGTCTTTGCGTAGCTTGTTCTTCAAATAACTCGTGTGCGGTCTGAGCACCCGAATACTCCCGCTGCGTGTCGTTCAGTTGCACGAGCAACAGCTCACGTTCCGCGGCGCTGATTAACTGTAACTCGCCGACCGCAACCTGTGGTCTCATGCCTGCATCTTCGACCAGCGTCTTCAGTTGATCGGCCAGATGCCGAACATCGCGGATTTCAAACAAGTTTTCATCGAATTGGAGCGATGCTGAGAACCGATCCTCGTGTTCTATAAGGACAAACTTCATGTTGTAGCGATCGGTGCACGCGTCCAATTTGGAAATAGAAAGCTCTAAATCCGCCGCGCGATACGTCGTTGCCAGCGTCAGAAATTCGTAGCAGAAAGGAAAGAAGCGAACTTGGTCGCTCGTCGCGCCATCGCCCGACGAAAAATATTCCTGCCATGTTTGTGATTCCTGTTCCTGATCGCTTGTTTGTTTCCACAGCTTCTCGAAAGAAAGACTCGCGGGTGAATCGCCTCGCATTGGCAGAAATTTTGCAAACAGTCCAATCGCGTTTTCAATTTCTTCAAACTTTCGACCGTCAAACGCGGTGCCCACCACTGTGGTCGGTCGTCCAGTCAAACGTGAAATCATGACTTGCCAGCAAGCAAGCCCGAACGAGGACTGAGATACGTCCATCCGGTTCGCTGCGGCTTTGACTCGCGCACTTAGCTCCGCAGAGATCTCTACCGTCACTGTCGCTGGTTGGAAACTCTGTTCCGACCTCAAACGCTTTTCGAAAGAGAGCCTTTGAGTGGCAAATGCGGATAGATCTTGATGTCTCCAATACTGCCTCGCCGCAACGGATCCGGCTTCCGTTTCAAGCAACTCGTTCTGCCATTCTGCAAAGTCGGCATACTGCATCGCCTCTGTGTGCGAAGCATCCCAACGTTGCGAGTGCTCGTAGGCGTCAGTGATCTCATGTAGCAAATGCTGGAGCGACAGCGCGTCAGCACAAAGAGCGGGTGCTGTCAGAATAAGTTGATGGCTGGTGGCTGATTGCTTTACGACACTGGCATGCAGCAATGGCAAACGTTCGTAGTCGATCTCGGCAGACGTAGCTTCAAGAATCAGTTGATCGAGACGCGCGAGCTGCTCGATATTCCCAAACGCAGTTAAGTCGTGCGTGACAAATGCAGCGCGCCCTTCCGTTTCGATTACTTGTACTGGAATAGTCATTCCCTGCAGCAATCGAAATGTCGTACGCAAAATCTCGTGCCGTCCAACAACGTGATTCAAAGCACGCATCAATAGATTGGTGTCCAGTTCTCCCGTAATCGTCACAACGCAACTTGCGCGATAGGCCATACTGCCGACATCGTGGTGCTGGAGGAGCCACAGATGTTTCTGCTGCGGCGAAAGACGATAACCCTGGATGATTTCCTGCTCCACTTTTCTCTCTTGTTATGGTTGATTTGGGCGCCCCGCTTGATGTGTAGCAGCAGCGCTCCCCTTATTATCAGGCTCTAATTATCGGTTGGTTATTTCTGGTTGAGGCAAACCTCAAACAAATTCAAGCGCGCGCAAGGGGAGAGCCTTTGCAACCATCAGTCGACACAAACTGATGGAGACCGCGCGTGATTCTAACCCATTCCAACGACTATGCTTCGCGCTCCCTTGTATGGCCTGCGTCCATGTGCAGTCAGCATGTTGTCCAGCACCAGGACGTCATTCGTTCGCCAGGAGAACACAACCGTTTCGTTTTCATAAGTCGAGCGAATCCCTTCCAGAATATTGTCCTCAATCGGTGAGCCATCGCCGTAGTACGCATTGCGTGGCAGTTCGCCGGCCGAAGCCATTAATGATTTGCTTATTTCTGGCTCCAAACTGGATACGTGAAAGAGATGGGCTTGGTTAAACCAAACGTTCTCGCCAGTATGCGGATGCGTGGCTACCGCCTGGCAAACCTGTCGCGTCCGTAACTCGTTCTCGCCTCTCCATTCAAACTCGATCCCTGCTTCGCGGCAGTAAGTTTCGACCTCCGCCCGAACTGTCGTCTGAAAAACGTCGCTCCATGAAAGATCCAATGCGTCACCGTAGTTTCGCACGTACATTACGCCTTTCTCCATGAACCGATCTCTAACTTTGGATTCGATAGCTTTGAAAACCTTCCGGCTATCTGCGATGGGAGTCTCACCTCCGTTGGATGGCGCCTCAAGACAACAGAAAGCAATCACCATGGGCCAGTTGCGGGAGTATGACATTTCATTGTGCAGCTGAATCATCTGATGCCGCGGATATTCGGTTGACGTGTAAATGTGGCCGCTGACTTTCGTGCGAGGCGTCGAGCGATACGAATAGTTGAAAAGATCACCAACAACCAGTGACTTAAGAAAGAGCTCAAACTCTTCAACTCTGCTTATTTTGAATCCTCGGAACAGAATCCCACCATTGCTCAGCAATTTCTCAGCGATAAAATCAATCTTGTCTCCAGCCCACTGCGACAAGCTCACGCCTTCCACAGCGGGCTCAAGCAGCAATGGCAACCTGTTATCAGCTCGCAGCAAGCTCTCTCTAACAAGAGCGTCTTGCGTAAGTGCGATTGCCTTCCGCTTAGACGTGCCTAATTTAATAGGATTTGGATTCATCAAGCTCAGTTTGATGACAACTCCTCTTTGGAATTCCAGTAACAGGCTTGCGACTCGTTGACTTTAGTTTTTTCCGGCCGGTCTCTCCCAACCGTTCAGTCGTCCTTCTTCGAAAAGCACGACCCGTCTCGTCCACTGCTGCGCGTAAGACGCTCAACGTAATGTTCGGCTCTTCGGCAACAAGCGATAGCAGGGCCTGAAACTGTTCCGTCATACTTACGATTGTCTCCGCCTCGAACAGATCGGTGCTATACGTGAACGCACCTTCTAACCCGTTGGCAGTCTCCCACAATGACAGTTGAAGATCGTGCCGGGTCGTAGCGACCTCCAGTGCAAGCGACTCTGCGGTCAAGCTATTCAACTCCTCCCGTTCGTTCGGCGCGTTCTGAAAGACAAACAACACTTGAAAGATTGGGTTGTATTGCAGACCGCGCGCAGGTTTCAGTTCTTCAACGAGCCTTTCAAACGGGACATCCTGATGGGCAAAAGCGTCGAGTGCGACCTCACGAGTCCGTCTCAGGGTGTCCACAAAACTCGGATCTCCGGAAAACTTCCCGCGTAAAACCAGAATGTTAACGAAGTACCCGATCAGAAGTTCAAACTCACGACGATCCCTACCGGCTGTCGGAGACCCTACCACAACGTCATCCTGATTTGTTAGACAGGAAAGCAATGACTGAAACGCTGCCAGGAGCGTCATGAAGAGTGTCGCCCGTTCGGGGCGGGCCAACGCTTTCAGCTTTCGTGTGACCTCTTTCGAGATAACCACCATTTGGCGCGCTCCGCGAAAGCTGCGCAGCGCCGGACGAGAACGATCAAGTGGCAGATCGATGACAGCTGGCGCGCCGGCCAGTTGATTACACCAATAGTCGAGTTGTTTCTGAAGCGCTGAGCCACGCAACCGCTGCCGTTGCCAGGCAACGAAGTCAACATACTGCACTGTCAGCGACGGAAGGTCAGGGCTCGTATCAGTCGTCAGGGCGTTGTAGCACTTCACCAACTCGCGCATGAACACATTTATGGACCAACCATCGCTAATAATGTGATGCATCGTTAACAGTAAGACATGTTCTGCATCACCAGCTTTCACGAGTGTTAGTCTCAACAAGGGCCCGTGAGCTAACTTAAATGAACGCGCAGTCTCCTCGCGTGCCAGTTCGTTAATTTTTTGTTGCGCCACGGCAGATGGCAATTCGCTGAGGTCGAATAGCGGAATCTCTACCATCACGCACGGAGCGATGGACAATGCAGGTTTTCCCTCGTCGACGAGGAAACTTGTACGCAGGACTTCGTGTCGCGCAACTATGGTGTCAAGACTTCGTTGCAGCGCCCGTCTATCGAGTATCCCAGTCAACCGCAGCACGCGTGAAATGTTGTAGGCTGCATTAGTCGGTTCCATCTGATCGAAGAACCATAAACGCTCCTGAGCGAACGAAAGTGGTAAAGCGCCGTTTCGAGAAATTGGAATCAATGGTGCCTCTTTGAAACCGTCAGAGACACGCCGCATAGCTTCGATTCGCTCGGAGATGGCAGCCACAGTCGGCGCTTCGAAGAGATCGCGCAACGTCAGATCAAGTCGAAATGACTCACGGATGCGCGCCGCGAGGCGCGCAAGCAATAACGAATGACCACCGAGCGCGAAGAAGTCATCATCGACACCAGGGTTTTCCACGCTTAGAACGTCGGCCCAAATATCAACTAAAATCTCTTCTGTCAGATTGCGCGGAGCAATGAACTTTTCTTGTGTCTCGGATTCGTGGGTCGGTCGAGGCAGAGCCAGACGATTCACTTTACCGCTCGCCGTCAGAGGCAGCTCGTCGAGCAAAATAAATATTGCCGGAATCATATGATCCGGCAGCTTTCGGCGCAGGTGTGCCCGCAGTTCATTGCTAGCCGGTGCTTCCCCCTCGACAATTACATATGCCAGAAGTTGTTTTTCACCACGCCCGTCATCACGCGCGACGACGACCGCCTGATGCACTTGCGGATGGTTCGTCAACTGCGACGCAATCTCTTCTAGCTCAACTCGAAACCCGCGCACCTTCACCTGAGTATCGCGCCGCCCGCGATATTCGATATTCCCGTCAGCCAGATAGCGGCCGATGTCTCCTGTCCTGAATAACCTGGCGCCCCTATCACGGCTAAATGGGTGCGGCACAAATTTTTCCGCGGTGAGTTCCGGCCGGTTTAGATAACTGTACGCGAGCGGTTCACCGCCGACATAGAGTTCCCCTAAAATGCCTACCGGAACGGGCTGCCAGTCCGAATCGAGAATGTATATTTGTGTATTTGCAATTGGTCGACCGATGGGAATCGTTTCGAGGAGCTCCGTTGAGCGCACTTCATGGTAAGTAACGTCCGCCCCTACCTCAGAAGATCCATACAAATTGACGAGTTTCGTATGCGGAAGTTGCGCGCGAAAGCTCGTCGCCAAATCGACCGGCAGGGTCTCGCCACTACAGAAGCAATATCGCAAGTCCGTAAGTTGCTTTGCTGCGTCACCAATCTCAAGCATGACGCGCAGAAGCGATGGCACCAGGACTAACCGCGTGATTTCGTTGACTGACAATGCGGTGATGAACTCTTGCGGGTCTTTTACTGTGTCGTCGGGAATAATTACCAACGGAATACCTTGAAGTAGCGGGCCGAATATCTCCCAAATTGAGTCGACAAAGCTTAGTGCAGTCTTTTGACAACAAATTTCCCCATCCGCAAACGGATAGTGCTTCCACATCCAGGAAAAGCGATTAACCGAAGCCCGATGTGAGCTGAGCACTCCTTTTGGCAGCCCTGTCGAACCGGATGTGTAGATCAGATGCGCAGAATTGGCGGCGTCAGCGCCGCGGGTTGGATTCTGGCTGCTCTCACGCGCGATCTCGCGCCAGTCGCCATCAAGAGAAATGGTTTGAACGTGGGAGACAGATACCGACTGAAGAAGGTGCTGTCGTGTCAACAACAGTCGAGCCTGCGAATCGTCCAGTTGGAAAAATAAGCGCTCGGAAGGATACGTCGGTTCCAACGGTACGTACGCGGCGCCTGCCTTCAAAATGCCGAATAAGCCGACGATCATCTCCAACGAACGTTCGAGGCAGATCGCCACGCGCGTTTCTGGTCCAACGCCAAATCTTCGCAGATAATGGGCCAGCTGGTTGGAGCGACTGTTGAGCTCTTCGTAAGTCAATTGCTGCTCACCAAACTCCACGGCAACAGCCTTTGGTGTCCGAGCGACCTGCGCCTCAAAAAGATCGGAGATCGTCCCCGTTGGTTCCTTGGCGTCGGTACAATTCCATCCGAATAAAAGCTGCTTACGCTGGCTCTCAGTTAAAAGTGAGAACTCCGACAGCCGCCGTTCCGGATGGGCTACCGCTGATTCCAAAATACGATGATAGTGTTCGAGCAGTCGCTCGATAGTCACTTCGTCAAAGAGATCGGTGTTGTATTCGGCTGTGCATACTGACCCACCTGTTTTCTCATCCGCTTGTTCCCACACGAACAGCGACAGATCAAACTTAGAGGTGTTGCTAGCTGTGGGCAGGTGTTCGACTGCGAGACCGCTGAGATTAAAATGTCCTCGCGCTGCACGGTGCGAAGAAAACATTACCTGGAAAAGTGGTGAAGAACTCAGTGTGCGCTCCGGCTCCAATTCTTCAACAAGCTTTTCAAACGGCAACTCTTGATGTGCGTAGGCCTCAAGGGCTACTTCTCGCACTCGCATCAGTAACTCGCTGAAACTGGGATTGCCGCTGAGGTTCAACCGGAGTACCAGCGTGTTCAAAAAAAATCCGATCAGCCCCTCGATCTCCTGTCTGTTTCGACCTGCGATCGGCGACCCAACCACTATGTCGTCCTCTCCCGTGTAGCGCTGAAGTAAGACAGCAAAGGCCGCCAGCTGTGTCATAAAAATTGTGACACCGTGGCGCCGGCTGACTTCGGCGATTTCCTCACTAAGTCTTGCGGGAAAAGTCAGCGACTTATAAGCACCACGAAAGCTTTGAACCGCTGGCCGAGGATGATCTGTAGGCAGCGACAACACCCCGCTAACGTCCGCTAGGTGCTTTTTCCAATAAGCCAGTTGCTCCTCAAGCAAGGCGCCATGCAACCACTTTCTTTGCCACGCAGCAAAGTCGGCATACTGAATCGTCAGCGGTGTTAGCGGCGAAGGTTTACCGTTCGTGAAGGCGTTGTAAAGCGCGCTTAGCTCGCGGAAAAGTATTTCTGCCGACCAACCATCGCTGACAATGTGATGGGAGGTCAGTAAAAGAACGTGTTCCTGTTCACCAAGCCGCAGCAGGGTCGTGCGCAGTACCGGACCACGTTCAAGGTTGAATGGGCGCTTGGCTTCTGCAGCCATGAGTGATTCTGTGTGGGCTTCTTGTTCAGCACGCGCAAGGTGACTGAGATCGATTACTGCCAAGGGAATTTCCTGTGAGGTGACGAACTGCTGGACATCACCGTCGACGTTTGCGAAGCGAGTTCGTAATACGTCGTGACGCTGGACGATCTCAGCGAGCGCCAAACGCAGCGCAGCAACATCAAGCGGGCCCTTGAGCCGCATCGCCCGCGGAACGTTATAAGCAGCCTGGTCTGACTCGAGCTGGTGAAGAAACCATAGTCGCTGTTGAGAAAATGAAGTCGGCGCTGCTCGGTTTTCGGAAAGGGCTGTGCCTGTATTCACAATGGCCAGTCCAGCACTGCTCTCCTTTAGCCGTAGCTCCAGCAACGCGCGCTTGGCCGGCGACAGACTTGACATTCGCTCGTTTATTTCATCCATCTCGTAAGCGCCACCAGTTACCCGGAGGTCCTGCTCTCTGGCCTGAGTAGTTGCTTTACATCTTCTTCCGACAGTCCTTCGACTTCCTTTAAGAAGCGCTCAGTCTCGCTGCTTTTCGCTTCGTCAATTTTCTCCGCGAGCTGAGCTACCGTGGGCGACTCGAACAAACTTCGCAGTGGAATTTCCAATTTGAATTCTTTGCGCATGCGAGACACCACCTGCGTCGCAACCAGCGAATGACCCCCGAGTTCGAAGAAGTTGTCGTGCACGCCAACGGCACTCACCTTTAGCGCGTTGGCCCAAATGTCCGTCAGCGCTTTCTCTACCAGGCTACGCGGCGCAACGAAACCACTCTGCAGCCCGGATCTTGTTGCTTCTGGGGCAGGAAGGGCGCCGCGATCAACTTTACCGTTGGGGCTGAGCGGCAGTGTCTTCAGAAAAACAAAAGCCGAAGGCAGCATGTAGTCGGGCAGCTTCTCTCTCAAAGCTACGCGAAGCCCGTCCAAAGAAAGAGGAGAAGAAACCACATAAGCCACTATTCGATCGTCCGCAGACTGATCCCGAAACAGTGTCACAACTACCTGACGCACGCCCGGACGCTTAGATAGCACGGCTTCGATCTCGCCTAACTCGACGCGGTATCCCCTTACCTTTACCTGTGTGTCGACTCGACCGAGAAACTCGATGTTGCCGTCAGGCAGACAGCGCGCCAGATCACCCGTGCGGTACAACAGCGACTCAGAGTGGTCGGAAAAAGGATCTCTAACAAATCGCGCTGCCGTCTCTGCGGGTTGATTAAGGTAGCCCGCGCTCACGCCTGCGCCGCCGATGTAAAGTTCACCTCTGGCGCCGGCGGGGACAGGTCGCATATGGGGATCGAGGATGTATGATTGCGTATTTGCTATTGGGCGGCCGATCGGTACAGTCGCTGCATAAGGCGAAAAGTCTTCCGGGTCGATGCTAAATAATAGCGATCCGACAGTCGTCTCAGTTGGGCCATAGTGATTTATTAGCTGGCACCCGGGATCCATCTGTCGGATGCGTTGAACTAAATCCCAAGAGAGCGCTTCGCCACCAAGAATTAAAAACCTCGTGGGCAGAATCCGATTATCAGTCTGGGAAGCGAGCAATGCGCTGAGGTGCGACGGTACGATCTTCAAGACGTCAATAGATCGCCTGGTGAAGTACTCACGAAGCAGGTCACCTTGCATGGCAACTTCGTGGCGTAGAATGTGGAGACATCCACCCGAAGCCAGCGCTGGAAAAATGCAGCTATTGCCAAGGTCGGCGCTGATAGTAGACACAATCGCGAAATTGAGCGGTCGATTAATCCTCAACCTCTGCAGAATAAATTGGGTGTAATTCGTCAGGTTCCTATGACGAACGGCCACGCCCTTTGGCATCCCTGTCGAGCCCGACGTGTAAATTACATAAACAAGATTTTCCAGGCCGGTAATTGGTTCTGGATTCGTGTTTGGTTGCGCGTCAAATAAAACACGATCGCGAGCGAGATCGATTGTCTCGATCGATTCAAAAGGCTGATGGCTGACGGTGCCGTCGTTGGTAATAAGTATAGACGCACCACTCTGAGCTAACTGCTGCGCCAATCGCTCTCGCGGATGATCCGGATTGAGCGGCACATAAGCGCCACCGGCTTTTAGAATGCCGATCAATCCCACCATCGTTTCGACCGAGCGCTCAACAAGGAGACCCACACGTGCGTCTGGTCCGATACCGCGCCGGCGCAGAAGGTGGGCCAGCTGGTTGGCGCGGACGTTTAGCTCGTCATACGAGAGTTCTTGATCTCCGGACACTACCGCGAGGGCCTCCGGCGTTCTGGCAACTTGATCTTCAAAGAGTTCGTGAATGCATTTTCCGACAGACAGATCAGTGGCGGTTTGGTTGAGTTCAACCAGTGCCCACCGGCGCTCGTCTTTATCAAGAATTTCGATCGTTCCAAGATCGGCTTCAGAATTCTGCAAAAGGGCTGAGAGAAAGCGTTGAAAGTATCCGGCGATTCGTTTGATGGTTGCAGGCTCGAACACTAGCCGGTTGTACTGCAACTCAGCAGAGATCGAATCGCCGGATTGAACACAGCAGAGTTTGAGTTTGAAGGGGCTGAAGCAAACGTCCTGCTTGATTACAGAGAACGACACGGAGCCCGCAGCGTATGATGGCTGACGCTCTTCGAAATCAAAAGCAACTGCATCGCCGACTGTATTGGCAGAGGTGCGTGGGTCAAAGTACTCTTGCCATTTCTCAGCTTCTTTGAGAGATGTACTGACTATTCGGAGATTTTCGTCAAAGCATTTGGTTTCACAATGAACATGTATCGGCAAGTACTTTGCATAAAGACCCAGCGCGTCTTCAAGGTCCGCGAATTTGCGACCTGCGCTGAGGTTATAGATAACAAACTCGGATTCTGCTTTTCCCGCGAGCCGGCAAAGCAACGCTTGCCAACTGGCGAATAGCAGTACCGAGGTTGAGATTTTGCGTTCACGAGCCACCGCCTCGATGTATGAGAAAGATAGATTTAGATCGACCGCAATCGAATCGCGTCGAAATTCCCTGGCGTCGCGTGCTCCCATTTCAAGAAGAATTGTCGGCTGAGAAACGCTTGCACCCTCCGTCTTTTGCCATTGTGCTTTCCCGGCTGAGACATCTGCATTGTCCAGTTCCAGCTGTTGGTTCTGCCATTCGGCGAAATCCGCATACTGCATCGGTTCACCAGAGAGCTGTTGCTGATCCAAAAAGGCCATGTAAGCGCGGCTGAGTTCCAGCGTGAAATTCGCAAGTGAGGTTGAGTCGGCGCAAAGGGCAGGCAGCGAGACGAATAGGACATGCTTGTCGGTGGACTGCTTGATAAGCGTAACGCTCAGGAGTGGTCCTTGATCAAAGTCGAATGGCCGCTCGCTTTCGCTATGGAAGTGTTCCGCAATGCTGAGCGTTTGTTCCGTGTGGTCCAGATGACTTTCATCAACCATCTCCCAGGAAAACCGAGGTGTCTCCCCAACGAGCTGAAAGGCCGTTTTTAATCCCGGAGGACGTGTAAACGTGGTACGCAAAATTTCGTGGCGGTTCACAAGAATTTGCAGCGACTGGTTGAGAACGCCTGGTTGGAGATCTCCCTGAAGCTGGATCGCGACTATCGCACGAAACGATTGCTCCGCAACTCTCTGCTGAATCGACCATAAACTTGCTTGCTGCGGTGAAAGCCGAAACCCTTCGCCTGCAAAATTCTGGGTTGTTTCCGTCACGCGTGTTGGTGCTCCCCGTGCTCGATCTGTTGTTTGCTAACGAGGTTGCCTAAGGCGACCAAGATCTTACGTTCCCCTGCAAACGGATTCCGCGAATGTGCCACCAGCATGTTGTTAAGCATCAGAACGTCGCGTTCTCGCCACGGAAAACTGATTGCGAGTTTTCCGTACAAATCGCTTAAATACTCCATCGCCGAATCTTCAATGGGTAAGCCGTCTCCGTAATAAACGTTGCGTGGCAGATCCTCTTCTTTCATCATTGACAGAAGTGACTCGCGCACGGCCGGGGTAAGACACGAGATGTGATGTAACTGCAGCTGATTGAAGAACACTTTCTCACCAGTCTGCGGATGTACGACGACCGCCGGACACTTGTGACTGATACGCAGACTGTTACCGCCTCTCCATTCGAAGTCTATTTCTGCCCGACGGCAGTACTCTTCGACGACTGACTGATCGCTGGTATGAAAGAAGCGTTGCCAGCTCACATCTAAATTATCTGTAAAATTGCGGACGTACTTCAGTCCCTTTCGCTCAAAGCGTTCTCGAATTGCCGGTTCCATCAACTGATAAACCTTCCGGCTATCAATGATCGGAGTCTCACCTCCGGCCGCCGCGGCCTTAACACAGTAAAACCAGATCAACATCGGCCAGCGATGCATATGCGAGCTTTCGTTGTGAAACAGAATCGTCTTATCAGCTGGATAAGGAGTCGATCCATAAATCTTGCCACCCTGTTCTTCGCGCGGGAGATCACCATACTCGCCAAAAAGCTCTGGGAAAAAAGCAGACGCAATGCGCTCAAATTCATTCACCGAATCGACTGCAAACCCGCGAAACAATATTGCGCCGTGCTTTAGCAGGTATTGTTCCACCGTATTTTTATTGCTCGTCATCCACTCTGCCAAATCAACCTCGGCGGACGCCGGTTCAATCACCAGCGGCAATGATTGTTCTGCCTCCAGTGAGCTGGTTCTCACGCCCTGGACTTGAGATAAATCGATCCCCTTGCGCCTGGTAGTTCGAAGGCGCCCGATCTCAGATTTTTTCCCTTCACTCTGCTCCAAGGTCTTTACCCTTGTCTCAGCCCTCCTGGGCACCCCAAATGTTTTAATCCGCGCAGCCGGGTCTCCGACAATGCAGGCCAAGAGCGCTCGAAACTGATCTGACATTTTCGCAATAGTCGTGGCTTCGAAAAGATCCGGGTTATAGCGCCACAAGCAAGTTAGCTCCGCCTCTGCCTCACTGATGAAAAGCGCCAAATCAAAACGAGAGCTCGCCTCGCAAAACTTGAAAGGGGCCAAATTCAACTGCGGCAGTTTCAGTTCCTGCTGCGCTGTATTCTGCATAACAAGCAGTACCTGCACGAGAGGGTTCCGCCGTAGATCCCGCTCGGGCCGAAGCTCCTCGACCAGCTTTTCAAATGGAAGATCCTGGTGAGCATATACATCCAGCATTGTGTTTCGGACGCGCGCCAATAGGTCGGTAAACGTTGGGTCGTCTGAGAGGTCTATTCTGATCGGGAGAAGATTTATGAAGAACCCGATGAGTTCCTCTAACTCAACTCTATTGCGATTTGCGACGTCAGTACCGACAATAATGTCTTCTCTTGCCGCATAGTTCGAGAGGAAAACCTGAAATGCTGCCATTAGTGTCATGAACAACGTGACGCCATTGCCCGCACTTAGTTCATTCAGAGCATTACTCAATTTTCTTGAGAGCTTCAAAGTAACATCAGCCCCGTTAAAAGTCTGGAGCGGTGGACGTGGTTTATCGGCCGGCAGTTCCAGGATCAACTGCGCACCCGACAAATGTCGTTTCCAAAAGGAGATTAGTTCCTCCAGTCTCTCCCCCTTCACCCAATTTCTCTGCCATACTGCATAGTCGGCGTACTGAATCTTCAACTCAGATAAAGAACAGGCTCTGTTCTGACTATACGCTGTGTAAAGCTCCTCTAATTCCCGAAACAATATTGCGGTGGACCAGCCATCGCTTACTATGTGATGTAGTGTTAGCAGGAAGATGTGATCAAGATCCCTGACCCGCACAAGGCTTGCTCTCAATAAGGGGCCTCGCGCCAAATCGAAAGGTATTATCGCCTCCTTCTTCAACAAACTTGTAGCTTCGCTTTGAGCCTTCTCTTCAGCCTGCTCGCTCAAATCGGTAAAAGACAAAGATATAGATTGTTTTTTCAAAATACGCTGGACGGGCTCGTCGTCGATAACGGGAAAAATCGTTCTCAGAGATTCATGTCGGCTTACAACGGCGTTGAGAGCGTTGTTCAAGGCGGCGACGTCGAGGAGACCGAGCACTCGAAAGGCGGTTGCAACGTTATAAAATGGACTTTCAGGTTCCAGCTGACTGAGAAACCAGAGCCGTTGTTGAGCAAACGAGAGCGGCAGCTTCTGATTCTTGGGAACACGAACAACTGGTGGAATCTCCTCCGGTTTGTCGGACGCAGATTCCTCAATCTTTGAGGCCAAAGTTGCTACCGTTGGGTACGCAAACAACCAGCGCAACGGCAGTTGTCGTCTCAAAGTGTCCCGCAGACGCGAAATAACCTGCGTACCTAAAAGCGAATGCCCTCCCAACTCGAAAAAATTATCGTTAATGCCTACTGTCTTTAATCTCAAAACATCAGCCCAGACTGAGGCCAGCAGCTTTTCCGTGCTTGTACGCGGACCCACGAAAGGTGCATCCAGTTCGGGTCGCGATTGATCGGGCGCTGGCAGGACTTTTCGATCGAGTTTACCGTTAGCAGTACGAGGAAGTTCGTCAAGTATCAGGAAGTGCGACGGCATCATGTGCTCCGGCAATTTGTCAGCCAACAGATTGCGCAGATCTGGCTCGAGCTGGCGCACGAGATCTGACCGGACCGGGTTATTCGCGTACTTCTGCCAAGCGCCCCGCAGCTCGCCCGTTTCCGTACCAAAGTCGACTGGCGTTCCCTGTCGGAACACGGCGTCGAAATTACCTGAACGCCCCGATTGCGGCCAGGTAATCTCTACGACATAACCGTATTCTTCACCAAGCGCCCAAACATCCTCCGGCTCAACTGCAGCATTCGTGCTGACGGCCACCAATGTTTCGCGTAGATTCGCGACCGTCTCGAATTCATCGGGCCTTTGAAGGAAAGTTTGAGCTCGAACCGCGTCATCGATTCGAGCATTCGGTACATCTCTTATAACGAGAACCTGAGGTTCGTTTTTAATAATCAATCGCCGAAGCGTTCGCAGGTCACCAACTTGTCCGGTCCAATCCAGCTGTTCGAGTTCGACTTGCGGCGATTGGTTCAAGCCGATGTGAAGTGTCACGTCGTAGCGAAACTGAGATAGTTCGTTGCGATATTGTCCGCGTTTCAGTTGTATTTCGACACGAGCAATTCCCGAAAGATGCATTTTCAACAGACGGAAAAAGTTTGGATTTATGACGAGCTCTTTTTCCTGGTCAACTTGTTTTCGAACTCGACGCTGCAATTCGCTCAACGTAAGGGAGGAACTAGCGCTCTGTAACTGAACAGCCGTGTGGAATGTTTCCAGCAAAGGCAAGCTACGCACATCGCCGATGAACACTGAGCCTCCCGGCTTTACGGCTTTTACAGCGCCTTCGATCACATCGAGCAAATAATCAATGCTGGGGAAATATTGTATGACTGAGTTTAGGATGACGGTATCGAAGGCATTCGCTTCAATAGTTCGAAAATCATGGGCGGCTTGATTCGAAAGAGTTACATGTCCATATTTGGTGCCGGCCAACATCAAATGTTCTTGCAGCGCAGCGACTGCTGGCTGTGATACATCAGTTCCATGATATTTGGCACAAAGAGAAGCAATAGGGAAAAGTAGTAAGCCTGTTCCACAACCAATCTCCAACACACGGCGCGGGTTTGTTTGAACTATTCGAGCTACAGTTTTGTCAACCCACTCGCGCATTTGTTCAGAAGGAATGGCCTCACCTGAATAGCTGCTGTTCCACCCGACGATGTTGAACTCCGGATTCTCTGTACGACTGACCTGCCGGTAGGTTTCGTCCCACACCGCTTCCCACTGTAAAACCTGGTCGCTCTCATGAGACGTACCTTCTCGTCCTTCCAGCTTCTTTTTGCTGCCGGGAACAACATACGCGACCAAACGAAGATCTCCGGGCTCATCCTCCCGCACGAGGACTACTGATTCGCGTACGTTGCAATGCTCATTTATCGCTGCTTCTATTTCGCCTAACTCGATCCTGTAACCTCTAACTTTGACTTGATGATCAATTCTTCCGACATATTCAATATTGCCGTCGTCCTTATATCTTGCGATGTCACCAGTTTTGTAAAGCCTTCCACCATTAGCTTCGAAAGGATTAACAACGAATTTTTCAGCTGTCGCTTGGGGGCGGTTTAGATAACCGCGCGCCAGTCCCTGGCCCGAGATGTAGAGTTCTCCGGGTATGCCAATGGGCGCCGGTGACAGCAAAGAATCCAGCAGATAAATCTTTGTGTTCGCGATTGGTCGGCCGATCGTGGCCGGACCATCCGGTCGCCGTAAAGCATAGGTGGTGTAAGTTGTGTCTTCGGTTGGACCATAAAGATCGAAAACCCGGCTGATTGTGGGTAATTGATATATCTTGCGCACCAGGCTGGACGACAGCGGCTCGCCCGCCAGGTTAACCGTGGTAACACTGGGAGGAATTCCACCTAGTCGCAACAACTCCGCAATCGCAGAAGGAACAGTATTAATGAGGGTGACTTCATCGGCATATGGCAGTGTCGGCAGGTTTAGAGCGTCCTCCGCAATAATCGCCTTGCCGCCACAGCTCAGGGGCACGAACAGTTCGAACACAGAAAGGTCAAAACAGATCGAGGTTGAAGCTAACACGCCAGACAGATCTTCTTCAGAAAAGACTTCTTGAGCCCAATGAAGCAAAGTCACAGCACTACGGTGTTCAATCGCCACACCTTTAGGTCTCCCCGTGGAGCCCGAAGTGTAAATTACATAAGCAAGCGCGCTCGGCGGACCATGCTTCTGTAAATCTTCTTCACTCTGCCGGCCGATGTTCATCCACTCCTGATCAAGACAAATCACTTGCGCAGCGCCCGAGGAAAGCAGTTTGGCTAATTTGGTATGTGTCAGTACAACCGAGGCTTTTGAATCTTCCAGCATGAATTGCAGCCTCTGTTGAGGATAGCCGGGGTCCAGCGGTACATATGCCCCACCAGCCTTAAGAATTCCCAGCAATGCAATAACCATTTCGGCGGAGCGCTCCACGCATACACCAACGAGCGTTTCGACTCCGACTCCTTGCTGATGCAAATATGCGGCTAGCTGATTAGCACGACTGTTTAGTTCCCCGTAAGTCAGACGGCGCTTGTTATCCACCAGGGCAATTGCTTCAGGCGTAAGCTTAACTTGCGATTCAAACAAGTTGTGGATGCATTTGTCTGTTGGATACTTTGCAGCCGTCTCATTCCAATCAATGAGTAAACGGTGCCGTTCAGCCTGCGGCAGTAACGGTAGTTGTCCAATGCGCGCAGCTGGGTTAGAAATCACGCCATTGAGCAACACCTCAAAGTGCTGGACCATGCGAGATATGCGCGAAGCGTCAAACAAGTCAGTGTCGTATTCCCAAGTTGCCTTCAGGCCCTCGGGGGTTTCAAGGATCGAAAGAGACAGATCAAACTTTGCGGTGCCGCTATGGATTTCCAGCGGCAATAAAGTCAGGCCCGAGAGTACGAGCTGTGATCGTGTTGCGTTCTGCAGAACAAACGAAACTTGAAACAGTGGGTTTCGGCTTGGGTCACGCTCTGGGCTTAGTTCTTCTACAAGTTTTTCGAACGGCACATCCTGATGAGCATAGGCCCCTACGGCAACCTTCTTTACTCGATTGAGGACATCGCGAAACGTGGGGTTTCCCGACAGATCAGTTCTTAGCACGAGTGTATTAACGAAGAACCCAATCAGATCTTCTGTTTCCGCGCGTGTTCGGTTCGCAATGGGTGAACCGATTACGAGGTCATTATGATTTGTGTAACGCCACAGCAGCACGTTGAAGGCAGCCAGCAAGGTCATGTAAAGCGTAACTCGCTCGTCCAGACTGAGTTGTTTTAAATCTTCGGTGAGACTCGGCGGTAAGTAACCCACTACCTTCGCGCCGCGAAACCGCTGAATTGCTGGACGCTGTCTGTCGGTCGGCAACTCGAACGTGGGCGGAGCGTCTGCCAATTGGGTCTTCCAATAATCAAGCTGGGTTCGGAGCGCATCGTCCTGTAACCATTCGCGCTGCCATACCGCATAATCCGCATATTGAATGGGCAGCTCAGGCAACGGCGAACGTTTGCCAGTCGCAAATGCTTCGTAAATTGAGCCTAGTTCACGGAACAGTACTCCCATGGACCACCCGTCGCTCACTATGTGGTGCATCGTTAATAGCAGCACACACTCATCTGCGCTCAGTGCCAGCAGCAGCGCGCGCACCAGCGGCCCCCGTGTCAAGTCGAAAGGCTTTTGTGCTTCTTCCGCCGCCAACCGCGCCCACTCAACGTCGCGGTCCATTTTGGCTAATGACGTGAGATCGGTTACCGGAAAGCTGAGCTCTAAATGCTTGGCGATTACCTGGACGGGACTGCCATCCACCACTGAAAACGTTGTGCGGAGGGCCTCATGTCGTCGAACAATTTCTTGAAACGTGCGTCGAAGAGCTTCAACGTTAAGGTCGCCGCGAATGCTGATTGCCTGGGGAACATTATAGAAAGAGCTGCCTGGTTCCAGTTGATCCAGAAACCACAGACGTTGCTGTGCAAAAGATGCCGGGAAGACATCGTTCTTCATGTGCGAAAAACTCTCTGACACGTCGCCCCCTTTTAATTATGTTCCTGTCGATCTGTGTGAGCAGCTGGGTTCTAGTTTCTCGGAATAGGCTTAATAGGTCGGACGGCCGCATCTTCGCCTTTCTTTCCCGAGACTGGAAGACTCCGCGCGAGCTCGGCTACGGTCGGCGTCTCAAATAGACTCGCCGGTGATAACTCCACTCGCAGAACGTTTCGGACCTGGGAAACAATTTGCGTAGCGAGAATCGAATCGCCTCCTAATTGGAAAAAGTCGTCGTGAATGCCAACCAACCTCAACCCCAATACGCGTGCCCAAATCTCGACCAGCATCGACTCCTCCCACGTACCAGGCGGTGTATATGCCACTTCGCTCTTTGACGGCAATTGGTCGCAAGGCTTAACGCCCAGCCGTTCCGCCAGCCGGTTGCGCTCTATCTTTCCAAATGACCCTTTAGGTATCTCAGTGAGGATAAATATCTGGCGCGGAACCTTGAAGTCAGTAAGCCGCTTCTTAACAAATTCACGAATCTCCCTCTCAGTAGCAATATGCTGCGGACGTAAGACTACTGCCGCCGCGACTTCCTCGCCCAATACTTCATTGGGTACCGGAAATGTTACAGCCTGCTCTACTGCAGGGTGGTCCATAAGGGCCTCGTCGACTGCCCGGGGAGCAATCTTTTCACCTCCCCGGTTGATAATTTCTTTCAGTCTCCCCGTCAGAAATAAATAGCCATCACTATCCAGAGATCCCTGGTCCCCAGTTCTGAACCAGTTTCCCATGAAAAATTCTTTGCCGCCTTCAGAGCCACCCTCATAACCTGCCATGACACACGCGCCGCGGACTACCACCTCGCCGGTCTTACCAGTCGCCAACGAGTCACCAGTTTCATCCATGATGGCAAGATCAACCAAAGTCGGAACTCCGACGGATCCAACTTTTCGCTTACCGGAGATCGGATTGCAGGCCACCATTCCGGATTCAGTCAAGCCGTAGGATTCGATTACTGGCGCACTAAACGTGTTTTCCAAATCCTGTAGAACGTGTTTGGGTAATGCCGAGGATGACGAGCGAATAAATCGCAAACGATTCTGAGAGACTTTCTCTTTCTCTTTGATTGCGCGTAACAGAATGGCTTGATGAATGCTGGGTACGGCGGTATACCACGTTGGGCGGAATTCCTCGAACCATTCCACGAACTTTGGTGCATAAAAACCAGTGGGACAAACAACACCTGCCCCACTCAGAATTGATGAAAGAACTACGCCAATGAGCCCGGTCGAATGAAATAGCGGCATGACGTTCAGACAGAGATCATCGCTGCTCAATCCAAGGTATAGTTGATTGTTTGTCGCCATGCTGCAAACGTTGTTCTGGGTCAAAGGAACGATTTTCGGAGCTGACGTTGTGCCGGACGTGTGAAGCAGAAGCGCTTGATCGTCAGGTCGTGCGAAACCGCTGAGCGAGTTAACGCAGGGACCCCCGCCAGCAAGTTGAAATGTACCGGCTTCGGAATCTCGCTCAGACACCAGTTCGATGATCGAAAGACCCAGCGTTTGACCAACAGCTCTTGCCGGCGAGCTACTTGATGAATTTATAACCAGTGCCTTGGCGTTTACTTGGGAGATGCAAAACTCGAACTCGTCCGCACGATAGCCTGGATTGAGTGGAACGCAGGTTACGCACGAGGCTATGGCGATAAAGGCCACAGCCATCTCAGGTCCACTGTCTAGAACTGTTACAACGCGGTCATTACGGCCAATGCCCAGCGAATTGAGGTGGTCGATTACAGCATGAGTCTGTGAAAGTAGACCCGCGTAACTCAGTGCTCGACGCCCGGGCGACACGATAGCCACCGCGTTCGGTGCCTGCTGAGCTTGCACTGCCAAGTGATCGTAAATGCAAGAGCGATTATTTTGAATGGTGACTGATTCCATCTGGCATTTTCGAACTAAGCAAGTAACAGCCTAGTAACCGCCCATGCCGGTCCAACCGGTAGAAATCCTCGACAATAAAGCCGGCAGCGAGCGCTTCGGTAAACGCCGAGCGCGTCGCGTTTCGCCACGCAACTGCCAACTGCGGAGTCTGTTGCTGCAATAATCCAATATCGTCCGGGATATCAATCAGAACCTGTTCATCGATGTGTGCGGCTAACTGTTGGCTTTGAGGACAACCATCGCGTCCCATTTGAACCAGCGATGCAAGCTTGCGAAGATCGGGCTGAGAAGGCTTCGTGTTTGATCCACATTCGAGACGCCTGCTAACCCGATCGCTTTCAAGAAACCAACTAACCCAGAGTCGATCGGTTCCGATATACCGGTGCAACGCACTTGAGGTCTGTGCTCCGTAGAAATTAACCTTGTATTTGGTTGCGATAACACCCAGTCTGCTGAAATTGAGGTACGCGTTAGGGCTTTGCAGTGGATCGAACGTCCAGGTGATCCAGTTAAATCCCTTTGCCAGTGCCTGCTCACGTTGAGCCAGCTTGAGCTTTCGACCGATGCCTTTCTCCCGAAAGTCCGGGTGAACCGCAAGCATATGCGAATGAAACCCAATCTTACCCTCATCGCAGCCAACGAACCCGAAGACGAAGCCAACCGGTGTCTCTCGCTCGAAGGCGCCTATCAAGCTCCCGCCAACCTCTTTCATGACAATAAAGTTCATCAGCGGCATTGTGTCGAGATCGTTCCAACCCCAGACTTCCTTCTGAAGTTTTTCGAGCGCCTTCATTTCCGAGATCGAATCTATTTCGCGTATGATCATTATGAAGTTATCAACGGGTTTTTAATAGTATCAAACGCATTGGTGTGGGAAAATGGCATGTAGCTTTGATCCCAGGGTCTCAAGCAAGAGCGACAATCGATACAATCCGAGCTCAAGATACTTAAAGAAATGCTCAAAATTGCCGGAATACCGAAAATAGCCGCAATGTGCTTATGCCCAGCAGCCTCTAGGGTGGTGATTTAACTGAACGAACATTCGTTGAGGAGAGAAGATGGCTCAAGACGAACGCGAAGACACGACAATTTACAAGGTAGTCGTTAACCACGAAGAGCAGTACTCAATCTGGCCTGCAGACCGGGAAAACCCGCTGGGCTGGAACGATGTAGGTAAGTCGGGACCGAAAGCGGACTGTCTGTCCTATATAAAGGAGGTCTGGACGGATATGCGACCGCTTAGCCTGAGAAAGAAGATGGAGGAGGCTGGGCAAAGTTGACTTCATGACCGCACACAGGTCTTGGCTTCCTCACTCGTCGGCCATAACCCACCAACTCTGAGTTGGATTGCCATCAAAACAATAGTGTCTGAACGATTACTGCATTCGACGAATTCCCAAAAGTGGTCTCTTATGCCTGAGCGTCGTTTACTCGGGGAAACAGACGTCCACGTTTGGCGAGTTGATCTAAATCAACCGGCCGCGATGATTGAGCATTGTCGTGAACTACTGTCTAAGGACGAACAAGCGCGGGCAAATCGTTTTCACTTTGAAAGCGATCGCCAGCATTTCATCGTCGCGCGTGGATTTCTGAGAGCGATACTGGCGAGCTATCTTGAAATCAGTGCGCAAGCAATCCAGTTCAGTTATGCCTCCCACGGGAAGCCCGAGCTTGCGAACTCCTACTCGCACGAACTCCCGCTGAACTTCAATCTTGCGCATTCCGGTAGTTTTGCGCTCTATGGGGTTACTCGCATGGGTGAAATTGGTGTGGACCTGGAACATATCAGGTCAGACTTCACCGGTGACGACATCGCGCGGCGTTTTTTTTCTTCAAACGAGGTCGGTTGCCTCACCAGTCTTCCTGCTGACGTGCGGCACGAAGCGTTTTTCAATTGCTGGACGCGCAAAGAAGCTTTTTTAAAAGCGAAAGGAACTGGCTTATCGCTTCCGCTCGACCAGTTCGATGTCACACTGGCACCCGCTGAGCCGGCTGCGCTTTTACTCACGAGATGGGATGAAACCGAAGCCACTCGCTGGTCGTTAAAGTCGATCGACGTGGCCCCGGGTTATGTTGCGGCAGTAGCGGTT
>JBHEMC010000002.1:0-31538 GCA_046262775.1 Pyrinomonadaceae bacterium | reverse complement strand
TAGCGGTTACCGGACACGACTGGAAACTTACTTGCCTGGAAGCCAACCCAGCCAGTCTTCTGTAACAGAAGTCAAGATCCCATCATTCAAATCTACGACATGGCGGTAGATACCTATCTCGGGGTTTTTGACGTCAGTTGGATCTGACGGTGAAAGAGGCCAGCGTCGAACGGTCGAGAGTTGCCGCGAATGCCCTTCACGGCAAAGCCGGTGGTCTCGCACATTTACGTGTTCGCGGCTGAAATATTGAGCCTCTCAGCCAGTCGCCCGTAGCTGGGGCGAAACGTTAAGGATCGCGAAATCTAATACAGGACCGTTGTCGCTCGTAGCCAGTTGTGATCGCTCGGTCTGACTCCCAGGTCGTCCGTAATTCCCCAGCGTTGTTGAACTGCCGGACACTGGCCGTTGATGAGAGCGCAGGGTTGTCTGACGTCTGGAAGGTCAATGCTGATTAATCCGACGGCGCCCTGCAGAAAGACGTAATCGATTCTTCTCGTGTCGTGCGTGCGTGTCGTTAACTCGCCGAGCGGCATATCTTGTAAACCATCGTCATCACGGTCTGACCAGTCGGCAGTCGCAATTCCGAGTTGCAGTCCGAGCTTCCAGCAATCGATGTAGCTTGCAAATATCTCGTACTGTGGAAACGTTGGAGTCATATCGAAGTCTCCGGCGAGAATAATCGAGTTGTAACTTAAGTTATCAATCCAGGAGGTCAATTCTCGAGCCTGTGCATCCCGCTGCCACGATTTGCCCGTTTCGATATCAGCAAAAGAGTCGGCACACTTGGACCAGCACAGGTGTGTGTCAACAATCAGCGCGCGCTTGTCCGCCATAGTTACATCAATCGCGACGGCGCTCTTATCCACACTCGTGCTTCCATCAAAACTGATAAAGCCACTGCTTAGACTGTGAGTGTACGTAACATTTACCGTAATCTTCGCAGTTCGATACCAGATTACTTGGCCATCATTGATTTGAGTCGAATTTTCAATATAGACCGTACGATCAAAGCCAAGGCTCGAGAACACAGCGTCCCAGCTTGGCAGGTCTCCAGGACTGACCTCCTGTGCCGCTACAACGTCAGCCAGCGATGCCAGTATTCTTGCCTGACCAGCGTAGTCGAATACGTTGGCCGTGTTTTGCCCGTGCTGGAGATTAGCCGTGACCACCGCAATCTGAGCACTTGGGGTTGGCGTCGCGGTCGGTGTGGCTTCAGGCGTGGGCGTCGCCGTTGGTGCAGGCGTGGGTGTCACCGTTGGTTCAGGCGTAGGGGTCGATGATGGTTGCGGCGTTGGCGTCGATGTCGGGGTCGGCGTCGCAGTAGGCGTCGGAGTTGGCGTTGGGGTTGGTGTTGCCGTCGGTGTCGGGGTCGGGGTTGGTGTTGCCGTCGGTGTCGGGGTCGGAGTTGGTGTTGCCGTAGGCGTCGGAGTTGGTGTTGGGGTCGGCGTTGGCGTCGGCGTTGGTGTTGCCGTCGGTGTCGGCGTTGGCGTCGGCGTTGGCTTACGGTTCCCCTTTGGTGTGGGAGTCGGAGTGGGGGATTGTGTCGCAGTTGGTGTTGGAGTTGGTGTCGGCTTAGACTTCGAGTTCGCTGAGTAGCTACTTTCCGGTGTTGCCCATACTGAGTAAGCTATAACGGCGAGGATAAATACAAATACGCAACGTCTCATTTTGCTATCTCCGGGGCGAGGGCTCTGATACAGAGCTCGACCGTGCGGCGGCCGTAATTGTTTTCTGCCAAGACGAGGCGGCAGTTTGACTATGGGATGATGTTTGCGCTTCCGCTCAGCGGAAGCAAACGCAACAGATGAAGAATTTTACTTCCTTGCAGTACGAAATAGACGAGGGTGAACGGTCTCATTGAGAGGATCTCCTTGGTGAGAAATGCCAAATAGCAGCATGTTTAATACAACGGCTGAAACCGCGGCGAGTTGAGGTGTCCAGACCTGCGGGCGCAGCCAAGGGTTAGTGCGAGATTTCGCAATCTACTACTTGGCGACAAAGAAGTCAAAGTTTTAAAACGAATTTGTAACATGTCGGATTTGCCGGTTCGATTAGAGGCGCCAAACGTCGTCGGAACAAGTCATGCCGACGGAGCAATCGTCGAGAAAACCTGGACAAGTCAGATAGGTGCAGCTCTCGAAATGCGAGCGCAAATGGACATCCGACTTAACAGACAAAAAGTTCGTGCGCTTTGAGCTGACGTTTCCACGAGGGACGAACGCTTCATCATTCTTAGGTCGCGATGACCAGAATCAGGTACGATTTAGAAGCTCTAAACGAAGTCGTCGACCAAAGTGTCGTGCTTCGCCTGGCGCCATTTGGACATTCAGATTTGCCCCTATTTATTATTTGTCGCATCCGCACAGATGAGTGCATATCGATGTCAAACCTAAATGCGCGATCAGAATACTGATGGTGCAAGGAGGACCCATGACAAAGTTGGGCCGTTCAAAGACGATCCGTTTCCTCGGTTTTGTGGTGCTGGTGATTGGTGCTGCTTCCTGTTCGCAGAAGAGTCCATCCGTCTCCGAACCGATTGCGAAGCCAGCCGCGTCCAGTCCTGAAAAGACGTCTGCGTCCGTTCGCGAACAGATCGCGAAGACGTATGGTCTTGATGAATTCGCGACAGTAGAAGCGATCCGATATACGTGGAACGCACAGTTTCCCGGGGTGAATGTCTCCCGTTCCTGGATTTGGGAACCCAAGACAGGGCAGGTCTCATATGAAGGAAAAGATAAAGACGGCAAGTTAGTAAAGGCTACTTACGTTCGCTCTCAACTAAACAGCCAACCTGAGAATGTGAAGAACGAAATCGACCCCGCTTTCGTCAACGATAACTATTGGCTTCTGTTCCCTCTCCATGCTCACTGGGACTCCAGCGCTGATGTGCAAGATAAGGGCACGCGACCATTGCCGCAGGGCAACGGTTCCGCTGATTTGGTCTCTGTGAAGTATCCCCCGGATGGTGGCTACACGCCCGGCGACACATGGGATCTTTACGTCGGCAAAGACAACCGGGTCGAGCAATTCGTCTACCACCGTGGCGGGACCAGAAAACCAGGTGTCGTTATCGCAACGTGGGAAGGCTACAAGAAGGCTGGACCTTTGCTTATCTCGACGGACCACAATGGGACGGCCGATGGGAACACGACGCGGATTTTCATTTCTGATTTGGCGGTTAAAGTGACAGGATCGGAAAACTGGATAACCGCCCAATGAGCGTGAGTTTTTACATGATCACTTCCAACTGTAAAGCCTTCAAAATTAGCGGGCCGAATGAATTATGATTTTTTCGTCTCGTGGTTGATTAGTATGGATACGGGCCCGGATTGCCGAATGACATTTGCTATTTATCCTTTGCTCAATTTAGTCTCCGCGCTCTGGAGGTATTTCAATGAAAGTCCTTAGCGTGTTTTTGCTTATTGTGATCTGCTTGTTCTCACTGTCAGCAACTCAATCCATTCCCACTTGGGAATATAAATTCGAGTACAAAATGAGCGAGTCAAAAGCCAATCAGCTAGGCTCTCAAGGCTGGGAACTCGTAGCCGTTGGCTCAACTGGCTCTGGCCCTACAAGTAATATCAGTGAATATATTTTCAAACGCAGGCACTAACTCTGTGCTGTTTCATTGATCAGATTTCGCAATGGGCCGTTAGTCGAAACATTTCTAATTACGGTTCGCTCAACGGCGAAGTTGAAGCCTTGATCCGTAAAATCTCCTCGTGCATGAATCCATCGTGAAATCACTATAATTTTGCGGGAGCGCAATATAATGAAGGCTGACATCGATCTGGATATTGGGGCCAAGACTTTTGAGTCCGGCCTCCTGGCGGAATTGATCGCAGTGCTGCGCAGCACTCCACCGGGCGCCTTGGTCGGGGTGGTCGGTGACGAAGCCAGCGTTGGCCCAGAGTTGGAAGCCTGGTGCCGCTTCACAGGTAATGCACTCCTAGAAGCTACGATCGACAAAGATCGGATGCGTTGGGTTTTCCGTTGTGGCAACAATGTGGCACTTGGCGAAGACAGTCGGCCAGTTGGCTCGCGACTTTGGCTCTACACGAACTTCGACTGTAACTTACAGTGCGACTACTGTTGCGTGCGATCCTCGCCTAAGGCGCCGCGACGAGAATTGGGACTCGTGCGTGTGAAACAAATCGCCCGCGAAGCAACGGAACTCGGAGTGAAGGAGATATTCGTCACCGGAGGCGAGCCATTTCTGCTGGAAGACATCGATGAGATTCTGCTTTCTTGCCTTACAGCCGCTCCCACCACAGTGCTGACCAACGGAATGCTGTTTACCGGAAGAAGGGCGGAAAGTTTGCGGGCGCTGCCGCATGATCGAATTGTTCTGCAGATCAGCTTAGACAGCGCGACACCAGAGCGTCACGACTTGCATCGCGGACCCGGCGCCTGGGCGCGAACGCGAGAAGGAATTCAACGTGCTCGTGAGCTCGGTTTTCGAGTACGACTGGCCGCAACTGTCTCGACCGATGATGACGCGGAAGAATTTCGTCAATTCCTGGACAAAGAAAATATTGCGGAACAAGATCGAGTTATACGCCGCATCGCTTTGCGTGGTGTTGCGAGCGAAGGTGTTGCTGTTGCTCGGACAGATCTGATACCGGAAGTGACAATTACAGCTGAGGGTGTGTACTGGCATCCAGTCGGCGCGGAGGACAACGATCTGCTGGTGACGCGAGAGATTTTTCCTTTGGCCGAGTCGTTCGCCGCCGTGCGACGCGCCTTCGAACGCGAACGCGAGCACGCAAATAAGCTGGCCAGGATCTTTAATTGCGCATGAACCCTATTGCCGGCGCTGTATTAATCCTCCATCCCTGACGCCACCTTAGCAGAAGCCTTAAAAAATCCCTGTTGCTCCGCAGCTTGACGCAAGGCGCCGTAACCATCGAGGTGAGGTGTTAGCCAACGCTCCAACCCTTCGGCCTGGAGTATCGGGCGATGAGCAGGGTTGTCATAACTCATGGCCAAAAGGGCTTCGACAAACCTGTTCTCCTCTTCACGATCGAAGTCAGGCCTCGCCGTGAACATGCAGTGATTGTAAGCAGGAGAAGACCATATCTCAGTGAGACCACCTTCAGGAACCAGATGTTCGTTACGAACAGTGTTCCAAAACGGACTGCCGATTGCACCCGCGTCCGCGCGTCCCTCGAGTAAAGCACGCACCACTTCCACTTCGCTGGCCCCAGTATCACCGTGTTTGCCGACATCACTATTGAACCGCAGCGTTTGATAGTCGCTTCCCTCGCGTAAGCCTTGCTGCTCCAAAAAGTGAACAGGAAGAATCGCGGCGTGCCCGCTATCTCGGCTGCCAAGCGCGAGAGTCCGACCTTTCAAATCACGAAGCGTTGAGACAGGGCCTCCGTTGACCGCGATGATTTTTGTTATCCAGCCGAGGTCGGTATCACGCATCGCGATAGGCCGACAAGCATGGCCGCTCCACTCATCCGCCTGTAAGTAGGCGAGGTTCGTATTCCAGGCGATATCGATGCGTGGCCCAACGTCACCTGACGTGGCCAGCAGTGCGAGCACCTGCGTTTCATAGCTCTGAAACAGTATGATCTCAACAGGAAGATTTGCGTCTTCATGAAAATACCGTCGCATTCCCTCCCAAATCGTGACCACTTTCGGATCGTAGGCAACAGCGCCAAGCCAAATGGTTTTGTTCATAGCACCCCCAAGGTTTTTACGAACCTTCAGTCGATGATTAGGCCGAACTGATCTCAAAAGAGCGGTATTCCCAACAACGACTTCCCGATGAACTCGCGCAAAACATCGCCCGTTGGCGCCATTACAGCACCCGCGTGCGCATCACGAAACAGGCGTTCGACATTCAAATGCTTTGAGAATGCTGCGCCACCGCAAATCCGCATTGCTGCGGAGGTAACACTGATTGCTACCTCGCCTGCAGCGGCCTTGCATTCAAGCACTCGAAGCATGGTGGTCTCACGCGGCGATTCGAGATGATCGATCAAATCGTCAATTCGGGCTGACAGTCCGTCGCTCTCGATCTGCATAGTCGCTAGTTGCGCACGCAGCGTCGGTAAGCTCTCGCCCAGGCTTTGACCAAGATGCTCAAACTTCGCGTTCTTAAGGTGCGACGTAGTTCCGGTTACTGCTGCTCGGCACAATCCTAAGGCTACGGCTGCTGAGCCTAAATTAAAAAGAGGTAACACTACGTTTAGCATGACGGCAAAACCGTCGCCGTCGTCTGTAAGCTGAAAATTAGTTGGGACATGGCAGTCGTCCAACACGACCGGTGCAGAGGCGTTGGCGCGCAGTCCCAAGCCGTCCCAGGGACCCGAGACTGAGAGACCGCTCGTTCCTGCTGCGACAAAGTAGAGGGTTGAATCCGTAGGCCCTGCTCCATCAGGGGCCAAGGTAGATACAATGTAGCTCTGCGCATGACCCGCGCTCGTTACCCAGGATTTCTTAGCGCTTATATGCACGCCGTCACCATTCCTGGTGCCGCGTGAAACAGGTGCCCAGAAATGACTGCGGGAGCCAGCTTCACTGAAAGCGAGCGTTGATAAATGACGACCTGCGACAATCGCTTGCACGACGGGTGCGAGTGCCAGAGCTGCGCTTGGCCGAGCTGCCGCAACGACCGCGGTGCCAAGGATGTGCATAATATAGACCATGGCCACGGAAGCATCCGCCTCTGCGAGCGTCGCTGTCACAGCTGCAAACGTCCGTGGGCCGAGCCCCGCGCCGCCAACAGCAGCTGGTAACGTTAGGCCAAGCAATCCAGCATCTCCAAGCGACTGGATCGCTGCGTCCGAAAATTTTCCGGCAGTGTCGTTTTGTGCTGCCGAGGGCGCCAGAACACCACTGGCGATCTCGCGAGCTTTCCTGAGGGCCGAATCATGATTCATGATTGCACCTGTGATCTAAAAATTTGTTGGAACGTGCGAGGATTTTCGCCGAGGATGTGCGGTCGGTCAATAATTTCCGGCGGTTGCCCGTATACTCGCAATTTCTAACAAGTCATCATAACGGACAGACTAATGACATACGAGACGATATCCAAACGCGTTTGTGCGCTCGGCGTAATGGTGAAGGCCCCTATTGCTGGTGAGGTTAAAACACGGCTTGTGCCTCCCTTGACGGAGCAGGAGGCTGCCGCACTCAATGTCTGCTTTCTCCGTGACATGGCCACGAACATTGCAAGTGTGAGTGAGACCGAAGCAGCATCAGGCCTGGTGGTCTATACGCCAGCGGGTTCAGAGTCTGCCTTCGATAGTGTCTTACCAGGAGGATTCAAGCTGCTGGTACAACGCGGTAGCTCTCTAGGAGAGCGTCTCTGCAACGCCACTGACGATCTCTTAAAACAGGGTTATGGTGGAGTATGTCTAATCAACTCCGATAGTCCAACGCTGCCGAAATCGATCCTCATTCGAGCGGTTGAGTCGCTGGCAGCCGACGGTGATCGCGTGGTGTTGGGGGCGGCGGAAGACGGTGGCTACTATCTGATTGGGTTAAAGCACGCTCACTGGAATCTTTTCGATCGAATTGCCTGGAGCACTTCGGACGTGCTCGCTCACACCAGGCAACGTGCAGCTGAAATCGACCTTCCCGTTGAATTGCTGCCACGCTGGTACGATGTCGATGACGCAGAAACACTTCATCAGCTTTGTGAGGAGTTGTTTTTCACGCCTTCTTCAGAGGGGGCTTATCCCGCGCCTCACACCCGTTCATTCCTGCACTCGATAATTGAATCGGAAGGGCTGCAACGTATCTGCCCTAAGCTTTCATGCCGAATGGTGATATGAGCGAACAATCGTCTGTGCCCTTCAGCTATGTAAGTACTCGATGGACTGTGGCGCTGAGCATACTTGGTTTCGCAATGCTGGTGCTGTATCGCATTGCCGTACATGCCAAAGGCGCTGCAGAAATCGTTTGGTTTCTCAAACTCGTCGTAGTCCAGATAGTTATCTATCTTGCTGTTGTTTGGCTTAGCTTACGCAGCAGGGACTCGCGTCAATTGTTAGTGCTTGGCTTAATCTTCGCAGCACTTTTTCGGTTGAGCATAATTTTTTCCCCGCCTTATTTATCCGACGATATTTATCGTTACGTCTGGGACGGCCGAGTGCAGTCAGCGGGTATAAATCCTTATCGGTATATTCCCGCCGACCAATCACTGGCCGACCTTCGGGACGATAAAATTTACCCAAACATCAACCGGCGGGACTATGCGCGCACGATGTATCCGCCTATCGCGGAAGCTGCGTTTCTTTTGACAACGAGATTTAGCGAATCCGTGACGTGCATGAAAGCCCTCATGGTTGGGTTTGAAGCTATCGCAGTTTGGGCGCTAATCCAGTTGCTTATTTCATTTGGATTGGCGAGGCAACGAGTTTTGATCTACGCCTGGCACCCTTTGGCGGTTTGGGAGTTTGCCGGTAGCGGTCACGCGGACGCGCTGGCAATTGCGTTTATTGCGCTAACGCTGCTGGTCCGTCGCAAGCGTTCCGAAACCTTAACTGGTTTTTTTCTTGCGTGCGCTACGTGTGTGAAACTTTTTCCGGCCGTGTTGTTTCCGGCCGTCTACAGGCGTGGAAGCTGGAAGACGCCTGTCGCATTTGTGGCTACGATAATCGCCGCCTACTTGCCCTATCTGAGTGTCGGCCCAATGGGAGCGCTCGGGTTTTTACCAGGCTATGCGAGAGAGCGAGGCATGGTAAATGGAGAGCAATTTTTTCTTCTCACTCTGGCGCGTCACTTGTTGAGCGCGGAGCTGCCAACTTCAGCTTATCTGATCTTTGCCGTTGGCGTGCTGGGCATCCTGTCTGTGTGGCTGATGCAGGATCAACGCAGCGACGATACTCGCTATCTGAAAAATGGCATGACTATGGCTTCTGTGTTCATGGTTCTGATTTCGCCCCACTTTCCGTGGTATTTTTCGTGGCTAATACTTTTCTTATGCTTCACTGCATCCATTCCGGTTTTTTATCTAACCCTCGCGAGTTTCCTGCTCTATCTAACCTGGAATAACGACACCCCGGATCGCGTCTTTCTGTTGAAGACGTTTATCTTTGCGCCGTTTTTGATTCTCGGATTATTTGTGATCTGGTTACGGCGTCAAGCGACGATTCATTTGGCACATGAGTAACGAAAAACCAAAACCATTTATCTCAGTGATCATAGCCGCACTAAACGAAGAAGAAGCGATCGCGAACGTCATCAACTCCGTTCCCAAAAACGTGGCTGACGAAATTATCGTGGTCGACAACGGCAGCAAGGATCGAACTGCAGAGATCGCGGCTGCAGCAGGTGCTCGGGTCGTAAAGGAACCTATTCCTGGATATGGACGCGCGTTTCGTGCGGGACTGCACTCAGTCTCACCGGAATGTGAGCTGGTGGTTTTTCTTGATGGCGACGGTAGCGATTGTCCCGAAATGATGGATCGACTCGTCACACCAATCATGGAAGGAAAAGCTGATTTTGTAATTGGTTCGCGAACTCGGGGCCGTCGCGAAACCGGCAGCATGAACTTTCATCAGATCCTTGCGGGATACATGATTGGGCTTATTCTGCGGATTTTATACAGTGTTCGCTCTACCGATATGGGACCTTTCCGCGCGATTCGTCGTAACACTCTAAATACACTCGGACTGCGCGAAGAAACTTACGGATGGCCATTGGAGATGCAGATGCGTGCGGCTCGGGCTCACGTGCGCACGATGGAAGTGCCTGTCGACTATAGACGGCGCGCGGGAGGTCATTCAAAAATCGCCGGCACTGTGCGCGGCTCGGTGTTGGCGGCGTCTCGCATTCTCATAACTTTGGCGCGGATCGCGATACAAAGGCATTAGTGAACCTCGCAAGGCTTTGCCAACAGTCTGGAAAGGAGCGCCACGGCGCGATATATAAAAGCCAGGCGCAAGCGCGAAGCGCGTCCAACCTCGATCGAGTGCAAAATAAACACAAGCAGTGCGACATACCTCTACCTAACGACAGGAAATCATGTCGCTCCTTCGGAGCTCTGTCTTGTTAACCGCCTTGACCAGGGGCGACGCTGCTCCGCTTCGTTTCGCGCTTGCCCCTCTGGCTTTTATATATCGCGCCGTTGGCGCTGACTGCTATGCCGCTGGTGTAGGCTTTGCCTGACTTCGTCAAAGCTACCTACCAAAGCAGGGATCGCGGATAACGAATGGCTAATACAGAATCGATTCCCCATTTGCGACCGGCCGCTCCAATCGCCAGTACTAACGCGGCGATCATGGGCATTAATAGTTCCCAGATCCAGGCAGTGCCCCATTCAGCTAACCACAGCGTGCCGAGAAACAAAAAAGCCGCAAGTGCTATTGGACGGGTCAAGAGTCCGATCAATAAAAGCACTCCGAACGTAATCTCAGTCAGCCCCTGCATTGGACCAGCAAGACTGGCGTGGTTCGCCATCAAGACCATAACGCCTTTCAGCAGTTGTGGTCCGTGGCCTTTTTCGATGTAGTAATTAATTAATCCGGAATAACCCGAAGTACTATAAAGACCCTTTCGGAGGTTCTCAAAGAACACCCAAATAAAAAGACTTCCCAGTGCGACGCGCAGAATGGCCAGGGCAACTTGTGCACGCTCGTTCCGCCATTCAATCGATTCTTTGCTGTTTAATGAACTACTCATTCGTCCTCCTCGTGTCTACGGAATAACCAGTTCACCAGGTTGCTTCAGCACTCTATTTGCCAGGGACCGCAGCGGCTGTTTCAGTCAAGCGAAGGAACGCTGCTTCGAGGCTTTCCTGAGCCGGACTCAACTCATAGACCTTGATCCCATTACTGACCAAAAGGGCGTTCACCGCAGAAATCCTTTCCTCGTCGGCATCAATCCGCAAAAAAGAAGTACCATTTCGGCTAACCGTCATACCAGGTTCTGTGACCAGTAACTCGAACGCACCCGACAAATCGTCGACTCGAATTTTGTAGAGTCTGGCGGGTGCTACCAGTGCCTCCGGCTCACCTTCATAAAGCAAACGCCCTTCGTGAATGATCCCAACGCGATTGCAGAGCTGTTCAATCTCTGTAAGTAGATGACTAGAGAGCAGTATGGTCAAGTTGAATTCATCGCGGAGACGCCGAATCAACGTTCGCGTTTCTTGTATTCCTTGCGGGTCGAGACCATTTGTCGGCTCGTCGAGAATAACAAGCTCCGGAGTTGGTAAGAGCGCCTGTGCAATTCCGAGACGTTGTCGCATTCCATATGAGTAAACCTTGACTGGGTCCGCCGCTCGCTCACGTAAACCTACAATTTCGAGTACGTTCTCCACATGCTTCGTGGTCACGCCACCAGACAAGGAAGCAAGCAGTTGCAGATTCCTGCGCCCAGAAAAATTTTCATAGAACGCTGGTGTCTCAATGATCGCCCCTATGCGGGAGCGTGCCTGCAGGTACTCCCAAGTCGAAGCGCGCACCGGAAATTTGATCGCGCCGGATGTGGGTCTTACCAAACCCAACAATATCCTCAGCGTCGTGGATTTGCCCGCTCCGTTCGGACCGAGAAAACCGTAGATGTCGCCTCTGTCGACTCGTATCGTCAGGCGATCAACTGCTATGCGGGCGCCAAAGCGCTTCGTCAACTCTTCCGTCTGTAGAGCTATGTCTGACATTTACAGAGATGAACTTCTTTCTCTACTCAAGTGTTTGTTGAGTCTCTGTGGTTGACTTGTTCAAAATCCCTTAAAGTACTAATTGCAAATGCGGAGCGCCAACGGCGCGAGAATATGAAAGCAAGGGGCCAAGCACGGAGGGAAGCGGAGTGCGCCCCCCTGGAACATGCGCTAAATTTTTGTAGCTCGGAAAGAGCGGCATAGTTGTCCGTTACCATTCATATTTCGCACTTCAGTGCTTACTGATTGAGCCAACTATACCTTCGCGTTGCTCAGCACTTTGCCCCCCGGCTTTGATATTGCCGCGCCGTTGGCGCTTAAAAGATTGCCCCGCCCTTCATTATGAACAAAACTCTTGACGCCACGCCTGACAAAGTTATCTAACGCGAGCTAATCAAGGGCAACTTCCACAACCAAAGGCCAATGGTCCATGCGCCCAACTGCGGCATCACGCAAGACTTCGACTCGCCCGATATGTTGGAGTGTAGCTGGGCCAAAGATGTAATCGATGCGGCGATCGTTGATTGCTGTGTCGCCGGCTGCGCGTCCCACATCGCTGAAGTAGCGCAGGATGTAGCTGTACGATTCGCTATCGTGTTTCAAATTGTCAGTATAAAGATTTGTCTCATTGCCAACTTTGAGTTCAAAGTTGAAATCACCGGCGATGAAAACCTCAGACGATTGCGCCCGGCCATTGGCCCAGTCTATTAATGCTTCCGTATATGTTCTTCGCCGAGCGGCGTTGAATGCATCAGCGTGGGCACTCAAAAGAAGTACCTCTTGTGTGTTTGCGCGCGGTCGGAAGGTCGTTCCAATCGCGTAACGAGCACCTACGGCTACGGGAATAAACGCCGCACCGGAATCTTTAGCTAGTACCGCCTCGAATCGATCCCCTTTTCCTTGCTGTGCAACAACGCCACGATACTTACCATGTAGTAGTCCGAGCAAAATGCTTAATTGCGTTTTGCCGGTCAATTCCTGAAGTGCAACACCATCAGGATCCTCCTTTAAGATTACCTTCGCAATTGCCGGCAAGTCTTTGTCATGCGCTCGTGTGTCATCTTCAAGTTCCGCATAACCGATATTCCAGGTCAGCAGACGAAGCGGATGAACAAATTTTGACGACGAGTCCGGTTTCTCCGATTCACCCGGGTGCGCGAAATGAACGGCGCCCACAATCATCACGGAAAACAGAAGCAGCAGCAGGAGTTTCACCCACATCTCAGGTCACAATATCCTTCCGCTCGAAGATGATCACGCTGGTTAGCAATAAGCCGGTCGTGTACGCGCCGCAGACACATGCGTAATGCCATAAACTCTGCCACGGAATCTGGGGCTTGAACACATCGCGCCAGAAGTCCATGTCGGTGGTAAAAAAATAAGGCCGCAAATGCTCGAAGAACTCCACGCGCCCAACGATGTAGAGAGTTAGGTAAGACGCAATTGTCATGACCATTGCCTGGGCCGGGGAGTCGAATAGAACGGAACAGAAAAGCGCGAGGGCGGCGATAACAAGAAGGGCCCAGGTTCCTGACAATGCCGCGTAGCCAAACCGCATCAGTGCATCATCGCGCATGATTTTGCCGGGCGCATCAACCAGATTAAGTGGACCCGGATAAAGCTCCAGGTTGCCCCACCCGACAAAGATCAACCCAACTACTAAGTTCAAGCCGATGAAGAACGTCATCAAAAGCGCTGCGTGGAGGGCGGTCACCGCAAACTTTGACAGGATTAGCGACGCCCGCGAGATCGGACGCGTACAGATCATCCGCAGTGTGCCGGCGCGGGCCTCACCTGCGATCTGCGAGCCTCCGCTCATCGATACGAAAATAGGGAGCAGCAAAGTGAAAGAAAAAAGCAACGAGTAGAGCGCGAAAGTTAGTCCGTTGAAGTATTGTTTGGATTCATATGTATATTTGAACTGCTCGACGGCCTGGCCTCCTGTCTTACGGGCGGCATACGTGTAGAACCCCCAAAGCATTAGTGCAACAAACGCAGTCAGCACGGCGAATGACAGGTAAAAGCTTTTGGCGCGAAACAATTTCTCAAATTCGAGTTTCAGTACGTTGAGCATATTTGTTAGCGATACATTAAGATTTAACGAACTCCCCAAGTCTTTTGTTCGTGATTTTAGCCCACAACGCTATCGTAACAACCGGACTACCCACACTCCGGTTAATACAGGTTAAAGTTTGACGCGCTTTACGTGCGGCCTGCGCCAGATCTCAATTCCCATACTTACGGAAGTAGTATTCAAAGCGCGAGGCGTGGATCTCGGCTAATAATGGATCGATCCTGGAGCTTATGTGAGTAGAGGTCTCGAAGGGAGAAATAATTACCGGACCGGCCAATGAAGGACGTGCTTCGGGTACTTTCAATCTGAGGGATGCTCTTCTTTACAACATCTTTGAGACAGGCAAGGAGTGTGGGTGTTAATGCTCTGACTCCTCAGCTGTAGTTTGGATCGGTCAGTCTTCTCTGTCCTGGCTCATACAAGTAGGCATCCAGTTCTGTGTTGCAAACGTCTTCAGCTAACGGATCGTCGTAAGCCATCACTATATTTATGCGTTCTCCATCATCTTGAACAGGGAGTACACTGTGCAGGCAGCGGTCGCCGCGCATGATCAACAATCTACCCTGCCGCGGTTTGACAAGAATTTGTTTGCCGGAGATCTTGCGAATAATTTCAATTTGCAGGAAGTGGTCCAGCGCCCGTTGAAGCGGTGCAGTTTTTCTTCCCAACAGCCACCGATAGTTTGGATAGCATTCAGTTTCGCCGCCTTTGGTTTCATTGAGATAGAGAATCGCCGTGACCTGATTTCGATCGTAATGGTAACGATATGAGCCTGCGCGAGGTGTAATGTTGATGTTGCATGCCACGCGTGATGAATAAAGCGGGACGATGCGATCGTTAGTAATCGCGCGTACCATGGACGTAACCTGATCATTCACTCGCACTACGTCAGGAAAGTAACGATTGATTTCATCGCCATCAATAACGAAGTATCGCAAGGGTCGCGTCTTTGCTGTTCGATGGATTATCGGTTTTGGATGACGTCGCCGATGATTCTGAATATTTTTGATTAGGCATTCGCAGTCGAAGGTGGAAAGGAAACGGTCAATAATTAGATAACCCCTTGAATCAAGCTCTCTCGATAGCATGCGACGCCTGGCCCGTGAGCCGCCTTTCAGCGACTTTCGATTGACAACTTCATGTCTAACAGCTGCTCCGACCCATAATCGATGGGACTCCTGACAAACTACGACAGTCTCACGCGCATTCGGGATGACCGCAGTTGCACTCGTTCTCCATTCCACTTTCCTGAGCGCTCGCGCAAGCATCACTGCAATAATCACGGGTGGCAGGTCGCGGACACTTGCATCCAGGATGCTGGCGCTGATCCTGTTTTTGAGTTTGTTCCATAACTTCCTATCCTTCCTTGATCCAAATTCGGTTAATTTTTTCCTACTTTCACACAGACCACTGGAGTGTTCGGTTCCAGTGTGTTCATGTACCTCAATACTACACGCTACCATCCCTTGAATCGACGTTTTCATTCGGATCGTTTTACCGGCAAATCCAATGCCGATTTTCCATGGTGCGGCTCACTTGTCGACTTTCGACCTCAGACGTAAGTGACTTGTGTCACTAAATGCAAGAAGATCGACATGTGCGGTGCCGGACAGTAAAAGCGTAGATCGTGAATATCGGGAATTTCTCAGCTAGGAGGCCAAAGGCCAGCATCGTCCGCTTCCAAACTGCGTTACGCTCAAGCGCGGAAAATAACCGTAGACAGAAAAATTGAGCGATCGAGACTTGCGCCTGCGCATACTTGAAGCATACGCATCGCTGGCTCTGCGGGTTCTCAACATGCGATATGTAATGGTGGAACAGTTTCCGTGATACTTGGTTCTGTTTGAATCGTACCTTTGAGCTAAGCACAATGCGACACCCTGAAACCGCCGGCCAATTGGATCCAGTCATCGCAATCGCGAACGCTTTGAGCGTTACTGCATGATCATTCCTTCGGCATCACGAGATTGGCGTCGCGGCTGATGACCCATTGACCCTGCGAGTTCTTTTTGAGAATTGTGAGTGTATATCCCGCATAACGCTTTAAGCCGCCCTCGGAAGAGCTAAGCAGTAGATCGAGATATGTTCGCATCCAGGCCCAGTCGCCAAGCACTTCGATCTCTTGAATGTCACTTGTCGCCTCCTTCAGCACCGGCCCATGATCATTGGCTGTAAATGCCTCCTTGCCAAAAGGTTCTCTGCCTGGCGTTATGAAAATTACGTCATCTGCCAAAAGGCTCTGCAGCGTAGCAACATCCCCACGCTTGCTGGCGGTGAGCCATGTATCTACCAACGCACGAATTAGCTGGTTGTTCTCTTGTGATGATTGTGCAATCATTACTTCCGTCTTTTCTCAAGCATTAGAGTTGATGCGGCTCATCCACTATTCCGTCTACAAACTCCGGCAACACTGGTGACCAAAAGCGAAGTGATGTCTTCGTCTTATCAGCCGACCTCGATCTCCAATGCGGCGTCTGCTCCGCCGGCCGTCTGTACAAGCGAGACATGCGTGGGTTCAATGATGCTATGTTTAATAGACTCTGCGACATCGTTGCCAAATTCAATTGCTACTGCCTCCGAATCACCAACAGGTGAACTGAGTTCGACATTTTTAAGCGGTAGTTCGCAGCGTTCTTGCACGCCATCGTTTGACACTTCGAGTGTGGCTAGCCAGCCTTCGTGCTTTCGGCTAACCACGTCGAAGCAGGATCTCCACCCGCCATGCGGTGTTTCTCTGGTCTGCATATCGTAAAGCGCTTGCGAGTTCCAGTCCAGGGTTGCGCTTTTGCAATCCGGCGCTCCAAAGTTATAAGAGAAGAGGCAAACCGTGTGAAGGCGACGCTAGACAATCCGCAAAGCAGTGATAAGTCCTTCAGACAAAGACAACGTCCCGGGTTTCAAAGCAAACCCTGGGCTGAAATTAACCAACGCTTTCCGCACAAACACTATTTGCTATCCCCGCACCTCGAAACGCGGCCGGAAAGCATTGGCTGAAAATCTCAAACGAGTCTACACTGCCGCATGCTAAACGATCTCTCCTATGCGTTTCGCACGCTCCGCAACAATCCCAGAGGTTTTCATGTCGTTGTAAGCAACCCGCGTAATGGGTGGCTAACAGGAGGTCTTTGTCAATGACTCTTAAGGTCCTCGGTTTCTCCCTATTCTCATTCATGCTTGGCGCCGCGCTCTTCGCCAGGTTTACCACTATTGTTTCGACTGCAACCGTACAGGGCGATGTACAGTCTGATCGCGCCGCTGATCGTACTGCCATTCGCGCCCACATTGAGAGCATCTTTCAGGCCTTCATCAACAAAGACCCCGCGTCGCTGCGAGCGACGCACTCGGAAAACTGGCTCGGCTATTTGGAAGGGTCGCGTACCGCAATCAAAGGTATCGAAGGTTATATGGATTGGAACCAGGTCGATCCGAAAAGCCCTTACGGCATGAAGAGCTACAAGTTCCGAGAGTTCGACATGATATTCAAAGGCGATGCTGCGTTTGTCTGCTTTGTAGCCGACGTGGAGTCGAATTGGCCCGGCGCGCCGCCGCATCGCGCCTTGCGCATCTGCGATTTCTACACGAAGGACAAGGGAAACTGGATTCAGAGTGGAAGTGACACTGCACTCCATCAAGAGTCGCTGGAAGAACAGCTGGCCTCGCCGCGATCAATGGGTGAGCAGATGAAAAAACGATTGCTGGATGCGCGAGAAGCGGTGTGGCGTGCGTGGTTCGACGGCGATCGTGCGACTTTGGAAAACCTGATCCCGCAGGAAACAATCGCGATCGAATCAGGAGATAACAACTGGTCCAACCGGCAGACGATTCTTGACGGCTCCGCCCAGTTTGCGAAGAGCGGGGGCAAGCTCGTGAAACTCGAATTTCCCAAGACGGAAATTCAGATGTACGGCGCCACTGCGGTGGTGTATTCAAACTACTCGTACGAACTGGAGCAAGGCGGCCAACGAATCAACCAATCGGGCCGGGTTACCGAAGTATTCGTCCTGCGCAACGGTCAGTGGGTAAATCCCGGTTGGCATATGGACCGTGATAAATAGGTTCGGCAGAGTTCGTCAGCAGTTGAGCAGTAAGCTAGCAACTATGATCAAACCTAACGCGCCGGCAGAAAGTGTAAATGACCACTCCACAAGAGGGCTGCGCCGGCCAAACACACGACGCCAGATCACCATCCCACTCTTCCAGCCGTCTTGTTGGTACAGCGGAAACAGATTCGCAACTGCCAACACGAGATTAAGTGTACCGAAGAACGTTCCCCACGCTATACCGCAGAGAATGAAATTCACCGCAACGCCTGCGAGCAACACGAAGAGTTGTTGGAAAAACGGTCGCCTCTGCAAAGCCGACATATCCATCCGGATGTAAGCGCCCACCGGTAATGCACGGAGCTGATAATCAACATCATTAACTCGAAAACCAAAAAGCCTGGGGCCCCAGCCGAACCCAGCCCCAGTCACTGAAATTTTGCAAGCGCGAGCGGCAAGAAAGTGGCCCAGTTCGTGAAGCACGAGCGCGCCGGAAAAGCTCAAAACGAAATTGTATATGGAGATGTTCATTTGAAATCACTCACCGATGGATAGAGTGGCGGTGTAAAAGGCAGACCCGACACTAATTAAGTCTACTCAAGACAGCAAGTGCCTTTTGCTTCGACCTCACCAACGCAATTGTTGACGAGTCATGGCTCGGGCGGGTTGAAGGGGTTGAATTATCTAAGTCTCCGACAAAGTGAGTGAGGCAATGAGCATGGAGGTTGAAGTTTCCAGCAAGTCTCTTGACTGTTCCAGATATTGGCAATCCACAATGGTCGCAGATTATTCGCACGTTGTTCACCTCGACGTTGTAGGACGCGCACCAAATTGGGCGCGTGTCGATTAGTGTTAACACGTCTTATGCCACAACCTCGGCTCCCCGAAATGCGGAACAATCCAACGAAAAGTATAAAAGCGAGCAGCCGCAACCAGAGTGGGGCCCGGAAGAAGTCAGAGTGAACGGTCAATCACTTTCAGAATGATTGCTTCCGCATGGATCCGTTTTCACCCCACCTCCCCATAACCCACGTAATTTGTGAGCGATTGAATTAAAAATCCTTACGGAGCCGCATTATCGAGCTACGAGCACGCAGTGGTACCGCCGGCCCGGATCGATTAGCCTCACGTTATGCTGTGTTTGCCGATGACCGCTGGAGAGCGCTTCTATATACTGAGGAACTATCGAAAAATTTGCGGCAGTTTCATCAATTGTTTTTTTAGTACTCAGGCTCCGAAATTTGTGTATGTAAGCTGTGGATTTTTCATCTCTGTCTGTCGATTTTGGCGGGCTCGGTTCGACATATTACCAGCAGTAGCTGATATACAAGATAACTCAGGGAGAAGGAGCAAAAAATGAGCAATGTTCGAGTACTCGTAGGCACCCGGAAAGGCGCCTTTATTCTTACGTCAGATGGAAAGCGTGAAAACTGGGACGTGAGCGGTCCTCATTTCGCGGGATGGGAAATCTATCACCTCAAAGGATCCCCTGCGGATGCAAACCGGCTTTACGCTTCGCAAACCAGCGGTTGGTTCGGCCAGATTATTCAACGCTCGGATGACGGCGGCAAGACGTGGTTTCAACCCGGTACCCCTTCCGGGATACCCGTAACAACACCGGAGGGCATGCCCGTCGGTGAAAGTAATAAATTTGTCTACGATACTTCACCAGAGACCGGGAAACCTCTTACCACCCATCAGTGGTACGACGGCACGGCGCATCCATGGGAGTTCAAACGAGTCTGGCATCTTGAACCTTCCCTCGACAATCCAGACACCGTTTATGCCGGGGTTGAAGATGCCGCACTTTTCCGCACAACGGATGGCGGTCAAACGTGGGCTGAACTTCCGGGACTGCGCGGCCATGGCACCGGGGCAAAGTGGCAACCTGGGGCCGGCGGTATGTGCCTGCACAGCATTATTTTGGATCCCAAGAATCCTGAACGGATCTTTATCGCCATTTCGGCAGCGGGTGCATTTCGCAGTGATGATAGCGGCGCAACGTGGAAACCAATTAATCGCGGCCTCCATTCACAATACATTCCCGATCCTAACGCGGAGGTGGGCCATTGCGTACATCACATTGCAAAGCATCCTTCAAATCCGAATGTGCTGTTTATGCAGAAGCACTGGGACGTTATGCGCAGCGATGACGCGGGTGACTCATGGCAAGAGGTCAGCGGTAACCTGCCTACTGATTTCGGATTTGTGATTGACGTTCACGCGCATGAGCCCGACACGATATACGTCGTGCCGATTAAGAGCGATAGTGAACATTATCCGCCCGAGGGGAAACTCCGGGTCTATCGCAGTCGCACTGGTGGCAATGAATGGGAGGCGCTCACGAAAGGCCTGCCTCAAGAAAACTGTTACGTGAACGTGCTGCGCGATGCGATGGCTGTCGACTCGCTGGATTCATGTGGCGTCTACTTTGGCACAACGGGAGGTCAGGTCTATGCGTCGGCCGATGCCGGCGACACCTGGGCGCCAATTGTTCGAGATCTTCCTGCGGTACTTTCAGTGGAGGTCCAGACGTTGTCATGATGGGAGCCACAATTCGCGTAGTGATGCCGGCGCATTTGCGGACACTCGCCGCCGTCAGCGGAGATGTGACGGTTCAGATTGACGGCAAAGTGACACGACAATCGGTCCTCGATGCATTGGAGACTCAGTATCCGATGTTGCGTGGAACGATCCGCGAGCACGTTTCGGGAGAGCGCCGGCCGTTCTTGAGATTCTTTGCCTGCGGCGAGGATATAACGCACAACTCACCGGATGATCCTCTGCCTCCGGAGGTCGCGTCGGGAACAGAACCGTTTTACGTGATTGGCGCCATAGCGGGGGGTTGACGGCATACGTCAAAGAATCTGCGCTGCGAAGAGACACAGGGCTTCTTCACAACGCGCGGCGAAGCGGAGGCGAGGAGTTTTAGTTCCGTACCTAAGCTTCATTAACGGCGGTTTGGTTTTTGATTCACGGCTTTGCCGCCCTCCTCAAAAACTGGAAATCGGAGGCCCGCTTGCAACAGGTAGAAGCGTCTCTGGCGCAAAACGAGGCAAACATGGGCGTGGTTTCACGAGAACAGCGGGAAACTGGATGAATGGCAAGAAAGCAAAACTGTACATCGTCGGAGAGCGTAGCGCCAAGAAGCGCTCGCTCGAAGATGACGTTGACGCGTTGTTCAAGCTCCCCTTGGCAAACTTCACCGCGGCCCGGAACACACTCGCCACTCATCTGAAGAAGGCCGGGCGTGGCGATGAATCGGATCTCGTGAAAGTGCTCGTCAAGCCTTCCATCTCGGCGTGGACGGTGAACCAGGTCTATTGGCAGCATCGCGACGCATTCGATCAGCTGATCGAATCAGGTATACGTTTTCACAAAGCTCGGTCATCCGGTTCTGCCGGAAAACTCGCGGAAATGCGCTCAGCCCTTGACGCGCGACGCGAGGCGCTTATGCACCTTGCAGATCTCGCAACTTCATTGCTGCGAAATGCAGGTCACAATCCAGTGTCGGACACTATCCGCCGCATCATGACTAACATCGAAGCGATATCAGCGATCGCTGCTTACGGGTCGCGTTCTGATGCTCCGCGTCCCGGGCGTCTGACCCACGACGTGCATCCTCCGGGTTTCGAGTCGTTCGCTTCAATGATCCCAGGCGCCGCCACGAAAAAAGAATCAGCTCGGTTTATGACTTCGCAGACGCCAGCCACCGCTGCCGTGGAGCCAAGACAAAAGGCACGGCAGCATACGGACCGACGTAAGCTCGACGCATCGCGTAAGGCAACATTGGCGGGCATAGCTGCAGCGAAGCGTTCACTGCAGGAAGCCAGGAGAGTACTGACCAAAGCGCAAAACCGTGAACAGAGTCTTAAGAGAGCGCAGAAAAAAACTGCCGACGAGGCGAAGGCGACCGAGAAGGAAAGGCGCGAAGCCGAGAAGCGATTGGAAAAATTACGAGCAGCCTCGGATGATGCCATTCGGCAAGCGCGAAACGTTGCAATTGAGCTTGAGGAAGCGACGAGGTCAGTGGAAGACGCCAGGCGAATCGTCGAAAAGAGATCCGAAAAGCTCGAGAAATTGTTTCGGCGAATCGACAGCTAGGTGAACGTAGGGAGTGGTCTGCACCGATAAGTTAAGGAAGCCCGAGCAAGTTCAAAATAATGCTTAGTGCTAGTTGGCCCGGGCCGACGCGGCGCTTTGCGCGCTTTTTCGACCTGTGAATTTGTGATGCTCCAGAAAGACTTCCGGGGCCCGACTAGTTCGCAGCTTCTGCTGCGAATTTGTGGTTTGAAACAGTATTGGCGTGTTCGTTTGCAAAAGCTTCTCCCGTCCGTGTATTTTTCGCACCTTCTTTTCTGTCCTTGCGGGAATCCGAAAGTCGCTTTCTATGACCTATCCCATTGTGTCGACTTCACGTATGATTCTATTCATTCAATCACGTTGGAGCTAAGAAAATGAGCGACCGCAAATATCGCCACCGCGGTTACATGGATAGTGATCGCGAGCCGCCACGATCCAAACCGCAGGCCGGACCGCGACAAGCGCCGCAGGACCGGGAGGGACCACGCTCACCACGGATGATGGCGTTTGGAGAGACGTCGAAGTGTGCGGCGTGCGGGGCGAAGGCTCCACCGAATATCAGCGCAGAAAGCTCTTGCGCAAACTGCAAAGCTGACCTCCACACGTGTCGTCAGTGCACATTTTTCGATCCCGGCGCACGCTTCGAATGTAGTAAACCAATCCTCAAACGCATAATGAACAAGAACGCGCGCAATACGTGCGAACTGTTCACATCACGAACTGTCGTCGAGCGCCAAACTTCGTCAGGCCCGCCGACGGGTGCTCGCGAGGCATTCGCAAAATTGTTTAAGAAGTGAGTTAGATATTTTGCGTAGAACTGAGGAGTGTTTCGGGAATGACGCTGGAAATTGTTCAGACTGGTGACCCCGTGTTGAGAAGAGTCGCGAGGCCAATGTCTGCCGATGAGATCAGAAGTGGATCGACCAAAGAGTTGATTCAACAGATGCGCGACACAATGCGTGCAGCGCCCGGTGTCGGCCTTGCCGCGCCGCAAATTGGTGAGTCCCTTCAAGTCGCGGTCATAGAGGATCGCATCGAGTATGTGAAAGATGTTTCGTCTGAGCAGCTTGCACAACGCCAACGATCGGCGGTCGATTTCCACGTAATTATAAATCCGAGGCTTTCCATTCTCGGCGAAACGACGGTGGACTTTTTTGAAGGTTGTCTGAGTGTGGCTGGTTTTGCCGCAGTAGTTCGTCGCGGTGCAAGCGTACGCGTGGAATGTTTGAACGAACAAGCCAAACCAATCTTAATTACTGCACAAGGGTGGTACGCACGTATCTTGCAGCACGAGATCGATCATCTCAACGGAACACTTTACATTGACCGGATGCAGCCGCGTTCATTTACTACTGTAGAAAACGCTGATCGGTTTTGGAAGACTAGAACCATTGAACAGCTACAGGAACATCTCGGTATTGATAGTTGACAGCATCATAGACAAATATTTTGAACGTTTCTCAAGGTACTCATTCACACAATTTGATCCGCCGTCGAAGTTGAAACTTTGGGAGAACTAGAGCTTTCGACGTACTCGCCAAGACACTGAAATTCGGTCGTTAGAAGGGGGGCAGAGCGCAGCGTCTGCCCCCGATTGAACGCTCAGTCTTAAGTCGAATCCACTTGCCGGAGAGTGTTTCGTTTCAAAGGCGTACAAGGTATCCAGTCAGGTGACATCTCGCATCTTTCGCAACGGCTTTGCCGCCGGATGTTCGGCGAAGGCTTGCTCTGCCATAGCCATCAATAGCTTAACAACCTCTCAGGTGACATCTCGCATGTTTCGCAACGGCTTTGCCCGATGTGCGGGGAAGGCTTGCCCCGCCGTCGCCGGCCATCAATACTAATCTGTGACGTTGCCACCGCTGCTGACGTTTCAGTGGGCAGGCCCTCCGAAGCCTCGGTGAGTGACGCGACACGACTATCGATATAGTTTCCAGAGGTCTGTCGCCACTTCCGGACTTTCGAAACTAGTCGCGGCTTAGCTGACGTTCCGCTTGGCCGATTTTTAGCGCACTGCTTCAATCACCACCTACGGATTTCAACCTAATTAGAATCTCAAGCCACGGCCACGTAGTTCTGTTACGGGCCGGGAAAGAGTATATTCTGGGGTCATTATCCCCCATACAATTTGTTATTTTGACTTAAAAAGGAAGATGTATGCCTACACGGAAAGCAGAAGCAGAATGGAACGGTAATTTAGCTGCAGGCAGTGGACGACTTAACGTCGGTAGCGGCGCTTTTGGTGGCCCTTATTCGTTCAAATCACGTTTTGAAGAAGGACAGTCCGCGACCAATCCCGAGGAACTGCTGGGTGCTGCGCACGCAGGTTGCTTCACGATGGCCCTGGCCGCGCAACTTTCACGTGCACAAATTACTCCCACCCGCATCCACACGGAAGCAAGAGTCAAACTCGAAAAGATAGGTGATGCATTCTCGATCACCGGAATAGAGCTCGACACACAGGCTGACGTTCCGGGATTAGACGACGCAACATTTCAGAAGTATGCGCTGGATGCAAAACAGAACTGTCCGCTCTCGAAGGCGCTTGCAGCAACACCCATCCATATGACAGCAAAACTGAAATCAGACTAGGCTGCGCTTACTTACGTTCAATCCCTTGTCGGGTCAGGTCCGGAATTCAGCAACGGCTTTGCCGCCGGATATGCGGCGAAAGCTTGCCCCGCCGGTACTGTGCCACACTCAGTAGGTTAAAAAACGCACACGGCCTTTAGGAACAATCGAGACCGGCGTGAGTCAGACGGACGGGCCGCACCTTCAATCTGATCGTTGCATTTAGGCGTACAGTGGACCAATACAGGAATACCCTGGGGCCTGCGATTGCGCAGTCAAGCTTTCATCACTTCGTTGATTACAACTGGGACCATCGGAAGGGTTGTCCCAGTTTTCTCGTTGAACTATAAGGCCATCAAATTTGCCGCGAGCCGGAAAAAACTCAACGACGTTAAGAACGTGCGTGGCAGTTGCCAGATTTCTCACACTGGTTTAATTTCCCAATATTGCTCGGGCAGTCGCGGCCGCGAGTTATTTAGATTGAAGTGTTCGATGTTTGTTGTTAGTTTTTTGATTAGAGAGGTATTCATCGATGCCCCTTGTTGCCGGGATGTCCAAACGATTCGGAGGACAAGATGCTAAAGACAATTACTCGCGAGGAACTGAAAACCAAGATCGATCGCAAGGACGAGTTCATACTGATAGAAACGCTGGCAGACGTCGCTTATCAGCACGCTCACCTGCCAGGAGCTATTAATATGCCTCCAAACGACATAGCTAAACTGGCTGCGGATCTGCTTCCGGACAAGAAGGCAGACATAGTCGTTTACTGCGCTTCTCCGACATGACATGCGTCAGAGAATGCTGCCCGGGAATTGGCAGCGATGGGTTACACAAACGTTCGGGATTACGCGGCCGGCAAATCTGATTGGATCGCCGCCGGGTTACCTACTGAAACGGTACATCAACATAGTAAATAAAATCTGAACTCACGTATGATCAGTTAACTGCTTCGAAGCGTAGGGCGTGTCATGCTCTGCAACGATGGACATACGCGCGTGACGCAGTCCGTAGTTCCGAGACCTTTGTTATCGCTGAAGTGAGTAATGTGGATGCAAAAGCAAACTAGATCTCAGAACGCATTGAATTACAAACATCTGCAAAATGGTTGCGGATATGGAGCGAACACATAATTGAAATTATTGAAAAGAATTCCGACTGCCATAACCTTTTTTTGCATGGCAGCATCTCCTTCTCTCACTCAGCAAATCGTCAGAGTCTCTTCCGTTGATGCAATCAACCCGGCTGAAGTATCGATAGCTATCAATCCGAAGAATCCGGAAAACATTCTCGCCGCCTCTTTTCAAACGGGAAGGCCACCCGCACCGCGCGCCGGCAGTTACAACTACGTGTCGATGGATGGAGGAAAGAGCTGGAAAACCGTTCAGGTTGAAAATCCAAAGGATCTGACACAAGGTGACGACGCCGTCTACTTCAGCACTGACGGCACCGCTTATCACACGCATCTTTCATTCGTCGGTATTCGTCTGCCGAAACCAATTCGCGCGGAAAGCAGCATTCTCGTTGAGGCATCGAGGGACGGTGGATTAACCTGGAACGAATCGGTTCCTGCTATTGACCACATCAATTCCGTGACTCCGTTTGAAGACAAGCCGGGCATTGTGGTCGATAACGCGGCTGAATCAAAGTACAAAGGCAATGTTTACCTTGCGTGGACTCGCTTTGATGTCTACGGCAGCGCCGATCCAGAGTGCCACTCCCAAATCTATTTCTCACGCTCGATAAACAGCGGCAAGACTTTCTCGATGCCGTTCCGGATTTCCCGCACTGGCGGCGATTGCCGCGATAGCGACAACACAGTCGAAGGAGTCGTACCCTCGGTAGGTCCAAAAGGTGAAGTCTACGTAGTTTGGGCTGGCCCGTTGGGTCTTGTCTTCCGGAAATCACTCGATGGTGGGCTGACTTTCAGTGACGACAAAGTTATTGGATCAATGCCGGGAGGGTGGGACTTCTCGGTGGCGGGTCTCGATCGCGCCAACGGCATGCCTATAACCGGTGTTGACCTTAGCAGCGGCCCACGCAAAGGAACCCTCTACGTTAACTGGATTGATGCGCGCAACGGTGACCCCGACGTTTTCATCTCATCCTCAAGTAACAGCGGCGAAACATGGTCCGCACCAGTTCGCGTTAACAACGATCCTTTGAGGAACGGTAAGGCACAGTTTTTCACCTGGATGTCAGTCGATCCCATCGATGGTTCAGTGAATATTCTGTTTTACGATCGGCGCGACACTGAGGGTGTCTTAACCAAACTCACGTTGGCTCGTAGCATCGACGGTGGGCGTTCTTTCATGAACTACGGAATAAATGTGCCGCCATTTGCCTGTGATCCGAAAGTCTTCTTTGGAGACTACGCCGGGATATCCGCTTATGGCGGCAGCGTAGTGCCAATATTCATGCATTTTACCGAGAAGATGAGACTCGCCGTATCGGTAGCTCTGTTTCGCTTCAGGCCGGCCAGCCAGGACCAACTCAAGTGAATCCGCTCATAACGCTCGTTGAAACCTGATTTTGAAGCCGTTGTTCGCAACGAGCAGCCTAGAGGATATTCACGGCGCGCGCAGCCAAAAGCACAAGGACAGTCAAAGAAATTAAAGACTGAAGGATCATCAGCATTTTGGCCCAGCGAGCGAGCACCGGTACATCCGTCGGCGAAAAGGCCGTACTTGTGTTAAATGCAAGAAACAAGTAGTCGATAAAATTTGGCGTCCAAAGCTCCTGACCTGCAGCGGCTTTTGCCTCAGGCATCAAAGTCATCTGCGGAAAGAGAAATGCGCCCTCCGGATGGCCGGCCCTCGAGTCCCTGCGATGAGGGCCTCCGGCATCCAATCGCCAGTACCACAATGCAAAAACCAAAATATTTGTGAACCACAGCGAAGCAGCCGAAATCAACAGGTCTGTGGGCGACTCCTGGTGTGCGGGCAATGCTTTGATTAATAAAACTACTGAAGCAATCATCGCCGCGGTTACCACGATGGTCACGGTAAAACCAAAAATTTTATTGAGATTATGTTTGCCTGCGCGGTGCGAAATCACTGTCGGTACGAGCAACCCCATGACAGTCCCGGGAAAAAGCCAACGTGGGCCAAAAGTGAGATTGGCAGGCAATGCTAGATACAAGCCACCGACAGCGAGAATTGCTATGAGCGCAGGCCAGCGCGGTTCCGGATCCCAACGGTCCGCAACGTGACGGCCCAGAGGTTCGTCCGGCAACTTTGTCGCCGCTTGCATAGCCCTATCGTTCGCCCAGTCGGTGGAGTCGAATAGATGTCTGATGTCTGACAGGTTCATCTGGACCTCGATAATTGCCTGTATGAGATAAAGCTCAGAAGACCAGCGTCTGGATGGAATGGGGTAAACTGCTAACTTCAGCCGCCTGGCCCTCCACCCACAGATAATACGAGAGTTTTCGATCGGTTTTGTTCATAACCACCACTGCAACTTTATCGTCTGGGTTAACAAAAGCGACGGAAAGCAGTTGGCTTCTGCTAGGTGAACTGGCGATGCGCTTCGCGCCCGGCTGGATAAACTTCGAAAAGTGTCCAACATAGTAGTACGAGTTTGTATAAATCAACTGACCCGTCTTCGTATCGGCATGAACCGGTGCGAAGCAGAAGTTTTTAACGTGATTTGGTCCGCCTGTCTCATCAAGGAGAATATTCCAGTCAGTCCAACCGACCGCTCCGCTGTTGAAGTCGTTGATCATTGAGTGGCCATACTTTTCGCCAAGTGCCCAATCAGTCAGCCGCTCGGCACTAAATGAATCGGAACAGCCTTCCGTGAAGATCAAATTCTTATCCGGAAAAGATTCTCTTACGAGCTTGACGTTGTCGTACATCGGCTCTCCGCCACTCCATGGCTCATACCAGTGAAAGCCAATCCCCCAGACATATCGCGCAGCTTTGGGATCCGCAAGGATTGTCCTGACCCTTTGATAGATCAGATCCCGGTTGTGATCCCACGCGATTATCTTCTTATCACCCAGCCCTTCTCTTCTCATGGTAGGACCAAGGTAGTTTTTTAAAAAATCTCGCTCTTCTTCGGCGCTGTAAATGCACGACTCCCATGTTTGCGTTGCCATAGGTTCGTTTTGAATAGTGATGCCCCAAATCGGAATACCTTCCTGCTGATATGCCTTGATGAACCTCGCGTAGTAATTAGCCCACGACTGGTAAAACTCTGGTTTCAATTTTCCGCCGTGCAACATGTTGTTGTTGTCCTTCATGAACGCAGGTGGACTCCACGGGCTCGCAAAGATTTTGACCTTCCCTCGCGCCGCAGCTAACACCTGTCTGATAAACGGAATACGAAATTGCTTGTCGTGGTTAACACTAAACGACTGCAACTCCTTGTCTCCTTCATTTACGTAGGTGTAACTACTACTCGAGAAATCGCAACTGTGAATATTGGTCCTTGCCAGCGTGTAGCCCAGGCCATTTTTGAAATCAAAGTAGGCGTTCAGAATCTCCTGTTGTTGCGCATGGGGCAGTTTTGCGAAGGTCTCAGCAGCGGCATCAGTAAGGGCACCGCCAATGCCAACCATTGTTTGAAATCTCTTTGCGGGATCTACAAAAACGCATATCTGAGATTCAAGAGGCTGGGCCATGCGTTTGAAGATCAGCGTGTCAGTCGCAGCCAGTCGATGACCGGTGTTTTCAGCGGTGGTGTAGAGGGTGACGGTTCGCCCTTCGACCGAAGATGGTGCTGAAATTTCAGAGGGTCGAACACTTTCGGCGCTTGAGATCCCGGTTTTCGTAAATACCAATGCCGAAGACGATGCTACGAGGAAATCACGACGATCGAATTTCATAATTGTCGACTTTACCACAACGCAAACCGGTAGATTATAGAATGAATGAAAGCTTGCAGAGTACCGATCACAGCAAGATCTTTCATCATCCGCGCCGCAGTGGCGCGACGCTAAGGCCAGGACTCATTAAAACCGCGATTTCCGGCTAAACCCGCACCGAATTGGTCCACGTCAAACCATAATGTACGATTCACGAAATAATTCCCGCAAAAACTCTTTATGAATATGACTGTACAAACGTTTGAACGCCGAACGATCATGAAGGGGTTAGGGTGTGCGGCAGTCGGTCTCACATGCGGTGACAAAAGCAATGCGCTTTTCTCAACTGCGCGTCACGAGTTTGAGAGTAGACGTCCGCCAGTCGGTAACCGCAGGTTCGTAAGCGAGGCAGTTGAAAGCAGAATTGCCGAACTGAAGCGTGCGATTGCCGACCCGGAACTCGCCTGGTTATTTGAAAACTGCTTGCCCAACACACTCGATACCACTGTCACATTCGGAACCTATGATGGGCGACCGGACACGTACGTCATCACCGGAGATATAAATGCAATGTGGCTCCGCGACTCGACCGCGCAGGTCACGCCTTACCTGCCGTTCGTACGCGAAGACCGAAAGCTCAAGGAAATGATCGCCGGCGTAATTAACCGGCAGACACGATGTGTCCTGATTGACCCGTATGCAAACTCTTTCGATTTTGGGGCGAAAGCTTGTCCATGGGGCGAGAACGACAAGCCGCCAATTCGCGACGAATTGTGTGAGCGCAAGTGGGAAATCGATTCACTCTGTTATCCGGTGCGACTCGCTTATGCATATTGGAAAACAACAGGCGATGCCTCTTGTTTTCATCCCGAGTGGCAACAAGCGAGCCGGCTTATCGTACAGACATTTCGCGAGCAGCAGCGAAAGACTGGTCCCGGTCCTTACACGTTTATGCGAGCTACCGAAAACCCGATCGACACACCGCCGTTCGAAGGGCGCGGTAACCCGACTCGCAAAGTCGGCTTGATTCACTCAGCTTTTCGCCCGTCAGACGATGCCTGCATTTATCCTTTTCTTATTCCTTCCAATTTCTTCGCGGTGGTTTCGTTGAATCAACTTGCGGAGATCGTTTCCGTGGAACTCTCCGACAAGTCGTTCGCGAAAGAATGCCGGGAGCTGGCGCAGGAAGTGAAAGCTGCGCTGGATGTTTACGGCAAAGCAAACCATTCGAAGCACAACTCTATCTATGCTTACGAAGTTGATGGGTTCGGAAATCAACTCTTCATGGACGATGCTAATGCACCAAGTCTTCTGGCGCTTCCTTATTTCGGCTGTTGCGCCCCTGGAGATCCGACTTATGAAAAGACGAGGGCATTCGTGCTAAGCGACGATAATCCATACTTTTTTCGCGGCGATGCAGCAGAAGGCGTCGGTGGACCGCACATCGGACTAAACATGATTTGGCCTTTGGGAATTATTATGCGTGCGCTAACGAGCGATAATGACCGGGAAATTCTTTTCTGTCTGAAGATGCTGAAGCGGACGCACGCTGGAACGGGATTCATGCACGAGTCGTTTGATCCAAATGATCCGCGTAAGTTCACACGCGCGTGGTTTGCATGGGGAAACACTCTGTTTGGCGAGTTAGTGTTGAAGGTTCATTCTGAACGTCCACGATTATTACAACAATCGCTTTAGAACAGGACAAAGATTTGTTAGAGAACAGCCACGGGCTGCGTGGAGATGGAGTATTCATCTTTGGGTTGAATGGCTGTGAGCAGAGCGGTAAACAGCACTCCCCGATCTGCTGGATTTGCGCGCTCCATATTAGTAGGCGAACGACTGGTATCGCTCAGTTTTTTCCAGGTCGTCTGCCGATTCCACGATGGGGTTGAAGCGCAGGAGATGGCGGGCACGAGTCGAGAGACCTTCAAAAACCGTGCGCGGAATGCGAATCGAAACTTCAGGACGAAACAACCATCTACGCGAATAACCGATTACAACCATTGGCCGCGCCTCGTCTGTATGGTTCGGGGTTCCCCGATGAAGTCCACGAACATCTCGAATCATCACGTCACCTAACTTCATCGCGATCGGTTCCAAAGTAATCTCTCCGCGTCGCAACTTATGGAGACCTTCCTCTTTCAACATCATGTGCGTACCTCGAGCGACCTCGATTGGGCCATTCTCCATCGTCACCTCTACCAGCGGAAAGTTTACCGCGAGTTGAAATGGTGGAGTCTCTTGTCCACTTTCAGGAAACAGCGGTGGCGTGTCTCGATGAATGTCCTGAGCTGTCGACCCGAGCAGCGGTGTGTCGCAAGCGAGCTGACACATCAC
>JBHEMC010000001.1:67550-130855 GCA_046262775.1 Pyrinomonadaceae bacterium | reverse complement strand
ATTGGACCCAAGCTTCACTAGCCTCCAATCCACTAGTCAGCCTTGCCCCCTTCCTGACTGTTAAATTTATGTGAGTTGAATGGTTGAGGGTGAATGCTGGGTGGTCGATGAAATTGGGAGCGAAATTACCATCTCAAATTTGGGCTTTGACTGGTCCAGTGTTTCTACGTTCTCAATTCAAATTGGCCCGATAGCCAAGTCGTAACCCTCCTCATATTCCAGAAAAAAGTTTTTTGTGGCATGGCAGGTGCTCATAGGGAGACCGGCACGCACGGAATAACGAAAAGCGTTGACCGTGCCCCCGCCGCCACCATCCCTCTGAGCGCCGCCTGCCGCTGCGCCAGCCACCCGCCGAGCAACCCTATAGTAACTCCCTCCGAACTTGAACCTGGTCAGCAATGACCGGGTTCTCCCGCATTTTGCGACCCACGTTCCGATTGAAACCTTAGCCCACACAATCCACAATTCAGTTTTCCCTAAGAGTGAGTCTGAATCTTTCGTCTCTGTCAGCGGACGGAATTTGTCACTTTGTCTGTGACGATTTCTGTCTTTTCTACCCGATTCAGGTAGTCAGAACACACCGCAGCAGGTTAAATTTTTCCCATTGAAAATTTTTTTTCAGACGCTCGCCATCAATGGCGCGGGCGTCCTCACCCGCCGGTGGCCAACGTTACAGCGCTAGACTCTCTTCCAACCTCCCAGCATAACGGTCGCAACAGGCGAGCAAGGACGTGCGAGTTCGGTTTTGCTAAACTCGCTGCGTGCTTGATGCAACTGTGACGGGAGTACGCGAATCGACTCGGCTGAAATCCATGGCCCTCCGTGTTCGCGTTGAAGCTCCCACGATGGTTGAATGGTCGGCGTCTCTTCTCACTGCAACTCTGCTCATTTTAGCGTTTCCTGATTTCGATCTAGTTCCACTCGCCTGGCTCTCGCTTGTGCCTCTTTTGCTGGCAATAACCGCGCGGCCGCATCCCCTCCGCGGATTTCTGCTTGGGTGGATCGCGGGCACAGTCTTCTTTTATGGCTCCTGTCATTGGCTTACGTATTCGATGATCCACTATGGAAATCTGCCGGCGGCCGTCGCCTACGTACTTCTCGTTCCGGCCGCGGCAGTAGTAGGACTCTTTCCAGGATTCTTCGCAGCTCTCCTGGCATTCTCGATCAGAAGTTGGGGAACGCGTGCTGTCGTGCTGTCTCCTTTTATTTGGACAGCCTGTGAGTGGCTTCGGTTGGAGATTACGGGTCAACTATGGAACGCAATCGGGTACTCACTTGCCTTTCATCCGGCATTCATTCAACCCGCGCGGTGGGGCGGTGTGTATCTCGTTGGATTTTTTGTTGTGCTTATCAACTGCGTTTGCGCGTTCGCTCTCATTCAAAGAAACTTCACATCAGTGTTAGCGGTGGTGCTGGCCGTTGCCACTGTAGGCGCAATAATGTTGGTTGTATCCAAACAGGCAGCCAACACAGAAACTACTACATATCTCCACGTCGTCGCAGTGCAACCAAATGTGCCAATGACTCTAATCAAGTCGGATGACGAGATGAGTGCACTTGTGACACGACACCTCACTATGACTACGGACGCTTTGGACAAAGTTCCAGACGACGGTTTACCACGGCTCGTGATTTGGCCTGAGTCGCCAATGAATTTCACTTACGCCACCGATAGCCAGTTTCAACTCCTGCTTCGGCAGTTCGCGGTCGACAATCACACATCTGTGTTGCTCAACTCATTAGAACCAGCGCCCGATGCTGGAGGCTACAATTCTGCGTTGCTGATAAATGAAGAGGGTCGGCTGATCTCTCAATATGATAAGATTCGCCTGCTGCCGTTTGGCGAATATGTGCCGCTCCCGCACTGGTTGCCGGGAGCATCTTTGATAACTGCGATAGTCGGAGACTTCACGCCTGGTGAGCACTACACGTTGATGCCCATTGCAAAGCACCACGCTGGCGTGTTCATTTGCATCGAGTCGGCATATCCATCAATCGCCCGTACGTTCAGCAAAGATGGTGCTGACTTTTTGATAAATATCTCAAACGATGGATATCTGGGCCCGACTGCGGTAATGCGCCAGCATCTCGCTAACGCGGTTTTTCGCGCAGTTGAAAACGGCAAACCTTTGCTGCGCGTAACCAACAGCGGCATCAGCGGATTTATAGACGCGAGCGGCTCGGTTCGTGATGAAACACCATCGTTCAGACCGGCCACAAGAACCTGGAGCGTTTATGCTGTTTCATCAAAAACCTTTTACAGTAATTATGGTGACATCGTTGCTTACAGCTGTGTAGCTCTGACAGCAGTTATCGTTCTATCAGGAGTGCTGCGATTCAGGAAGGGACTTCAATTTTAAGATGATCGATATTTCCTCAATTCAGGAATTGCGAGTGAAATATGACGACCTGCGCGCGCGAGTAGAACAGCTCGGGAGGTTTCTTTGATGTACCGGCACGCCGTGAAGAGCTCAGCAGAATAGAAGCGCAAGCGTCGGCACCTGATTTTTGGAATAATCAGGAAGCGGCGCAAAAATCTTTGCAGGAACGCAGTAAGCTCGAAAAAAAGATTGAACGACAGCAGTATTTTCAATCTCAAATAGACGATGCCGGGGTGCTGTTTGAGTTTGCGGAAGAAGATGAGACATCTCTCGATGAGTTGCGCGGTGTAATTGATCGTTTGGAACACGAACTAAGCCGCGCAGAGACGGAGATGCTACTCGCCGGCGAAAACGATCAACGCAATGCCATCTGCACGATTCATCCGGGCGCAGGTGGGACAGAGTCGCAGGATTGGGCTGAAATGCTCCTGCGAATGTATTTGAAATGGGCCGAACAACGTGGTTTCAAGACAGAAGTTCTTGAATATCAACCAGGTGAGGAAGCCGGTCTGAAAAGCGTAACTTTTCGAGTAGAAGGCGAATACGCTTACGGCTTGCTGGCAGCTGAGGCTGGAGTGCACCGGCTCGTTCGCATCTCCCCCTTTGACCAGGCAGCCCGAAGGCATACGTCTTTTGCTTCTCTGTTTGTTTATCCGGAAATTGACGAGAACATCGAAGTAGAAATCAACGAAAAAGATTTGCGAGTTGATACCTACCGTGCGACTGGCGCTGGTGGGCAACATATCAACACCACAGATTCAGCCGTACGAATTACTCACATTCCCACAAACATTGTCGTCTCCTGTCAAAACCAGCGATCGCAACACCAGAATCGAGCCGTCGCAATGCAGGTTCTGCGCTCCCGACTGTATGAGCTGGAGCTCGAAAAGCGACAAGCAGAGACGGCTGAGCTGGAAGCGAACAAATCGGACATATCTTTCGGGTTTCAAATACGAAGCTACGTGCTCGCACCTTATCAACTAGTGAAAGACACTCGAACCAAACTTGAGCGCGGAAATGTCGATGCTGTGTTATCGGGCGACATCGACGATTTTATCAAAGCGTACTTACTCGCTAAGAAAGCAGCTTGAAACTCGGTTGCGTCGCAACCAATCGCGACTCAATCACGTTCGTAATTGTTTGACCTCGGAGTTTTAATGGCGACAACACATATTGAAGAAAAACCTCCCCGCGTGATTACTCCTCGTGCGACTCGGCGGAACGAAATACTAGCGATACTTCTGGTAGCAACAGCACTGCTGCTGACACTCTGCCTTGTTTCGGCCGCGTTTTATCCGAACGATCCATCATGGAATGCCGCCGGCAGCAGTGAGACCCACAATTGGGCCGGAACAATTGGCGCGAACGTCGCAGCAATCGTCTTACAGTTCATCGGTATAGCGGCTTATTCACTGCCGGTGCTTCTGTTTGCCGCCGCCTGGCGAAGGTTTCGCACCAACACAATACGCAGCCCGTGGTCGAGAATCCTTGGGGTTGTAATCCTGGTCATCGCTACGGCCGCCCTACTTTCTCTCTCGCGACTCCATCCGCTTTTCGATTCGAGCGTGCAGCCAGGAGGATTAATCGGCGCGATAGTCGCCGAGACCTTGTCCGGTGGATTGAATACCGCCGGCGCGACCGTTTTGTTGAGTGCCATTGCAGCCACTGGTTTACTACTGGCGACGAACTTCTCCTTTGTCCATCTTTATGAAGTCTCAGCCGCCAGTCTAAACGATCGCTTCGCTTTTGTTCGAGCAGTGCCTGAAAAGTTCAACGCTTGGCGACAAACACGTCGTGAACAAGCCCAACTGCGCAAGGAAAAGAAACTCGCCTTAAGAGCTGAGCGGGAGGCCGCACGTAACGCACTTAAGCAAACAATCGATCTGAGTCCTGCGGATCGTGTGGCGGAGTTCATGAAGCAACCGACCGACGCCACGCCGGCTGGTACGACCGTACTTCGCGAAGCAGCGACCACATCAAACGAGCCGCGCGCCTCCGTCGCTGTTGCTGCAGCTGCTGGAGTGGCGACACATACGGTTGAAACGCGCACCGGACGTCGCTCGATTCTGCCTATAGCCGACGCGGACGAAGACGATCTCGAAGAGATGGTCAGGGGTGCGTCTGTACTGAGGAAAAAGGCCGAGGCGCCTGCGCCCGGAAAACTTCCTTTCGACGCTTCCCGTCGGGTGAATTACAGTGATTACTCGTTACCACCCCTTGAATTCTTAAACGAAGCACCGCCACCAAGCGAACAGGCTGACGCCGAATTGTTGAGTTTGGCCACACGATTGGCTGAGAAGTGCAAGGAGTTTAATGTGACGGGCCAGATCAAGCATATCTGTCCCGGTCCGGTGGTCACGACTTATGAATTCAAGCCAGATCCGGGCGTGAAGTATTCCCGCGTAGTCTCGTTAGTAGACGACCTTTGCCTGGCACTGAAAGCTGAATCAATTCGCATCGATCGTATGCCCGGCAAACCTCACGTTGGTATCGAGGTCCCCAACCCGCGTCGCGAGACAATCTATCTGCGAGAGGTTATCGAGTCGCGAGCGTTTCGCGAGTCACCGTCAAAACTGACCATCGCCCTTGGTAAAACCATAGATGGCCTAAATTACGTCGCGGATCTTGCAAAGATGCCGCACCTGCTGATTGCAGGTACAACCGGGTCGGGAAAATCGGTCGGGGTAAATGCGTTGATTGTCTCGATCCTCTATCGCGCCCGACCAGATGAAGTGAAGTTCATTCTGATCGATCCAAAGCGGCTCGAACTCGGACTCTACGAAGATATCCCACACCTCGCCGCGCCAATTATTGTCGACCCTAAACTTGCATCGCGTTCTCTGAAATGGGCAGTTGCCGAGATGGAGCGCCGTTACCGCGATTTGGCCGGTTGGGGTGTCCGCAACATCGACGGTTACAACACCGAAATCATGCGGCGCAATCTGGTCAAGGAATACGACGAAAAAGGAGACCCCTGGAAACCACTGCCTTACATCGTCATTATCATTGATGAGTTGGCTGACTTGATGATGACTTCGGGGCGCGAAGTGGAAGATTCGATTACACGTCTTGCGCAGATGGCACGTGCCGTCGGTATCCATCTTGTTCTTGCAACGCAACGACCTTCGGTTGACGTCATTACGGGATTAATCAAAGCCAACTTCCCTTCGCGTATTTCGTTCCGCGTCTCATCCAAGGTCGATTCCCGCACAATCATCGACACAAATGGTGCGGAGCAACTGCTCGGTCGTGGCGATATGCTCTTTTTACCACCAGGGACTTCGCGCTTGATTCGCGTCCATGGCGCCTATATCGACGAAACGGAGATTAACCGGATCGTTACACACGCCAAAGCACAAGGACCGCCCGCCTACGATGAAACAATCACGCAATCAGAAGAAGAGGCGCTGGGCCTCGAAACCACCAACGGCGAGCACGATGAGCTTTTCGAAGAGGCATTGCGAATTTGCGTGGAGATGAAGCGTGCTTCTACTTCCGTTCTTCAGCGGCGACTACGAATTGGGTATGGCCGCGCCGCTGCAATTCTTGACATCATGGAACGTGAAGGTTTAATTGGGCAGGCGGACGGATCACGGCCGCGTCCTGTACTCGGTCGCGCTTACGAGATGATAGCCGACTGGGACGAAATGGGAGACGCGGTTTAGTTCTTTGATTTTAGATCAGGTGCCGCAACAGTTTTGCAAAACTTCCACCGGAGTTGTGGAAAACCCTGTGGACAATCTCGATTCCGTTCAGCTAAGTTTTTGATTTAGTTCAGTTTTCACCAAAATGCACACCCGAGCGGCGTAGCGCTAAGCTCTTAACAAGCATGCGTTTGCATATATGAAACGAAGTGCTTTCGCCGCATCTCCTCATTCTCCATCCAGGTGATGCGATCACTCGCTGATTTACGTGACGCCGCGCAAACGATCTTCACAAGCGCGCTTGCGGCAGTTGATGCACGCAAGGCAATCCGCAATGCTGTTCGTGTTGATGGCACGCGTCTGTTGATTGGTGAAGTTGAGTTGGAAGTGGCTCTGAAGCCAATCTTTATTATCAGCATCGGGAAAGCTGGAATGAACATGGCGCTCGGCGCCATCGATCAACTCGGAGACAGGATCGTTCAAGGAGTCGTTAGCTGTCCTGAAACCTTTGCTAACGCACTCACTCCGCAATGGCAGGTTTTCTTCGGCGGTCATCCCCTGCCAAACGATGCAAGTTTGCATGCAGCTGACGCTTCGTTTGATCTACTGGTTCGGGCAAATCGGGAGCGTGGATTCGTTTTGTTTTTAGTTTCCGGCGGCGGATCTGCAATGATCGAGTGTCCTGTTGATCAGACAATCACCTTGACAGATATGCGCGAAACAAATCGAGTACTCGTTCAATCTGGCGCGACGATTAATGAAATCAATTCAGTTCGGCGAACTATTTCGCGGGTAAAGGGCGGCGCGCTCCTAAGCCGAACAGCCGTCGACAACTTCACGCTGATTGTTTCGGACACGAACGTCGGTGATGAGACTACGGTCGCATCTGGACCAACTTTGCCACCAGGAAATGCTCAGGATGCGATGCCTGTCATTGAACGCTATGGATTGTTCTCCGCCTTGCCACGAGCAGTGACGGAAGTGCTGCGTAGTAAAAGAAAATCGCCGGGTCGGAATCTCGTCACGAGTGGCCATTGCGTTGTGCTTGATAATCAATCGGCGCTCGAGGCGGCATTGTACAAATCAACAGAGCTGGGCTTTGTCGCTCACATTCCAAATGGGATCAGCGAACAGCCGGTGGCAGAGGGATGCAGATTATTGCTGGAAGCGCTTCAGCGTACGCGGGGCGAAGCGGATGTTTGCCTAATTTCTGGTGGTGAATTCTCTTGTACAGTCAAAGGTAATGGCGTTGGAGGCCGCAACCTCGAAACGGTCTTGCGTTGCGCAATGGAGTTGGATATGAGAAGTGGCACTCAAGCGCACACCGTCGTACTTAGTGCCGGCACTGACGGAATTGACGGTAACAGTCCAGCGGCTGGGGCGATCGCGGACGAAAAAACGGTGACGCGCGGTCGTGCTGCGGGATTGGACGCTGGACGATTTCTCGAGCAAAGTGACTCTTACTCGTACTTCAACGCTCTCGGCGATACCATCATGACCGGCGCAACCGGAACAAACGTGCGCGACCTGCGGCTAATTCTGCAGTCCTCCTGACGTAATGTTCTGCTTTCAAAAAACAGCAATGGGTATCCGTTCTGTACGCCTATGTCTTGACTCTAAAGTTTGTTGCGCATATAAAACTTAATCGGTTTAAGAAGCTGTTCGCTACCGCATTTTTCGGAGTTCACCTTGTCAACTCATTTGAATCCCCAGGACGAGACGCCAATCGAATCACGACCCAATCCTCAGCTACAGTTCAGTGAGCTCGTAGCGCGTTTGCAGTATCAGAGTGTGCCACCATCGCTCGATCAAATAAGCGGTTGGTTGTCCGAAGCAACAATCACGAGAGCCGACCTTGAGCCATATATCGGTTTCAAAGAAGCCAACTACTGGCGGCATCGAGTTTGTCGGAACGAGTCGGTTGAGATGCTCGTCATCTGTTGGCGACCCGGACATCGCACACCAATTCACGATCACAATGGATCCCATGGCGTAGTTAAAGTACAGGAGGGCCTTATGTCGGAAACGATTTTTTGTTACGACGATACGCAGGGCCTCTCTTATCGGAGTGGACGCGAATGTCATACCGGCGACATCACCGGCGCCGGTGTGCCTGATATTCACCGGCTGGGAAATCCCGAAAACAGTGGACAGGATCTAATCACCATTCACATTTATGCCCCGCCGCTGGGCGTTCTCAAAACTTACAAGGTTGGCAGTCAGGACATCGATCTCTACGTCCCAGATGATTCCGACGCATAAGATTTCGGTATTTTGTAGGGACGACACTCCGTCGCTGCTTCCAGTCACGCCGCCGCGCACAAATCGCCCCCGAACAACTCGCGACAAAATGCTTTCGATCCTGAGACTCTGCGCGCTCAAACGGACTCTGATCGGTTTGACGATCACGATTTTCTTGTTCGGCGCCTGTCATGGAAGCTCCACACCGAAAGACCTGACCGTTGCTGCCGCTGCTGATCTCGCCCCTCCATTCGAAGAGATTGGACGCGATTTTCAGGAAGCCACAAACGTCAAGGTGGTTTTCAGTTTTGGATCCAGTGGAATGCTCGCGAAACAAATTGAGAATGGCGCACCAGTCGATCTGTTCGCTTCAGCCAACACTGAATATGTCGACCAGTTGGATAATCAAGGACTGGTGTTCAGCGATACGAAAGCCGTCTATGCGCGAGGCCGCATAATGTTGTGGACACCGCGAGACAGTAACTTGAAGATTCAAGAAGTTACAGATCTCGCTCGTTCAGATATCACGCGAATCGCCATGGCGAATCCCGAGCACGCGCCTTACGGCATTGCTGCCCGTGAAGCACTTGAGCACGCTGGAATCTGGGGTGCCGTTAAGCCGAAACTTGTTTACGGTGAAAACATTCGGCAGACGCTCCAGTATGCGCAGACTGGAAACGTCGAGGTGGCGATAGTAGCTCTGTCGCTTGGTTCACAGACAGATGGACACTGGGTACTCGTACCCGAAGATTTTCACAAACCTCTGGACCAGGCAATTGCAGTTATGAAATCGACCAGGGCTGAGAACAGTGCGCGACAATTCGCAGCGTATGTCACAGGCCCTGAAGGCCGCCGAATCCTTGGCAAATATGGATTTACGTTTCCCGGCAAACGGTAGTGTCCGCTAGGGTCCAGTTAATCGCGTCACCAGTAGTTTTTAGTCACACAGTGGCTTGCACAGGTTTGGTGGCAGCCAACGTGAGACTCCACCCTGCAAGCCCGTGGCATTCATTTACCGGCATGAGGAAGAATGGACAAAAGTTTCAATCTGAAAACTCTTACCATCTGTACGTGCCGTAATTGTTCCACAGTTACCCGTCGTTAGCACCTCGGCTCCTTGTTTTAACCATCGATCAATAACTTCGCGATGCGGGTGACCAAACATGGATACCAGCCCAACGGATATGATGGCTATGCAGGGATGTGTCGCTTCAACGAATTTTTTGGTAGAAGACGTTTTGCTTCCGTGATGTGGGACCTTCACGATATCGCTCCCGATCGCAGTCGATTCGTTTAGAATTCCAGTCTCCGCTCCCTCCTCGATATCTCCAGTCAACAGGAAAACTCTGCTGCCAAACTCCAGGCGCAGGACAACCGAGTCGTTGTTTCCGGAGGACGCACCTGACGTTGCTGATGGCGGCCACAAAACGTAAACGTCTAATCCGCCAAAGCGCAGGAGATCACCAGAGGCTAGTATGTGAAGCGGCACACTGTTCGCCGTCAGAGTTTCAGAAAACTTTCGGAATTCGGAATCATCGTCAGGGGTCCTGCCAACAAATGCCGCGCGCACACCGAAGTTTCTAACAACGTCGTTCAGTCCGTCGATATGGTCGGCGTCAGCATGAGTCGCCAGGATGAAATCGAGATGGTCGAGTCCGCGCCACCAAAGGTATTCGGACACCACCGCTTCGCCAATACTCCGCGTGTCCGCAGGCTCCTCGTCTACAGACTGCTTCCGGAAGGCGGGACGTCCACCACCGTCAACCAGCAGTGTCTCCCCGGTTGGCGTAGTAATCAGCGCACTGTCACCCTGCCCGACATCTAAAAAATCCACGCGCAATGTTCCCTCGGGCCTACCTGAGCTCAGAGGGTGAAGAACCACTAACCCAATCATCACAGCCTGAGCAATCAGTGCAAATCCCATTCGGCAAGGTTTGCGATTGAACGGATTCCAACTCAAGAGCTCTCTCACAACGAAGAGTGTTGGCACATAATAAAAGGCGTAGATAGCGGAAGCCCCACCCGAATATTCCGGGAGGCGGATTGACGCGAGACCTAACCGGGAAAATGGATCGACACTGTGCACCATAATGAAATTGATTCCGTTTGCAATCTGGATGAGAGGCTCAGCTAACGCAACGTTCAATTGGGAGACAACTAGAGCCATGCAACCTACGATGGCCACCACCGCCAACATCAAACTGACGCCAATGTTCAGAACCAATGATGCAAGCGAAATTCGATGAAAGTAGATCAAGAGAAACGGAAGGAGACAAACCTGCACGCTGGTGGAAACCACGACCGCGCCAAAGACGTACCGGACGAGACCCTGCACATGAAATTGCTTTGAACGGGCAGCCAGCGGCGATTTGAATAGCCTGTAGGAATGCGTGGAGCGCGATAACTCATTACGCCAGCGTTGTTCGTTCCAAAAAAGCAGTTCACAAAGGTGCCGAAATGCTGCAGAACACGATGGCGGGTATGGAGATGATCTCGTGGGATACCACGAACCAATCAATGTCATGTTTTGCAGCAATGGCCAGGCAATGGTGACGATTGCCAACACAGATACAAAAGTAAGCTGCAAGGAAGGATCGAATAACTGCTTTGGACTGTACAGCAGAAGCACAAGAGCCGCCGCTCCAAGACCATTAAGCGCTGAAGCTCGCCTGAAGACGACTGGTGCAGCGGTGACGAAAGAAAACATCACCGCCGCACGCACCACTGACGCCTGCGCACCGACGGCAACGGCATAGGCCCACACAACGGTCGCCGAACAAACGAATTGTACGAACCGGTTTCGCCACACGAACCGCACCGCTAAGAGCACGATTGCACCGATGAAGGTTATGTGTAGACCGCTAATAACCAGCACATGAAATGTTCCGCCGTTACGAAACCGTTCCGCCACGCCAGGTGTCAAGTTGTAGCGATTGCCTAGCAAAGCGGCTTCGAGAACGGCTGCAGTCTCTGGCGAAAAGCTTTTTTCCATTTGCTGCTGAACGAGTTCGCGCCACCGGTATAACCACCCCAAACATCGAGAAACAGGCTGATCGTTCATGCGCCGGATCATCAGCGGAGACCTGATATAACCGACCGCGTCGTAACCTTCGCGATCCAGAAAATCATAAAGCGTAGACACACCGGGGTTGCGATAGGAGTCAGTTCGATTCAGCTTTGTTGAAACTGTGATGAGCGTTCCGTATTTCAAACCCAATTCGCGGTAGCGATCAAGATCTGCCAAACTCTGATATTTCGCGGAGAGTGCGACCACGCCATCCCCTGGCATTTCCTTTTCGGCTATCACTACCGTGCGTACTTCCACGACCAGGTGAACGCCTTGCCTGGAGAATTCAGGTGGACGCGTCAGCACTCCTGAAACCAGAACAGTAGTACTTTGATCGATTACTCCAGTGTTAAGTAGTTCGGCCAATCGATGTTGTGCGAGATTGCGTTGCTGAATAGTCAAGAGTGCCGCACCTGAGGCGGCGACGGCCCCCAGCAGGAAGATTGCACCAAGGTGTTTCTTTTGTTGGATAACTGCAATGACGGAAGTGACGGAGCAGAGGGCACAAACAAGAATCCCGACTCTTAGCCCGATAGGCAGGCTATGCGATAAGAGAACTCCACCCGAAAATGCGAGGGCGATCGCAACGAGAGGTTGCTGAGTGAACAGCGCGTGAGGTTTGGTCGTCATTGCCGTTGATGAGGAACAGCAGTCTATTGAAATTGTCGAATTATTGTTTCACGAGATGAACGACAGTCTCAACATGATGCGTCTGCGGAAACATATCAAAGGCCATAATAGAGTCAAGTGAATATCCGGCCGACACTAGTTTCTTTAAATCGCGCGCAAGAGTGGCCGGGTCGCAGGAGACATAACAGATACGAGCCGGTTCCAAATCTAGTACACCCCTTATCACAACCGATTCAGCACCCGCTCTGGGTGGATCAAGCAGTACCAGATCAACAGGCGCACTTTTCTTCGAATGCACGCGAAGCCATTCACCAACTGTCGCCGTTTCCGTTCGAGCGTTTTGCAAATTAGCACGCTCCAGGTTTTTCCGACAAAAGGCTGAAGCTACGCCATTCGCTTCAACTGCAAAAACCTTCCTGAACCGGCGCGCGAGAGGCAACGTAAACAAGCCTACCCCACAATATAAGTCGACAGCCGTCTCGCCCTGTCGTCCACCCAGCGCGAAAGTAACCAACTTTTCCAGTAACGTTTGGTTTATCTGGAAGAAAGCGCGCGCATTGTAGGCATAGGTCTCATCACCTATTCGCAGCGTCACTTCGTTAGTCTGGAATTCCGCGAACTCGGGGGCGAGCGATACACCATCGTCACCAGTTACGACCTCCAAGTGTTTCAGATCATTGGCCATTTCCGAGATTGGTGTGCTGCGCACACGTTCGAGAGTTGCCTGAAGTTGAGGCAGCAGCACAGCACAATCGGCGATATCACAAACTCGGCGCGAGCCACGCTCGTAGTATCCAATCGCCTGCTTGTCCTCAGATACTTGCCACACTGCTCGTCCACGATACCGCCAAACTTCAGGCGAGGGTTGAACCTTCACGTCTGGCGGATCACTCAGTTTGGCAATTCGATGAAGGCAATCGCGGATGATCTCTGACTTCGCCAGCAACTGTGCGTCATAAGTAAGCTGTTGAAAATCGCAGCCGCCACAACGTCCAAAGTACGGACACGGTGGCTCAACGCGAAGTGGAGAAGGATCGAGAATTTCTTTAATAGAAGCGAAGGCTACGTTGCGCTGCCGTCGATCGATCGTTACGCGTAAGCGATCGTCGGGTGCAGCCAGCGAAACAAAGATAGTTTCGCCATTGGAATGTGCCAGCCCCAGTCCACCAGGAAGGATGCGTTCGATATCAACCGTTAATTCAACTGACATTTACTGCAATAAACTATGACGCGGCGGCACGGAATTTCAAAACACGGAAGACGTGCCGCCAATTTTTACCTTTGCGCAACTAACGTTAGTTCGCCGGATAGGCAGGTGCCCACTGTTGTGGTGGTGGAGGAGGCGCATATTCCGGACTGGCCCCTTCGAGATCAAACTTCACCCCGCCGATCACGCCTGCAGCCAAATTATAGACCAGCGCGACAATTGCACCCCCGATAAACCCGAGTATTGTGTAGAAGATCGGCACTATTATCATCACGCCGATTCCCATAACGACCGGACCAACGCCGCCTGCAGCTGCGTCTCGTCCGCCGAACCCGAGAATTGCCGCACCCGCAACGATGAGGATAAGTCCATAAATCACTCCAATAATCAGGCCCATCACAAAGCCAACAAGGGCTTGCATCTTCGCTACGGAAAACACGCCGAAGCGTCTGATTGTCATTTCAGCCATTACGTTCTCCTTTATTTTAGAAGTGGCTCGTGAAGGTCACGTTCCAGAGTTATAGGTAAAACAAGCTTAGTCGCGGCACGGCAAAATCCTCCCTCAGCCGTTTCAGCAACAGCTTATTTAAAGTTTGGTCGTATGCAGTAGGTTCCATCTGCTGTCGATAGGGCTGCAGCTGTTTTGAGATTTCTTTTGTGATCTGTTTCAAATGCGACTGTTCGGTCGTAGTCAGTATTGCGTCATTCAGCATCCGTTCAAGACCTGTTAATGAATCTTCCAGTTTGCGTGTGTCCTGTGTGCCATTGTTCGTAAAATCCTGCTCGATTTCACTTAACAGAGTAAGGGCGCGATCGAGCGCTTCTGTTAGCTCATCGTTTTTGCCGGCGCACGACTGTGTTGCTTGAGCTAAGGTCGTACGAGATTGTTTCAAGTAGTGCGCAATGGCGTCAGCAGAAAACCTGGTGGAATCAGGCGGGCTCGCCAGGGACTCGGTGTTCGCTGCACCCACACGAGATTCCAACCATTCGGTGAATTGCGCTTCTACTTCTTCCTGACAATAAAACAGCGACTTGACGGATCTTTTGCGAGGTCTCGCCTCGTAAGAATCGAACGCTTTTTCAATTGCACGCAGGACGATATGAAGAGGTATCTCACGGTCTTTCCAGGTTTCGATCAAGGCCCAATCAAGATTGCTGATGAACAGGTGCTTGCCTCGTCGTCTGACAAATGCATCCTCAATTTCCGTAAAATAGTTATAGTAGTTCAAGCCCGATATCGACAAACTTTCGGTTTGCCACATTATTCTTCGAGTTCATGGTTGCTGACGGTTAGACTTAAATTTTTGCCGAACAAGTCCAGCTAAAGTATCCTGGGAAGTTGTCGTTCATATACAAGACGCAGTCCTTCAAGCGTCAACGTTTCGTCTACAAGCTCGATAAACCTGGAACCCGTAAAAATCAATTGTGCTAACCCGCCCGTCGCAATTACCCGCGGCTTGGATCCTAATTCGGCGATCATTCTTTCCAAAACGCCATCAACCAATGCCGCATAGCCGTAATATAGTCCCGACTGCATCGCCGATACGGTAGACGATCCGATCACGGTCTGTGGCCGCTTAATATCGACTCGCGGAAGTTTTGCTGTACGGGCGAATAAGGCTTCAGAAGAGATCATTATCCCAGGAGTAATCAGCCCACCGATGTATTCGCCGGCAGAGTTTAGCGCATTAAAGGTCGTAGCGGTGCCAAAATCCACGACAATGCACGGAGCACCGTATTTTTGGCACGCGGCCACTGCGTCAACGATACGATCCGCACCCACATCAGACGCTGGTTGGTACAGTATCCGCAAACCCGCGTCGGTTGTGTGATCTACAAATAGAGGCGTGAGGTGGAAGTAAACTTCGGCCATGCGTTTTAGGGTGTAGTTCAGGGGCGGCACGACAGAAGCGATTGCGATCGCATCGATACCCTTGAAATCAAGTTCAGCCAGTGCAAACAGGTTGCGCGCATGCACACCGTATTCATCAGTTGTGCGCATCGCGTCAGTAGTCAGCCGCCAATGAGCGATTAGATCGGATCCGCGAAACACGCCCAATGACGTATTAGTGTTTCCTGCATCAATGACCAGAAGCATAGACTGGTTCCTCTTCTTTGTTCGCAGTCGTTATTGAAAACTGTTCAATCAAATCGGCGGCCCGCGAAGCACCGTGCTCTTCTTTCAGTGTCAAGCCAACGACGCGTGCGCGCTCAATGTATTGGGCCTTCATTACCAGTTCAAGCTCACGCGTTACCAACTCGCCCTTATAGTTACGACGATAAACAGTTCTGCTGGTGCCCAGTCGCACTGCATGCATTGCATTGTCAACCTGATCGAACGCAAAAGGCACTATCAAACTCGGGACACCGGCACGCAAACTCTGCGCTGTTGTCCCAACGCCGCCATGATGCACAACAGCACAGGCTCGCGGTAGCAATACGTGGTAAGGAGCATAATCAATAGCGATAACCGTCTCCGGTAAACTTAACGGCTGATTGCGCTCGTCGCCGATTAACAGAACAGCGCGTCTGCCCAATTTAGTCGCAGCTACCACACTTTGCTCAAAGAAATCGCTTGCAACCCAAACAGCGGACGTGCCGAGCGTAAACACAATCGGGGCCTCACCGCGAACGAGGAACTCCTCGAGTTCGCTCGGCAGTTCACCTTCGTCGCCGCCGTTATAAAAAGCGAAGCCCGTGATTTCTGTCTGCGGTGGCCAATCTTTTTGCGGCGCTGCGAAAAGTGGTGAAAACATTGCAAGTACCAGAAAAGGCGAGTGTTGGCCTTCGAACATTGGATTGCCGTAATCGGCGATACCGAGATTGATACGTACCTTTTGAACCTGCTCAGCCTTATAACCACGTTTTATCGTGTCAAGGAACAGCCTCATCACACGTGGCCCAAGCACGGAAATTTTGCTGAGCCAAGGCCAGAACGGCGGTGTGGGTGGATCATAGGCAGAGAAGAACGACAAAGGTGCAAGTACCGTGGATATCCACGGCAAACCTGTCTTGTGTGCGACCATCGGTCCTGCGGGTGCGGCGGGATGAGTAATTAACAGGTCTGCACCGGCGGCGATTGACATCAAATCGTCGTATGCGTCACGTATTGCAGGAAAGATTATCTCTTCCATGAGGAACCTCGGACCACACTTCGGCTCCATAATTCTTTCGATTAATTTCTGATCCTGTTCTTTTGGTGCCGGGATGTTCGGGCGCACGGGCGCAAACTCAAGACCGGCACGCTCGATCTTTCCTCGATAAAACTCCATTGTGGCGATTACCGGTTGATGTCCACGCGTTTTTAACTCCGCGGCAATTGCCATGTACGGATGAATGTCGCCAAAAGAGCCAAAGGTGTTGATGACTATTCGTTTGCTGTCTGTCATGCCTTAGTTGGTAGAACGATGGACATTCACGACGTCCCCAGCGCGGACTACGTTAATTAGGCCGTCTTCACTCTCGACGCGCAATGCACCATCGCTCTCAAGGCCCGCAGTAATGCCCTCAACAACCTGGCCCTCACTGTTAACTCGTACGTGTTTTCCGTAAGCATAGTCCGAGCGCTGCATCCACTGCTGGATCAGCATGTCTGGCCCGCCTTCGTTCTGCAGCACTGCGTACCAGCGATCGATCGCCTCGATTAGAACATCGAGAAGGTGGTTGCGTCTCGGATTCCTGCCCGAGGCCTCGGCAACAGAGGTTGCAGTGTGAGCAAGTTCGCCAGGAAACGCTTCGCTGGTGAGATTGATACCGATTCCAACTACGGCTGCGCGGCCCTGAGGAGTGTCAGTAGCTTCAGCAAGGATGCCGCAGATTTTTCGTTCACCTGCAAGAATATCATTGGGCCATTTAATTCGAGTCTCCAACGCACAAGTCTCTTTTAGAGCGTCGTTCACTGCTACCGCCGCCATAAACGTTAGTAAAGGCCATCGTTCTAAAGAAATTGTCGGCCGCAAGAGAATTGTGAAGTAAAGACCCGCTCCCTTTGGTGAAGACCAACTCCTCTGCATGCGGCCACGGCCCGCTGTTTGCTCATCCGCCACAACTGTCACGCCTTCAGCTGCACCGCGAACAGCAAGACGAATTGCTTCGGTGTTTGTGGAAGGTAGTGATTCGTAGAAAAAGATTTTAGGCGCGAGGTTCATGCCAGTACACGCGATTGTAAGGGTCCTCGCCCTCCGAGCAAAAGTCGGATACGAATTGCTTGCGGGCTTGGCCTCAACATTACGAGTCTGCAGAGAACGTAGAGAAGAAAAATGAGTTTGCCCAAAAGATTTGAAATTCCGCTGGCGCTGCTTGGGTTTGTTTGCGGTGCCGCGTTTTTACTGAAGATGTGTTATCTGTCGCTCGGCTTTAACTCAATTTTCGGCATAACCTTTCTAAGTATTGTGTACCTTTACGCACGCCGCCGGTTCGGTGTCACAATACCGGCTGCATTGCTAATATTGGTGTTCATCGCATTACAAGTAGATGTTGGGGGAAACTATTTCCGCATGTACGGTCGTCGATTTGGACCAATGCAATACGATGAATTTTCCCATCTGACCGTACAGATCCTCGTGACTCCGATTTTCGTCTGGCTGGTCGACCAAACACTTTATAAATCACATTATCGATTGTCACCATCGCTTACTGCCTTCTTTGCTGCTACCACAGTGTTTAGTCTTTCGGCCTTTTACGAAATTATCGAGTTGTGGGATGAAGTCTATTTCAACGGCCATCGCATATGGGGACCACACGACACAGCAAACGATCTGCAGTGGGATCTATGTGGCATCGTTGCGGGTACACTGTTAGCAACAGTTTTGTCTGCCCTTGCATTTAGAAGAAATCGTGAAATAGCCACGGCTGTATCCGGATTGAAATAGATCATATTATTCGCCACGACTTTGGTGGGCCGGCCAAAAGCCTCGACGACATTTCTGCCTTTTCGCTACCTATTGTCGATTCCCATTACAGAAGTGCGGCAGCAGGTTGTTTAATAGGGAAAACGCGAATTATTCTTTAACGCTTTCTCATTTTCAAAGCTTCGCATTGGGCCTGCAGTGTATTTTAATCTTTCCCCGGTCATTAACTGGTTTCCAATCAGGCTTTCGTTTGCCGTTGCTGCCGCCGCGACGTTAATCGCCCTGGTCGCAGGTAGCGCCCTCGCCTGGCTCCTCGCACGAAAACGATTTCCCGGTAGAAATTTGATCGACGCCGTTGTAACTCTTCCACTGGTTCTGCCACCAACTGTTTTGGGGTATTACCTGTTGGTGCTGTTGGGCACGCGCTCGTCAATTGGTGGTTTTCTCTATAACAAATTCGGCATCCGACTAACTTTCACGGTCACGGCTGCGGTCATCGCCGCCACGATTCACGCGCTGCCACTCGTAACAAAGAGTTTGCGAGCAGCGTTTGAAGGAGTGAATACGGAACTCGAGGCGGCCGCACGGACACTGGGTCTGAATAATCGGTTAATTTTTTTTCGGATTACTTTGCCGCTGGCGTCGCGGGGGGTGCTCGCTGCAACCGCGCTGGCATTTGCGCGGGCTCTCGGCGATTTTGGCGTAACTATAATGATTGCCGGCAACATACCGGGCAAGACCCAAACGGCATCGGTGGCGATTTACGATGCTGTGCAGGCGGGCCGTGACAATGATGCTTTCACTCTGGCTGTCACGATCTCAGTGATTGCGGGATTGATGCTTTACTTGATCAATCGGTTCGGCAGATTGCGTTGGTAGTGAATATGCGGTAGCGCTTCGGCACTTCACAGGAACGCGGACGCCCTCGCCGGCTAATTTTCAGCACAGAGATTATTGAGAGAATCAGGCGGGTGAGGACGCCAGCGTTGAGACTGAATCCGCATTATCCCAAGAACCGGCGGAAGTTCTTCTCATTAACGGCAAACCCGGGAAACACCGGCTGCAGCTTTGATGTTCCTAAATGCTTAGCGGCAACTTCCGCAAACACGTCGCGAAAATCGGTTGTCAGTGCCAGGTCGCGACCCTCATACAATTTGTCGCTGGCGAGTCCGGGCCACTCGCCATACACCTTGCCTCCGCGAACACTGTTCCCGAGCACAAACATTGCATTCGCGTGACCGTGATCGGTGCCGCGATTCCCGTTTTCCATTGCCGTACGACCAAACTCTGACATCGTCAGGATGACAACGTTGTCCATCCGTTGGCCCAAATCGAGATAGAGCGCTGCGATTGCCGAACTAAACTGTTGGAGGAGATTGCTAAGCTGGCCGCGCGCGTTCCCTTCATTCACGTGCGTGTCCCAACCGCCGATGTCCGTGAAGGCAACTTCCAAACCCACTCCCGCCTTAATCAATTGCGCAATCTGCAACAGTGAATTGCCAAACGGCGTGCGTGGATAAACGGCGCCATTTTCAGGTTTGTACTGCGCGGGATTGACTTTCTTCAAATAATTAACCGCTTCAAAAGTCTCGCGTCCCATTCCGCCCAGTAGATCGTTTTGTGAACGCCCGTAGATTGCCTCAAAGCCGCCCTGCAAGCTTGCCGACTGCTGACCCGCGCGGATATTGAAATCGGCAAGGCTCGACATTGCTACCGCCTGCGCGCGCCCCTGAAGCACTCGAGGCATCGTTTGGTTTATTGCAACTGCACGGAACGGGGAGTGGCTCGAATCTTCCTTGCTTTGAAGATACCGGTTGAGCCATCCATCACCGGTCGATTTCACGCCGGGCGTCGCTGATTCCATGTAATCCTGCGCATCGAAGTGCGACCGCGTATTGTCGGGCGACCCGACCGCATGCACGATAGCCAGCTGCTTCGAATCCCACAGCGGTTTGAATGCGGCGAGGCCGGGATTTAATCCGAAGAAGCCATTCAGGTCGATCGCAGACTCAGTATTTCCTGTGCCTGGCTTTGCTATCGCTATCGTCGGTCGCAGTTCGTAGTAACTTTTCTCGCCAAACGGCACAACCATATTCAAACCATCAACAGCACCGCGCTGAAAGATTGCTATTAGTGTTTTGACCTTGGCGCCAGTGCCGAGCGTGGATGCCGCGAGTGCGCGCTGCAGAAACGATGGAGTGGAAAGCGAAAAGCCAACACTCGCTAATGCGACACTGCCGGATTTAATAAAGAATCTTCGATTCATTTCTTTACTGCCTCTGAAATTCTGGCGTACCCAGGATTAGTCCCACAATTTTGGTTACCGGATCGTTAATACTTGCTTCCACACGAGGCCGCTGCTGTCCTCGTCCCGCAGCTCCTTCCATTTGAGCTACGTCATTCACTCTGGCAGGGGGCCCTGCCGGAACACTCACTACAGTCTGTTGATCCATCTGCTTGAGTAACGCTTCCTTTGTAGCCGGTGAAACGTCGCCGGCGAGGATCACATTCAGAAACTGATCCATTACTCGAGCTTTGTCCGTTGACGACTCTGCCGCGATGAATCGGGAAAGATTCACACGAGTTCCAGGTACGCGGTTACTCGCGAGCGCCAAACCAAAGTTCATACGCTCGAGCAAACCGCCGGTGTTCACCCAACTCTCGGCGATGTCCGAATAACCGTTCGGTGTCTGAAAACCGTAAAGTGGTTCACCCATGCGAGCAATCCACTGATGCACACCTGGACCACCGTTCGTATCGGCACCGAGTGTGCGGATTGCACTTACAACGAGTTCGAATGGGCGCTTGATCTTTGCTCGATATTTATCAGCGGAATTGAATTCCGGCGAAAAGAAAATTGCCTTCAATGTTTCTTTGATATCGCCGTCACTGCGCGTAAATGCAGCCGCTACTCGATCAACGAGTGCTGTTGGTGGATTGTCTGAAACGAAATGCCGACTTAGCTTCGTCGCTATGAATTTAGCTGTTGCGGGATGATGCGCTAAAATATCCAGCACCATCAAACCGTCTTTCATACCACCACCGGCTGGTATTTTGTGGCCCAGTACTATCTTTTCGCCTTCGTCGTGCACACGCCCATTGAAGAAAAATGTGCCTGCGTTTTCTCGCACCGCGTTACCGAGAATTGAATTCGCCGCGGCGCCTGCTCCCCGCGGCGCCAGGATGGTCCAACCTGTAAAGCAGCGCGCAACTTCCTGCACGTCTTTTTGCGTGTAACCACCGTCGACACCAAGCGTGTGTAATTCCATTAACTCGCGGGCGTAATTTTCATTAATACCGCGTCTAGCCTGCGGCGCTGGAGGGCGTCTAGGCTGCTGCGCTGGAGGCGGCTGAACACCGCCAACTCCCTGCTGAGGCATTTGCGCATTACGATCAACCATCGGATCTCGTCGCCCGGCGCCGCCCATCATCATCCCGGCCAATCTTTGTCGCTGCGAGCCCACACGTGAAAAAGCCTGATTTTGTCGCTGCGCGTTAGGAGCGACGCTCTGAAAATTATCGAGATAAAACAACATCGCCGGACTCTGCGCAGTAGCCAGTAACAATTCGGAAAATTTACCCAGGGCGTTCGGCCTGACACTATCGCGGTCATAAGCTGGTAACAACCAGCGGTCGGCGCCTTTACCGGCAAACACGTTAAAGTGATTTGTCCAGAAGTCGACCATAACTTCCTGGAGTTGTCGCTCACTGTAAACTGCGCGGAGGATTCTGGCCGCCTGCAACTCGGAAGTGATTCGCTGTGGCTGCTGGAGTCCGTTCTGCATGTAGTAATCGCGGATCACCTCGCGATATTTTTGATTATTTAATGGATTACCCTGCTCAGCCGGCGCAGCATCCTTCTTCATATTGCCAGCGTCAGGCGTCGTCTCACTTGGTTCAACTGTCTTTGATTCTCCTTTGACGCGATTATCGCGAGCCTCAGCCAGGTCCGGAGGCAAGGCCCCACGAGCCTGAAGCTGTCTCAACAGTTGTCCAGGCTGCGGATACTTTTCGTAAAGCTCCGCAGTCGTCATATTCAGACTGGCAAGATCTTTGATTTTGTTTTCCGCAACGGTGTCTGGAATAGTCTGAGGGTTCAGTTGCTGATTGATGTAGTTGTCAACGCCCATCGCCTCGACCCGGGCGACGTCTCCGGGTCGCGCGCCGAAGCCAAGCCGGTTCAGTACGTGTACGATTCGCTGCTCATCTGTGAGCCCCGGCGTCGCTTCACGCCTTTTCTGTGCGAATGACGTTCCTCCTATGCCAAACAAACCAGCCAGTAGTGAAAGACCTGCAACCGCGGCAATTGTCTGACGTATTGACGAAAATCGATTTTGTGATGTCATTTAAACACCTTTGGAGATACGCTCGCTGTTTAACTCTGAATGCGACGACGCCCATACTCCGAACCCGGGCACAGACTTAGACGCTTGGGTTCACCGGATGGTTGATAAAAGAGAATCACGGTTGGGGAGCAGGTCGAGCGCCGGGCGCCGTTCTACCCATTGGCCTCGGGTAAGTCACAGGACTGCGATTCCCTTCAGAATCGACCGCTCGCACGCCAAAGAAAAAATTGTCCTTTGACATGCCGGTCATCGTGTAGGTCGTGACGTTACCGACTGCTTTTGAGTTCGTCCAAACAGGCGAAGTTGTGTCGCGCCAAACAATTTCGTATCCAGCAATGTCCGATTCTTTGTTAGCGTCCCACCGCAGGTCTGTATCGTTAGACAATCTTGCCGTCAGTATCGTTACACCCTTCGGACGCGCTGGAGCTAAAGCCGCCATCCCGAGAGCCGCCGTATTGACGCGAGCGACGTTTGCGATATAGCCGAAGTCATCGAACTCGGGTAAATCGCCATACCGAATCTTATTTTCGACGCGTACGTTCTGATGTTGATGGTTGTAGTTTTCATTCGGCTCAGTGAACCGAACTGCCGGATATCCACGCTCCAAAAATGGTATGTGATCGCCACCACGTCCGTACCGGTCACGACGGTAAATTAGCGCGACGTTCATTTGTGGCACATACATGTCTGCAATTTCTTTTATGAACCTTGCGAGTTGCCGCGAAGCCGAATCGTTTTCACCGCCAACGCTACGTCGTGTATTAGCCTCCGCTGCAGTTTCATTCGTTGGTACCCCTTCAGAAAACACACGCACTGTGCGGACATCGTGCACGCCATTGCCACCCACTGAGCTACCGATGATGTCATTCGTGAACATTGCTTCAATGTCCCAATCCTTCTGCTTCGCCTGATCCGCAAAATAAGTAGAGCCCAACAAACCCTGCTCCTCGCCGGCAACTGTCATAAAAATGATCGTCGCCTCAAACTTATAAGGGGCCATCACTCGGGCCATCTCGAGAACCGCCGCTGTTCCGGAAGCGTCATCGTTTGCACCCGGAGCATCGCACTTCCCGTCGGTCGGACTCGAACACATTGAATCGTAGTGACCACTCACAACGTACAGTCGTTGCGTTGAAGCAGGTTGAGTTCCCTGTAGAGTGGCAACAATGTTGGTCAGCATTGTCGGTTGGGGAATTCTTTGGGCCCTGGGTTGCTGAAACGTTTGCTTCTCAACAGTCATTCGACCGTCCGCGGTTCCCGCAATTTTTTGAAACTCGTCGTAAAGCCAGTCACGCGCAGCACCGATTCCGCGCTTTGTATCATTCTGCTCAGACAGCGTACTGCGGGTTCCGAAAGCCACGAGTTGACGAATCGTACTCTCTATTCTTTTGGGATCGATCTGGCGAGTGATCTCCAATATCACACGATTGCGACGCATAGCTGCTCGCGGCTGTCCGCCAGTATGCTGCGATAAGACTGAACTCTGTACTGTGATTACTGACGCCATTGCGGCAAGTGTAAGCAAAAAAAGACAAACCTTTCCTGAGTTCATCATCTGAAACGACCCTTATCTGTAAGATGAGCTAGCGTGCGCCACGGTCCGAAGGTTCGCGGTATGCCGGCGTGAACGTGCGCGTAGTGTGTTCGGTAACGCTTGGTATGCCCTCAATCCCTGGCGGTAATTGCGCAGGAATAGCACCTCGATCAGCAACCGACGGCCTGATGGCTTGCGGTAAAACGACCTCAGGTCGAGATGTCATCATTCTGGTCCAAAACCTGATCATTAGAGCAACACAACCGAAAAGTGTTGCGGAACTAAACAACACAATCCAGGTGATCGCCGCCGGATGCATGCCAACCCTAGCAAACTGAGACGCACCGCCAAAAATGATTCCTAAGCCGGCGATGATGGTCAATCCCATCACAATACTCGGCACGCCTAACTTCACGGGAGCCAACATCACAGGTGTTTGGTGCGACGGACTTGGCAAAGATAAGTTGGCGCCACAGCGATTACAGTACTTCAGCTCGACTGTGATCTCATTTCCACAGGACGGGCAAAACATCAACGGACCTCCGATCCAAACGTAACGTAATGTATCACTTTGGTGATGGAGAGGACAGGACGCTCAACAGCCGAGTCTATTAGATAGTAACGAGGCCACGGTTCGTTCCATCATGGTCACACGTCGTCTTCGACGTTTGTTCCCGCAGGTTGATCCAGGAGTTTGGAATGCAGCGTCTCGGGTCCGGCCAGCATTAATTACTCACAGCACAATTCGATGATCTACGGCTACCGGATCCGATATGCACGTCCCTTCCACACAACGATGACCTCGCCGGGCAGTTGTTCTGAAATTGTCTTAATCTCTGGTTCGTCAGCTATCAATGCTCGATATTGTTCAGAGCCGCGCGCTATGTTGGTGGTCGCCCAAGAGGAATTGTAGGCACTGTCAATCCAACCACTACCTTCTTTGCGGAACCGCCGCCCTCCAACAACGCGCACGGATTCTTCATTCTTCTGTGCTTTCGCACGCGAGACGTCGTCACCTTTGGCAACACGGCCGGTCCCTTCGCGGTTCTCATAGGGTCGCGTCTGAATCCTCTTAGGAGTAGAGGCGCTTGCAACATCGAGCCGGCCCGTTGTTTGTTGCTCTTCTTTACTCACTACAGTCACAGTCGCCGGCTTGACTTCCTGAATTGCCGCAGCACCTGATTCAGTCGCCACGGTAGCCGTTGGCTTTGCTTCAGAAGCAGAAGGTTCCTGGGCGGGTTGTGGAGCTGCTGCTGCCACTTCCGGTTGGTCGCGGTGCTCCGCCTTTTGATCCTTGGTTTGACTCTCCGCCTGGCGCTGAGTCGTCACATTAGTTTTTTCCGGCTGCTTTGGATTGGAAGCAGATGTTAAGGGCGTGGTCGGCTGAGACCGATTTGCGTCAACAAGTCCGGGACTGTTCTGTGGTTGAACTACACCCTCTGAGACTGGCGCCGGCTGCGGCGTAGTCCTGTTCCCGGATTGTCGTCCCCTAAGAATCGCGAGTCCCACGACGATGATTACAAATGCTGCAAGCGTCGGAACCGCGTATCGCAATCTGCTGATGGAAAATATGGTGCGAAGTTGGGTTTTTAAAATTAGAGGTGATGAAGGCTTCTCGACCTCGGGCTCCGCCCATGCTGCTGAAGGGTTGAGACGTACGATCATGCTTCTGCAATCGTCGCAATCCGCGACATGTGATATGTAGCGCAGCCGCGCAGACTCCGGTACTACCCCTTCTGCATATGAGTTAAGCTCATCTGCATCGAGATGCTCCCCTGTTCCGTGCGGCGCAACTGTCGCGCTAGAAGGTCCACTCTTCGCTAATCGGCGCAGCAATTGGTCGATATTATTGTTACTTGCGTGTTTCATCAAAACGTTGCATCCAAATTAAGAACGGCTCGGCCATCCCTTCCTTGCGCCTTAGATAACCCCGGTATCCCTAAAAAGACTTTCAACGTCCGCGTCAAGATGTTCACCCAACTCCGCCAACGAAGCTTCTGTTTCGGCTGTTGTCCAACTTTTTTCTCTCACAAGGATCTCAAGAACCCGCGAGTGGAGGTCTTGATGAATACGATTCAAACGGCGACTTGCTGTTGCTTCGTGCACACCTAAAACGAAACCTGCCTCACGTAACCGAAGTCCGTCAAAGTAATAAAGCCTTACCAGCAGCCGGTCCGGTGGTGACAATTCTTGGATGGCTTGCGTCAGCGCCTCCTGCAAATCAGTCTGCGCCAGGTTCGTCGCGACAAGCTGTTCAGGATTTCGAACGGTAGTAGCTACGGCTGTTGTGGCGTAACCGATCGGTATCTCATGTGCTAGTCGATCAAGCTCACTATCTTCTTCCGTTTGTACTAAACGCGCCTGCTTTCGGTAACTATCAACGGCAAGCTGCGCGACGACTGCGCGCAACCATCCGGCCAGTGATCCTCGTCCTGAATAGTAGGCGAGCTTGCCCGAGACCTGTCCTTCGCGAGTTCGCTTCAATCCGTAAAGCTCTGCCCATATCGACTGTGCGAGATCCTGCGCAGTGTCTTCGTTTGAACTCGCCGATCGCGCGGCCGAACGCACCACAACCGTGAACCGTTCGACGAATTCTCCCCACGCACTCTCATCGCCGCACTCGCAGGCAAGTACCAGGCATAGCTCGTCGGCATGTAACTCATCGACGAAACGGTCCACTTCGGCGCACGAAACGTTTTCCCTATTTCGCAGCAGATACTTCTCAAGAGACGCTGCAACTCGCGGTATCACTTGCCCGACATGGAGTGAATAACTGTTGGTGGCACGCGCCAGGAGCCGTGTGGTCGCTTCGGTTGTGGCCTGATTAATGTCGTCGTTTCGTGTTTTCACTGCTCGATTTCCTGTCCGTGCCACGTACAATCCTAACATGCCCATTCAGCGCTTAATCGCGTTGAGCAACATGCATTGGATGTCGAATCAGGGTACGCGTTGCCGCAGCCGTTCAACACATTTAGTAACTTTGACACGTTTGAGCCGCTGCGCTAGATTCAAAACTACATCGATCGCTACGTTTTTCTTTGCACGGATGTTACGCGTCACGGAGATATTCCGATCAATTCAAGGTGAATCGTCTCACGCGGGACGTCCCTGCACCTTTGTGCGACTCACGGGTTGTCCCATGCGCTGTGTTTGGTGCGACAGCGAATACACATTCACCGGCGGCGAGCGTATTTCACTCGATGACGTGCTAGCGCGGGTACGGTCATTTGGCTGCACGCTTGTGGAAATAACCGGCGGTGAGCCTCTGGCTCAGAAGGAAGCGTTTGACCTAATCGAACGCTTGTGTGAAGACGGATTTGAAGTATTGGTCGAAACGGGCGGATATGTTTCGACAGCTAACGTGGATCCACGAGCAAAGATCATTCTTGATGTGAAATGTCCGGCGTCAGGCGAGGAACCACGAAATGACTGGTCCAATCTGATGCGTCTGCATAAAGGCAGGGATGAGGTTAAGTTTGTTATTGCCGAACGCGGTGACTGGGACTACGCGGTGAACGTCATTCACAAGTATCAATTACAGGAACGGACCAGGGCGATTCTAATCTCACCAGCGTGGAACGAAATAGAATTGCGGGACCTCGCGGATTGGGTTGCCGACAGTGGTTTGAATGTGCGTATGCAATTGCAACTGCACAAATATATCTGGGGACCGAACGTGCGAGGCGTCTGACTATGGGAGGATCTAACGACACCGCAGCACTGTCTGAACGGCTTGATCAGGCCCGCTTGAGCAGAGCCATCTGTCTCGTCTCTGGTGGAATGGATTCCTGTGTTACTGCGGCTATTGCCCAGGCAGAAAACGACGAACTTGCGTTCCTTCATATTTCTTATGGCCAGCGGACTCAATCGCGAGAGCGTCAGGCGTTTGAAGATTTGGCCGATCATTTTGGTATCCAGCTACGACTAACATTATCGTTCGAACAGTTCGCACGAATTGGGGGATCGTCTCTGACGGATTTAAATATCCCGGTGACATCGTCTAATCTGAGTTCGCAAACAATTCCATCCAGTTATGTTCCCTTCCGCAATGCGCACCTGCTGGCAGCGGCGGTGAGCTGGGGCGAGGTAATTGAAGCTCGAACGGTTTACATCGGCGCCGTCGCCGAGGATTCGTCCGGCTATCCCGATTGCCGGCCTGAGTTTTATTCCGCGTTTCAGACGGTTATCGACCTGGGCACGAAACCGGAAACGCATATCACTATAAAAACGCCGGTAATTGGTTTGAAAAAGTCGGAAATAATTAAGACCGGCTTGCAGTTGAGGGCGCCTCTTCAACTAACCTGGTCTTGTTACACCGAAACGGAAGTGGCCTGCGGCGCCTGTGATTCGTGCGCCTTAAGACTGCGGGCGTTTCGTGAGGCTGGAGTAGCTGATCCAGTCTCTTATCTGCTTGACAGTAGTCGGTTTGCTTATTAAGTTTAACCGCTCATCAGTTGCGTCCTCTTACAACTTCAAAAGAGTGTCGGCGCATCATATGTTCTCTCTCTCAGCGTCGGCGATTGGACCGCCTTTGGAGGAATTTAGGAAATGATTCATAGATTTATCTTACGAACAATTGCTGTGATTATGTTTGTCACGGTAACGGCTTTCATTGCTACCGGGCAAACCGGAGAACTTCGAGGCCACGTCTTTATGCAACAGGCAGACGGACAGAAGGCCGCTATTGCGGATGCGATTATCGATGTATTTCGTACTGACCTGACGGCCAAGTACAACACCAAGACAAACAAAAAGGGCGAGTACGTGTTCGCCGGGCTTCCTCTTATTGGCACCTTTACCGTAGCAGCGAGCGCGGCAAGTGCGCAACCAACATTTATTCCCGGCGTGAAGGTCGGGAGAGGCAGCGACGTGGATCTAGTCGTAACGCCGGGCAACGGCAAACGCTTAACGTTAGAGGACATCAAGAATGCCGGCGGCACATCGACGGCGCCGCCTTCTAGTAGCGAGAGCGCAGCCGATCGTGCGAAGCGCGAGGAGATGCTCAAGAAAAATGCTGAGATCGAAGAGAAGAACAAGAAGATCACGGAGTCGAACGAGGTAGTCGCTCGGTCCTTTAAAGCCGGCAACGAAGCTCTGAAAATCAAGAACTATGATGAAGCGATTAAACAGTACGACACAGGTTTGCAAGCAGACCCGGAACAGCCGGCCCTTCTAACCAACAAAGCAATCGCTTATAAGGCGCGAGGTGTCGATCGTTTCAACGCTGCAGTAACTGCGACAGACGAGGCCACGAAAACGTCGAGCATGGAGGGTGCTAAGTCTGACTTCCGCATTGCCTCAGAGGCTGCTTCAAAAGCTGTAGACCTTGTCAAGGCGCAAACGCCTCCCACGGATCCGACAGGCTTGGCGCAATTTAATGTAAACAAACTCGCCGCATTAACGACCCGTGTCGATGCCATGAGATTCTTCGTTACCAAGGTTGACAGCTCTAAAGCCGATGACGCCCTGGCGGCATTCAAAGACTACATCGGTGCGGAGACGGATCCCGCAAAGAAACAGAGAGCCCAATTAGATGCTGCACAGATGCTGCTGGACGCTGGGGCGGTGGATAAAGCATTTTCTGAGTTTCAGGCAATAATTACTGCTGAACCTAACAACGTGGATGCAAATCTCGGTGCGGGACTCTCTCTGTTTGCAAGCGGTGACAAAGCAAAATATCAGGACGCGGCAAACTACCTCCAGCACTTTGTTGACGTCGCACCTGACACGCACAAGTTTAAGGCCGATGCAAAAATGATTCTCGAAGAATTGAAGAAGGCGGAAAATGTGGTGCCGGAAAAGACAACCACACCAACCCGGCGAAAACGTCCGTGAAAGTAATTCATGTCCGACAACGCTGTAGTTTGTCGTGCATTTTGAGCGTCATCTCCATCTAATACTCTAGTCGCTCCGCAAACTAGATCCAACCTGGGCCGCTCCAAGCAACTGAGGCGGCCTTTCCTTGGAAATGTCTGATCCATCTCGCCGCTGCCGGCGATAGCCGCACGAGTGCAACCCCATAGCCCTCAACTTTGTGAGGTTTTCCTCTAATTTTGGGGGAAATCTCGCTTGACACTTTCAGCGTTCAACCAGTACTATGCCTGTACAACGGCGTTGAGCGTAGCCGTTGTAACAGGCTCCGGTAAGAGATCAAGCCTCGCGCTCTGTCCAGAAAACTCTACTCAGCCCCGGTTGTTGTCCGATCTACTTCTGAACCAAAATGTCTGCCAAACTAGGCGAAATCCTCGTCCGCGAAAATCTTATCAGTCCTCAACACCTGCGAGAGGCGCTCGAATACCAGCGTGAGCACGGTGGCCGGCTGAGCTTCAACCTTGTGAAGTTGGGCATGGTCAGCGATGACATGATTACCGCTGTTCTTTCACGTCAATACGGAATTCCCTCCGTCAACCTTGACCTGTTCCATATCGACGACTCGGTACTCCGACTGATTCCACAAGAGGTCGCCCAAAAGTATTTCGTATTGCCGCTCTCACGTGTGGGCGCCACATTAACCCTCGCCATGGTCGATCCCACCAACGTGTTTGCCATGGACGACATTAAGTTCATGACGGGACTGAATGTGGAGCCCGTGGTTGTTGCAGAAGCAAGCATTCAAGCAGCAATTGCCAAATACTATGGCACTTCTCGAGAAATCGAATTGGCAGCCGTACCCCTCGACGAGATCAAGGACAGCAACGGCAACGGCGGAATCACTCAATCTGATCTAGTCTCTCTCGACAGTATTGATTTCGACACAACCACTGCAGAAGACGTTGAAGTTCTGGAAGACAATGAAGAGATAGACCTCTCCACTCTCTCTCGCATGAGCGAAGACGCGCCGGTTGTCCGCCTCGTCAACGTTCTGCTGGTCGACGCCTTGCGCCGTGGTGCTTCCGACATTCACATCGAACCCTACGAAAAAGAGTTACGCATCAGGTTCCGCATCGATGGCGTTCTATACGACGTGATGCACCCGCCCTTGAAACTCCGCGATGCATTGATATCGCGCGTGAAAATCATGTCTCGGCTCGACATTTCGGAAAAGCGACTGCCTCAGGATGGTCGTATCAAAATCAAGGTCAAAGTCGACTCCCGTTCGCGTGAGCTGGATTTTCGAGTTTCCACTCTGCCTACACTCTTCGGTGAGAAGGTAGTGCTTCGTCTGCTCGACAAGCAGAACCTCATGTTAGACATGACGAAGCTCGGCTTCGAACCCGAGTCGCTCGTTAAGTTCCAGCGCAATATCAGCAGGCCTTACGGAATGGTGTTGGTCACTGGACCAACGGGCAGCGGTAAAACCAACACTCTGTATTCTGCACTGCAGTCACTCAATACGATTGAGACAAACATTATGACCGCCGAAGATCCTGTTGAGTTCAACTTAATGGGTATCAACCAGGTCCAAATGAAAGAACAAATCGGTCTCAACTTCGCGGCTGCACTCCGGTCATTCCTGCGACAGGATCCGAACATCATTCTCGTAGGCGAGGTTCGTGATTTCGAAACGGCGGAAATCGCCATCAAGGCCGCGCTCACCGGACACCTTGTACTCTCAACCCTCCACACCAACGACGCTCCCTCCACCATCTCGCGTCTCATGAACATGGGAATCGAGCCTTTCCTCGTGGCCACTAGTGTCAACCTCATTCAGGCCCAACGTCTGATTCGCCGCATCTGCAAAGATTGCAACCACGAACACGCGAATCCACCCGAAGCACTCATGGAAGTCGGGTTTTCAGCCGAAGAGGCAAAGACACTAAAGACTTTCAAAGGGCGCGGCTGCTCAACCTGCAACAACACGGGTTACAAGGGCCGCATTGGACTTTATGAGGTGATGGAAATCACCGATGAAATTCGCGAACTGATCCTGATCGGTGCTTCAGCACTCGAGCTACGAAAGAAAGCCATCGACGATGGCATGATCACGCTGCGTCAGTCAGGTCTTTACAAAATCCGCAGCGGCGTCACGACCATCGAGGAAGTGGTCCGCGAAACTGTCGCATAAAAGGAGAATGAAGATGTTAAGGGAAACCGCCATCCTGCTGTTGCTGCTCATCTCGGCATCCGTAGTTGTACCGTTTGCTGATCCGATGGCCCACGGTCTCCGGCAAAGTGTCAGCGTAGCGCAAAGACATCACCGCCGGCATTCCAGGGCATGGTGGCGACGGCATCGAGCGCGATTGCGCAAACGTCGCGCAGCTGCGATGGCTCATCGCAACGCGTTGTTATCTGGCACTACTTTGCCTCTCAACGTCAGCGTAATGGCGCCAGTCTCCAATACTGTTGCGACGCAAAATAGCTTGACAGTGCCGAATGCTGCGACCACTTACACGAAAGTAACGCCAAACGCAGTCGGTTCGCTATTGCCCGGTCAAATGTCTTTATCGGTTGTCGCACTCAGCAGACCAAATCCCGCCTTCCTGACGGCCCGCGAACAGAGCAAGATGTTGGCTGGCGTGGAACTCAGCGAACTGCGCCGAGTTGTAATCGACAAAATGATTGTATCCGGTGGTTGGGTCACAAACGATTTCGTCCGTGAAATCAATGGCTCTCGCGTGTTTGTCGTAACAGCACAAACTCCCCGCGACGTACGTGGTCCAGCACAAACATGGAACTTCTATTTCACCGAAGTCAGTGGACGCGTCTACAGTTTGACGACGAACGCACCCGTGGACTCTGCTGAACGAATGGCAAATGAAGCTGAACGCTTCCTGAGTTCGCTGCAGTCGAATAATCAATCCGTCAACAAGTAAGAGCTGAGGCTAATCGAGGAGAGGTTTGAAATGAGATTGAATGAAAATGCTCCGCAGATCTCGTTGTCTGAGCTTTTGCGAAAGCTCTCTGAAATGGGAGGTTCGGACCTGCACATTACTACGGGCACTGCTCCGCAGGTGCGAATTGACGGCCATTTGCGCCCGCTTGAGAACTACCGCGTGCTCACTTCCGCCGATACCAAACAACTCGCCTACTCCGTTTTGACTGATGCGCAGAAGCATCGCTTCGAAGAAAACCTTGAACTCGATTTTTCATTTGGCGTAAAAGGTCTCTCTCGGTTTCGCGCCAATCTTTTCAACCAACGCGGTGCGGTTGGCGCGGTATTCCGCGCAATTCCCTACGAAATAAAAGCATTCGAAGAGTTGGGACTGCCCCCAGTTGTAAAGCAGATGTGTGACAAGCCGCGCGGCATGATTTTGGTCACCGGACCAACTGGATCCGGCAAATCAACTACTCTCGCCGCTATGATCGACAAGATTAATCGCGATCGTCATGAACACATCTTGACCATCGAGGATCCGATTGAATTTCTACACAATCACAAGCATTGCATCGTCAATCAGCGCGAAGTTAATGCCGACACTCACGGGTTCGGCGCTGCGCTACGTACCGCACTTCGTCAGGATCCGGATATCGTACTTGTCGGCGAACTGCGTGACCTCGAAACCATAGAATCAGCGTTGCGAATTGCCGAGACGGGCCACCTCACGCTGGCGACGTTACACACGAATTCAGCTGCCTCAACCATCAACCGTATCATCGACGTGTTTCCCTCCGACCAACAATCACAGATCCGCGCGCAGCTATCGCTAGTTTTGGAGGGGATTCTTTGTCAGGCGCTGCTGCCTCGCGCTGAAGGTGGAGGCCGCGCAATGGCTTTGGAGATCCTGATCCCAAATGGCGCAATTCGTAATCTCATCCGCGAAGACAAGGTTCACCAGATCTATTCAATGATGCAGACCGGCCAGGACAAGTACGGTATGCAGACCTTTAACCAGGCCCTCGCGTCGCTCTACCACAAGCGCCAGATAACCCTCGACACGGCACTGCAGCGCTCATCCAACGTCGACGAATTACGCGAATTAATAGACCGTGGTTCAGGACTTAACACGAATAACAACGGCGGTGCAAAACATCCTAGCCCCTACGCGCAGGGGCGCCCCATCGGTGCTCGGCCAACAATTAACAGATAGACCGCCACAGTAGCTGGAGCTCACAGTCATGCCTACGTATGTATTTAAAGGACGCAATCGGTTGAATGAAATAGTTGTCGGCGAGCGGGTCGCCGACAATCGTGAAGCTTTGCGTCAAATACTCCGCCGCGAACAGGTTACTCTTACATCCGTTAAAGAAAAGGGACGAGAGATTGGAATTCCCAAACTTGGCGGCAGAAAGAAAGTTAAGGCAAAGGATTTATCCGTTTTCACACGTCAATTCTCGGTGATGATCGATGCGGGTTTACCTCTGGTCCAGTGTCTCGACATTCTGGCCCAGCAGCAGGAAAACAAATACTTCCAACAAATTCTGTCGCAGGTGCGTCAGGACGTAGAAGAAGGTTCGACACTTGCAGCTGCTATGGCGCGCCATCCACGCGTATTCGATCAGCTCTATTCCAACATGGTCGAAGCCGGGGAGACGGGCGGTATTCTGGATTTGATTCTGCAGCGATTGTCCACTTTTATTGAAAAGATCGTAAAACTAAAGCGCGACATTATCTCGGCCATGATTTACCCGGCCGCAGTCGTAATCCTGGCGGTGGCCGCTGTTGCCGTAATTATGGTCGTCGTGATTCCGCAGTTTCAACAGATCTTTCTCGGCTTACTCGGACCAGGAGAGCAATTACCTCTGCCTACTCGAATTGTGGTCGGTATCAGTAACTTTCTCGCCAGTTGGGGTGGTTTAGCCATCCTTGTCGGGATAATAGCAAGCGTTATCAGCATCCGTTTCTACTACAGGACTCCGGGCGGCAGACGCAACATCGATCGTCTGATATTGAAGATCCCAATTCTCGGAGACATTTTTCGAAAGATCTCCGTTGCTCGATTCTCGCGAACTTTATCAACGCTACTTTCTTCCGGAGTACCTATTCTTCAGTCTCTCGACATCACAGCCAGGACCGCAGGGAACGTGATCATCGAAGAGGCAATCGGCAAGGTACGTGCAGGCGTGGAACGCGGAGAGAGTTTTGTCGAGCCACTCAAAGCTACCGAAGTGTTTCCACACATGGTGGCGCAGATGATCGGCATTGGCGAACAAACAGGCGCGCTTGATGCAATGCTTGGCAAAATCGCTGACTTTTACGAACAGGAAGTCGACTCGGCAATTGCCAACCTGTTAACTCTAATGGAGCCGCTGTTGATAGGCTTTCTGGGTATCACGATTGGCAGTATTGTCATCGCAATGTACTTGCCACTGTTTACACTTATCGGCAAGCTCTCGCAGTCTCACTAATAACAATTAACAGGCGTAATCAAAGAGTCCGGCTCCTGCCGGACTCTTTTCTTTTGTGAAGAAAAGCATCTCGCGACTGGAAGCTGTTGTGGTAGGCTTGAATCGATGCCGGCTTCCCTGCACTCCACACCCGTCTCAATGTCACGAAGTAATAGATTAATTTGGTTGATTAGTGGACGGCTCGCGATAGCCCTACTCCTTTTCTTTCTCGCCACTCTGTGGAACAGGGGCTCGACCAGCAACATTGTTTCGGTGCTCGCGATCGTGACGGGGTTGACACTCGTGTTTGCCATCGTCTCCCGAGTTTCCACAGCCGTACTATTTCAGGCGCGGGTGCAGTTTGCGATCGACGTCTTACTGATCACGTGGTTGATTTGGAACTCCGACGTCATTCACTCCCCCTATATCGCGCTTTACATTGTAGTGATCGCGGTATCTAGTTTGTTTCTCGGACCGCGCGACGCAATTGTAATCTCAGTTGGTTGCGCTCTTGCGTTTACGATGTGCGCTTTTGCGGTAATCGTAGGCGTCGATCAGCGCGGTCCAGGATTGAATGAAGGCTCCCTTTCTCAAACAATACAGGCAGTCGGTCTATTCGATATCGCATTCTTCGTGGTCGGTCTGCTGTCAGCCCGACTAGCCGAACGGCAGTCAAGGTATGACGTACGTTTGCTTGCGGCGAGACAGTCGCTCGCAAATTTACGAGCGCTGCACGAGCGCATTGTGCAATCGATTCGTTCGGGAGTAGTGACCACAGACCTGGAGGGACGCATCTACACTTTCAATACCGCTGCTGAAGAGATCACCGCGTATGAGGAAGCTGTCATTCGGGGCCAACATGCCTCGATCATTTTTGGTGAATTGGGCGACCGTATCGCGGCTTCACTTCGAGCTGTTGAAGCTGGCGAGACGAGTCCGCGATTTGAAAGTGATTGTCTGACACGCGAGGGCTTAAGACTGCGTTTAGGCTTTAGCATCTCTCCACTGTTCTCGGAAAATGACGAAACCACCGGGCTCGTCCTCACATTTCAAGATCTTACGCAAGTACGAACACTAGAAGAAACATCCCGCCGGCAGGATCGACTGGCCGCAATCGGCCGTATGGCTGCTTCCATTGCTCACGAGATTCGGAATCCGTTAGCTGCGATGAGAGGGTCAATCCAAATGCTGCGGTCGGAAATGAGTGACGACTCTTCGCAATCAGAGTTGATGGAGATCATCTTGCGCGAATCCGATCGCCTGAACCGCATCATCAGCGATTTTTTGAATTACGCACGACCACGGTCGATGACACGCACGCAGGTGGATATTCGTGAACTGCTGCACCAAACTTTCGCACTCTTGAAACACAGCCCGGAAATTTTGGAAACTCAGAAGGTTGTTGAAGAACTTCCTGACACCGCTCTTATCGTCGAGGCTGATTCGAGCCAATTACAACAGGTATTTTGGAATCTCGCGCGCAATGCGCTGCAGGCGATGCCCGATGGCGGTACTTTGTGCGCCCAATTGGATATGAATTCAGACAACCGACTCAAAATTGCGTTTTCTGATACGGGACGCGGTATGTCACCCGAACAGGTTGAACATTTATTTGAGCCGTTTTCCTCAACGACGGGTGGTACGGGTTTAGGTCTGTCGATTGTTTATCAAATCATCCGGGATCATGGTGGTACAATCAATGTGCGCAGTCGCGAAGGCCACGGTACGATAATCACCGTTGAATTACCTGCTGGTGTCAGCCCCGACGAAACGGAGCAGGTGAACTAAGACAAACCAGCGAATCTCTCTTTCCGAACTCTTAAGTTATGGCAAATCTGCTTGTCGTTGATGACGAACTGGGAATGCGACAGTTTCTGACGCACCTGTTTCAACGTGAAGGTCATAGTGTTCGCGTCGCCGAGAACGGTCGCGAAGCTTTGGTGCTGCTGCAGCAATCAGCACCCGACCTGATCCTATCTGACATTCGCATGCCCGACATGAACGGAATCGATCTATTGAAGTTGGTTCGCGAATCGCTGCCGGAAGTTGAAGTTGTAATGATGACAGCCTTCGCTAATGTCGACACGGCGCGCGAAGCATTCCTACTCGGTGCGTACGACTTCGTGCAGAAGCCCTTCGATAACGAACTGCTGAAGGAAACGGTTGCGCGTGCTCTCGAAAAAATTGATCTCATTAAAGAGAAAGAAGCGCTGCTTGAGGAAAACAAGGCGCTTATTCAGGGCCAAAGAACGCGCGGCAAGCTCGGCAATATCATTGGCCGTTCGCCGCGGATGCTCGCGCTCTACCGGATGATTGAAACCGTCGCACAAGTGCAGTCTACGATTTTGGTCACTGGCGAATCAGGCACAGGAAAAGAGTTGGTCGCACGAGCGATCCACGACATGGGTCCGCGTGCCGAGAAACCATTCGTGTCAGTTAACTGCGGCGCCTTCACAGAAACCCTACTAGAGTCTGAACTATTCGGTTACATCAAGGGTTCCTTCACCGGCGCAAACACAAACCGAAAGGGCCTGTTTGAGGCGGCAAACAAAGGCACAATTTTTCTCGACGAGATTGGCGAGATGTCTCCGGCGATGCAGGTGAAACTCTTGCGCGTGTTGCAAGAGAGAAAAGTACGTCCGGTTGGCGCGACTGACGAAATGATTGTCGACACGAGAGTGATTGCTGCGACGAACCGCGATCTTGGTCGTATGGTGTCAGCGGGCACGTTCCGCGAGGATCTCTATTATCGTGTTTCCGTGATTCCGATTGAACTACCGCCATTACGAGAGCGTGCTGAGGACATATCAGAGCTAGCGGTGCACTTCATCGACAAGTTCCGTGGTGCGAGCGGCAGGTCGCTAAGGATTAGTGACCCTGCGATGAAGCTGCTGGAGAAATACTCATGGCCCGGTAATGTTAGGGAATTGGAACACACGATTGAGCGAGCAGTGGCGCTGGAGACAACTAGTACGATTGAGCCGGAGCGACTTCCGGAAAAGATAACGAACTACAATCCGTTCCGGGTTGCGGAAGCAATGGAGTTTCCTGCTGAAGGAATCAATTTAACTGCGCACCTGGATCAGCTTGAAAAGAGCTACGTTGTTGAAGCGCTGCAGCGCAATGCGGGAAATCAGACCAACGCGGCCGACTTATTGAAGATGTCGGTAAGATCCTTTCGACATCTCCTCGACAAGCATGCGATTCGCGGTCTGACGGCGCAGATGCGTGATGAGCGTCGGTCGCCTGACTCAACACCACGACGCCGCGCGACTGACCCACCCGTACGTCGTCGTACCGATGATGATGAAACGGAAATCGCAGCTGGCGCTGGTGAAGGCTCCAGCGCTTAATTGTCAGACACGCGCCTGACTCATTTAAATCCCTTCAAGATAACTCAACTCACACAGTCTCACGATCAGCGAAGGTAAGTCTTTCCCGCTGGCTCACATAGCATTCAATTCTGCCTCAGGACGAACGGCTTACCCGGGTCAACTCACACAACCATTCAATTCACATATTCAACTCGGAAAACCTTATCGTCAGAATTGGATGCTTGTTGGGGGGGGAGATAAACCCCGCCCTTCCTGACTGCAAGTTATTGAAGTTGAGTATCACTGATTTTGGGGTGAGTGGTGAGGAAGCTTCGCCAAGTAAGCCCCCTTTGTAACGGCGAAGTTAGCAATGTCAAACCAGTGCGACCTGCACAGTTTTCGTTGTCATCAAATCCCGACGTGCGATAGCATTATCGAACCAATGCTAAACGGCTTAACAAACCGTCTCTTCAGGCAAAAACCAGTTAGTACATGTTTCTGCACGCTGGCAATTCATGAGCAGTATCGACGCAGAGCCCGCTTGCTGTGCGCGGATGCACCGACAATCCCGTGGATTGTCCTGACGGATGAGCCGGACGATTTCGCAGCACTGTCCGTGACGGTTTTTCGACATCATCCCGTTGGTCCAATGGCAACGGACTTCCTTACGAGACTGCCAGCGACGGGAAACGGACGCGGCCGTCCTGCATATCACGATAAGCGGTTTGTCTTACGTGCCGCACTTGAACATTTCGACACAGCCATCTTTATCGACGCAGATTCACGTATCCAGGCGCCAACAAAGCTGCCAGTAGTTCATCCCGGAATTGCGGTGCCTCCCGATCTACGAACTACTATATCCGCTCATCTTAATAAGTATGGCCCAGCACGGAGAGTAGCGTTTGCAGAGCTAGCGTGCGCTCTCACCGGAAATCTGGATTTGTTGGAAACTGCGAATTGGTGTAGTGAATCGTTGTTCGCCATTACTAAAGACGGCCGCGAATCACAGTTTTTTGAAACGTGGGCTTATGCAGCCGAGTTTCTCCAGACACGTGGCGTTTTTACTGGTGAGGGAGGAGTAATCGGAATCGCGGCCGCAATGGCCGGCTGGAAGCCAAACTACCGCGTTCTTGCGAGGCTTCGCTCTGTAATTCAGCACGAAGGACTTGGACCAAAACCTCTAACGGCCACTCAATCAAGAATCCAACGCCACTGCTGACTCACCCACACTTGCGCTCCAGGCAATAACTCCGACACAGCAGCGACCACTTCTGGCCACTTCGCTTTGTCATAATCATCTCCGCTGAGCCAACCTCCCGACCTAACTTTCGGCAGCCACGCTTGAATGTCGGAACAGACGCTCGCGTAATCGTGTCGTGCATCCAAATGGACCCAATGAATTGCGCCATCCGCAAACAGCTGCGACGCCTCCACAGAGTCGGAAATGATCAGCGAGATCATGTCGCCGAAGCCGCAGTCGATTATGTTCTTATGCAACAGACCAGCGAACGTGCCTCCACCTTCCTGCACAGCACTCCCGTGATAGTCCTGTTTTCGCCAGCCCTCCGGACCACTACCACGACATGTGTCGACGCCGATTATTTTGACGTTCTTGCCGCTGAGCTCAACTACCTCCGCTAACGAGCAAAGACTTCGGCCGAGGTACGTTCCCACTTCGACAAAGAGAGCGCCTTCCGGAAAGAACCTCGCTGCCTCTTCTTGTGCTGCGCGCCACTGGAACCAGCCGTTGATGTCCTGCCACTTTTTTGCGGGCCTGATTCGACTAAGAACTCCGTCCAGTAAATGCATCCTCAGAAAGTCCTGTCTTGCTTGCTCCACTGATGATTGGCATCTGACCTTCTTCTTGCCAGCTCAGCGGATATGTGGAAAAGGTTTGTTGGGACAACGATAATTTAAGAACTGCGCAAGTTTGCTCCACCCATCCCCATTCTCCCAACACACAACCAAGAGATCCCGACCATTCCTGTCGCCGAAATATTCTAGAACACTTTGATTATGCCGTTCGTATCTGGCCGCAGACTTTTCGTAATCCCAATTAGCAGGATCGACCTCGAACACGTCGTCCCACCAGTAAGGCTTGACAAAATTTGATCGCCTGATGCCCTCGCGCTCGTGATGTCCACGCAAACTCTTAACGTAAGTCTCGGTGTCCTTTCTCACCGTCAGAATAAATTTGCTCTTCGGAAAACTATGGTCCAACTCCCTAAAGATCAAGAACCAGGGCCAGTCTGCGAAGCTTTCAAATTTTGTCGCTTCCAGAAGAGCACTCCGTAGATTGCTTCTCTTTACCTGAAGCGCGAGTTCCATATCAAATGTCCGATGTTTGTACCCGAAAGTCTGCAAGCAGCAACCTAACGTCGTGGTTCCCGTTTTCGGCAGACCGACGCCGACCACCTTGCGCGAGCTGGCAGGTCTAACGCGCGTCCAGTCTCTACGCACTCTGTTTATGATTCTTTCTGTGATCACGAGTCAATACTTCGCGGTAGTAGGCCAGCAAACTCTCGACAGTTTTCTCTTCGGAAAACCTTATTGTGATTTCGCGTGCCTTCGCTCCGATTCCTTGCAGGTGTGGATCTCCCCATACAGCAATCAACTTCTCAGCTAACTCCTCCGGACTGTCAGGTTGAACCAGAAAGCCATTCACTCCATCCGTGATCAGCTCGTCAAGACTTGTTCCTCTGGTTCCGATCACCACCTTACCCAGACCCATTGCTTCGAGACATGCATTCGGGGTGTTGTCGACCAAAGACGGTAAGGCCACGATCTTTGCACCCTCAATTATGGGATAAAGCAAGCAGTGTGGCAGCTGATTAAATACGATCAGGCGATCTGCAAAACGTCCGCATTTGTCTCTGGCGTACTCCACCATTGAAGACGCCAGCACGGTCTCAATGTCGCGTCCGACCAATACGACACGTGCCTCACTATGTTGTTCGAGGAATTTAGGTAAAGCATGTACAAGCGTATGAAAGCCCTTGTGCATCTGAAAGCGGCCAAAATACAGGAGATATTTTTGATTCTTCAGATGTTGGTCGTAAAGCGAAGTGTCCCAGTCTGCAGTTTCGATATAGAACGGAGTACGGATTATTTTAATCTTCGACAGCCGCCCTTTTGTCATTAACATGTTTTGCAGCGTACAACTTGGCGCAAATACATTGCCGCTCATACGAGACTGCAACTGTTCGAGAAGTTCCATTGCTCGCGCATCTATGCTTGGTTTAAATCCACCTGCAGCGTGCAGCACCGGTTGATAGGACGAAGCACGCACGAGATGTTTACCTGGAAGGAGAGGAATCGAGAAAAGACCACAGAACGAATAATTAGGATATTGAACTAAGTCAAAATTTACCTCGCGGTGCAACTGCTTCAACTTTCGATGCACCTGAGCACTTAAATTTAGCCAACGCAAGGTAGTGGACAAACGACGCAATGTAAGTCGATCTAACGTGTTCCAGCCCTGCCTGAGCATCACGCGATGGATTATGACACCTTGATGCTCAAATACACTTTCGTCGCTGAAAGATAACGTTATGACATGAACAATGTGGCCCAAACTCGAGAGTGCTCTGGAAACCCGAGCAAGATAATTTGCCAGGCCACCATCGAAGTGGTCTTCGGTCACGTATTCGGGAGTGGCGAATGCTATTTTTAATTTATCGGGCAGCACGTTGCACCCGCGGTGCTTTCAGGAGCCAATCCGATCAAATGCCGAGAGCCGTTGACAACTCTTCTTCTGCATCAGCGATATTAGCAGCCCACGCGTGCTGGCATTTTACCGACGTACTTACTACCCGATCTGCCTTACCAGCTAGTCTTGTGTAGGTGCTTACGAGAAGTGGGAGCACCGCGTCTGACGTAAACAGCTCGAGATACCTCTGGCGCGCGGCTTTGCCCATTCGTCTGCGAAGTGCTGGCTCTGAAAAAAGTCGTTGCATCGCATCCGCGAGGGCTGAACTATCCCCCGCTTGGATTAAGATGCCCGTTTCAGCGGTAACTAAATCCGGTAGACCGCCAACTGCCGTTGCGATGACCGGCAGTCCGTGCGCCATCGCCTCAATAACACTCTTCGACGTACCCTCTGCATACGACGGAAGCACGAATACATCGAGTGTACGCATGAACGCACTACAACCGACAGCTCCGTTGTACGCTCCCATAAACTTCCATGAATCCTCGAGTTCCAGTTGGCGTACACGCCTTTTCACTTGTTCGAGTGCAGGGCCGGCACCAGCAACGCACACACAAACGGAGAGGTTTTGTGTACGCAATCTACCGAGTGCATCCAGTAGGACGAATGGTCCCTTGCCTTCTTCAATGCGCGCTGCAAAACCGAAGATTGTTCGAGTCTTAAACGTGATTGGCGGCGTCGGCAGAAGGAAGGTTTGAATATCCTCAGAAATTAGCGGCAACACAGAAACAGACGATAAAAACGCAAAACGTTCTGACCATTGCTTTGCAAGTGATGGAGATAGAGCAGCGACTTCTGAGCACAGTCGCAATACTTTTTCGAGCCGGTGGTAATAGCCATTCAATGCAGGCAGATAATGTGGGGTTCCCATTTCATGATAGAGGATGGGAATGCCCGCTTCCGTGCCGGCGCGAATCATCAGAGCCGCGCCTGTATCAGGAGTAAAGACATGGAGGACGTCGTAATTCGATTCCGCGAAGTATTCACGACAGTGCTTGTAATGCGCTCGCGAAATTACATCGATGAGAACTTGCCAGATCTTCCGCAAGCGAACTTCAGAATGAGGTATAAGCAGAATCAGCAAGAGCAAGCTTGAGAGTGTGTTGCGAACGCCGCGCAAGATTGTGAATGCAATTGAGTGATGAATTATGTAACAGACTGGCACGCCTGCATTGCGCAGTCGCTGGTAGAAGCGATCGGTTTCTAAAGGTCTATAGAGTAGGACGACGTTAACGTCATAACCGGCGCGATGCAAAGAGATCGCATAAGTGACGATTGATTCATCAGCGCCACTCACCGGTCCAAAGAAATGACTCTTACACAGAGCAATCTTCATGTTCTACCAGCTCATTAAGAAAGTCGTTAGTTCGAAGCCCCGTTTTTGTTGCTGTTAGGCCAAGAACAAAAACGAAACGCCTGCCACACCCTAGCAGTTGCCGCTCTTGCATTTCGTTCTTTTATTGCCGCTCTAGCTTCCGTCATTAAGAGTTCGAAAGAACCTTTTAGCAACTTTTTTCGAACCTGGCGACGCTGCGCACGCGTGCCAGTTTGTGCGCGGGTACGATTAAGCGCCAGCTGCTGAACCTGTAATGAGTACAGACAGAGATCCGAGGAATTAGAGCACATTTGGTCAGAAATAGCTGTCGCCTTCCGATGTATCGCGACGGGCGCTCTGATTGCGGTTGCCGGAAATACTTCGCTGAGACGAAGCCACATGTCCCAATCTTCGACGAGTTTCAGTTCAGGATTGAAGCAACCAACGGCAAGCAAGCTCGATTTGCGCGCCAGCACTGAAAGTACAGGAATGAAGTTGTATTCGAGTAACTGCCAAAATACGTCGCCTTGAGGACAACAGCTTGGATACAGCTGCCCCGTGAGTAACTGAGTTTGCGCATCACTGAGCAACACTTGTGCATAACAGAACGCGCTATCCGGAGTATTTTCGAGGATACGTAACTGCTGATCGATCGAACCGGGTAAGCGTAAGTCATCGTCGTCGAGAAAGGAAATGTACTCGCCCGAGCTCTCAGTGATACCGACGTTCCGAGCGCGAGCGAGACCACCGTTAGTTGGCAGGCGCACGTATCGAATGTTCGACAGACGTGAGCAGAGTTCCGGTGTGTCGTCGGTGGAGGCGTCATCAACTACGATTACTTCGAGATCCGCGCCTGCGTTCTGCGCACTTTCTATCGCACGTGGCAGTAGGTGCGATCGATTGTAGGTTGTTATGACAACGCTCGCAACCGGCATAAGTTAAGTGAACCGATGAATTAGCGTTAACGGCTTCCGTATCCTACATCACCTTGAGTTTCCATCTCCACAGCAGCTTTCACTTCCTCAGCCGACCAGGAAACCATAGCAACCAACTCCGCAAACGTGGTGGAAGAAACTCCCACCTCCTTCCGTCTAATAGCATCATGAACCATAAGACATTTGCGGCGGCGGTTGTCCTGTTGTTTCTCTCTCTTCCTGCTTTCCCGAAGGGCCGCGTCGAGTTAGTTGTAATTAAGGGGCCGTACCTCGACAAACCAATCGAAATCACTGATCCGGCAACGCTGCAAAAGCTAAATCCATGGTTCGGGAAATTCGTCAGCGACAAAGGCCTGGCGCCCGCGCCGAACACCGACAGCGGCAGTTACGAACTGCTGTTCTACATGCACTGGCCCCAACGACATTCTCAGTTGGATCGAGGTGACCTCAAACTCGTTTACAACGTGAACTACTTTCCAGGCGTTGACGATGGAACGGGTCGCATCTATTTCCCGGGCAAAGGTGACAAGTACTACGTGAATGCAGGCACGATCCTACGCGAAGGCATTGACGGCACCTGGCAATGGGCCAGCACTGACTGGGAACAGACGATGCGTCAGTTGAACATCACAGGCAAACCGGGTGCGACCTCGACTCGAACGATCATTAACAACTTAACAAAACATGTCATTGTTTACGCAACTCTCATTTTTGCAATCATTGTCTTTCCGATAGCACTATCGTGGAGTGGTTTGGTCCGCCGCCGCCAGGCTACATAATCCATCTGCCACCACTAGCCATCTAAAAATAACATTCAACTCCAATAGCTTGCGGCCAGCAAGCTGGGCTTGCCACGGTCGGTTTGCGCAGTGATACGATCTCCGGTCGCATTCATGTTGGTTCCTCCCTGGCTGGACGCTCCCACTGCGCAACATACTAAACTTCTTACTCATGCGGTTCGCATCTTCGGCAAAGTCGGCATCTTGGACCAGCGGATTTTTTCCGCAGGTTGCTACCCAAACGACGGTTCGCTTCCCACTCTCAATGCTTGACCTACTGGATTGGTTTATCCGCCGCATAACTCGAGGCCGCTATGGTTGCTTGCTAAACCTTTAACGTATGACTGTTTCAGTCACTACAACTTGCAAGTTTGTCCCGGCATGCTAAGGGTAAATCACCCCTTTCTGAACCTGAAGCTGTCTGGCTGAAATTTGTTGGTGCAGTTGAATCGCTGTATCAATTGATCTGCTTTCCGGCCGCACTTTCACCTGACGCAATCCGTCAGTTAGCCCGTGCCATTAATTGTCAGGAACCATTAGATGGCACTTCCAGAAAACACAAACACCTTAAAAACCTCCGAAACTCCTCAGGTTTCAGAACGACAGACGATGGCACAGTGCTTGTACTGGATTTGGCCGACAACTTCGCGCTCTGCGCGGTGACATCGGGATTCGACGAAGCCGTTGGCGCGAGAACTTAGAAACCCCTTTTTCTTAAGGAGCACGAATAAGAAATGAATACCAAACGCCACGCAGGCTTCTCGTTGATCGAACTTTTGATCGTAGTTGCGATCATCGGCATCATCGCCGCTATCGCTATCCCCAATCTTCTCGCATCACGTCGCGCTGCCAACGAAGGTTCAGCGCAGGCTACAATGCGAACCTTGACAGGTGCTGAAGCTACTTATCAGGCAACGGCAGGCGCCGGCAACTTCGGGAGCCTCGCCCAGTTGAACGGCCAAGGGTTGATCGACAGCGTATTAGCTGGCGGGTCAAAGAGTGGCTATACCTTCGCTGTAACCGCAACAAATATCAGCGGCACCACCCCGGCGTCTTATCTGTCGACAGCATCCACACAAGTCGCATCAGGTATCACTGCAACCGGTACCCGCAATTTCGTATCCGATGAAAGCGGCGTAATCGCATGGGGCGCGGCGAGCACTACAGCGTTGACCGCCGTAAGCGGCAACACCCCGATTGGACAGTAATAACTGTAATCCACTTCTATCAGGCACAGCGTGGCACTTTTTGCGTCCGCTGTGCCTGAAGTGTTTTAGCACCGCATTACCGAGCCTCAGGCACTGAGTGTGATCGCTAACTTCCCCAAACCGCTCTTACGCTACCGTCGTCTTTCAGCTCCAATCTAACTGCCCCAACCTACGTTCATGTTCAGTAGATTCCAACGGCGGCCCATTCAACTGTTGGCGATTTTGTGGCCACTGGCGCTACTTACGCCGCACCTGCCTGGCATTCCACGACCCGCTGTCGACGGTTTGCCGTGGCGTCAAGAGCTGACACTATCCTTGATTTTGTCCGCAACGCTGGCGCTTCTACTTATACGCCCCAACTTGTTCAGTTTGCGTAATCAACTACGTAAGAGTACATGGCCACTCCTCGCCCTTTCGATTTTTGTGTTTTGGATCCTGCTTTCCTCGTTGTGGGCCACGGACCACTATCAATCTTTGCACCTGACAATGCAGTGGGCCTGTTATCTCATCTTCTTTGCCCTTCTTTTGTGCGCGCCGGCCAGGTCAATCAGAAGCTCAATCCGAACCCTTATTGTGGTTCTCTGGATTCTGATCATAGCCTCGGTTATCGAAACATGGTTTGGGGCTCCTGTAACGGATGGAAGTCTGCGCGTTGGCATGAAGCCGATATTGCGAGCATCCGGCACGTTCGGAGAACTCATGGGAGTCTGCAGCGTGTTGTTCGCAGGTTTTTTTCTCTGTGTCAGGCGAATTCGTACCGCTGCAATCATCGGAGCTACTTCGGCGGGTTGTTGGCTGGCGACACTTCAATCGCTTGAGCGCGCTCCTTTCATTGGGACCGCAGTCGGTGTGGTGGTTCTGCTCGTCATTGGGGTGCTCAACTCTCACCAACGACGTTATGGACGCCTCACAATACTCACAATTGCTCTTCTTGCTGTACTCGCTGCCCAGCATTTTCCATCAACAGCAGGCAGTGAGTCGACTTCTACCATCGGGAGGCTACAGCAAAACTTACGGACCGATTCGAACACTCATGCCCGTCTACTCTTGTGGGCCGTTGGTTTGGAAATGTTGAGGGAACATCCGGTTATCGGTGTCGGTGGCAACAACTATCAGATCAGGTACGACGATGCTCGAGCGACGTTTGCTTCAAACCATCCCGACAGCTCGCTAATTGGAATGAACGATAATTTACTTCCGATGTATGCCCACAATGAATATGTTCAGATGCTCGCCGAATTAGGCGTAACGGGATTTATGTTATTTGTCGCGTTTATAGCGGCGCTCGTTCTCTGCTTATTGCGAAGAGTTCGAGCTGGAGCTAATCGTCTGATCAGCCTTTCAGCTGCCTCGGCGCTACTAGCGTTCATGTTGAGTTCTGGTGCAAGCGCCTCCTCATTCAGATCAATCGGGGGCGGGCTGGTTTTCTTTTTTGCCGCAGCAGTCCTCCTCAAAGCTACAGAACCCGGGGGTGTCGCCATTCGGGATGAGCCGGCGAAAAGACAAACGCGATTCCTTCGTCTCGTAACTGTTGGAACAGGAGTGACTTTGATCTTCTTCACTATTCAAGCGAGTGGCACGATCCTGCTGGCACTCGCTGAGCAAGGTGGAGAGGCCCGTGCGGAGCGAAACTACCAGCGAGCGTTGCAAGTATACCCATCAAGTGCGTCTGCGAATTTCAGCTATGGAATGTGGCTTTACGCTAACGGACGCTTTGGTGAGAGCGTTCCCCGTTTGCAGAAGGCGTTAGACGGCGGCTTGAACAGCTCGATATGTTACGAGTATCTCGCGGGAGCTGAAGACGCCGCAGGAGACGGAGCGTCGGCGGAAGCGACTCTGTCAAAAGCTGTGCAAGTCTATCCACGCTCTGTTTTCTTGGTGACGCGTCATTCAGTTGCGCTGGACCGTTTGGGGCGGCACTCGGAAGCCAACGCTGAAATGTCGCGGGCACTGGCAGTCGATCCTCGAGCCTCCCGTGGATGGCAACAGTTAATCGTGAACGACATCGATGCTGCTTATGCCGCGGCATCTCGCGAATCAGACATTGCATTACCCGGAGAACTAGTTCCGCAGGCGGCGGTATTTGCGGTGTTACATGAGAACGAAATTCGGAACCCGGAATTGGTCCAGAAGGGATGGCGAAAGCGAGTACGGTCTGTTGATTTCAACGCCCACGCGACCAGCAGCCCGGAAAAATGACCGGAGGACTTCGACGTCGACTGACAGAAAACGGCACTCTGGAAGTGTCAGCGGCTGTCATTAATTCGATTCCATGGATTACACAGGTAACAATCAAACTCAAATAGCACTAGTTGCTGCGGTTTTTCGGCGCAATCGCAATATCGTGAAGTAATGCCGTGGCATAGTGGTTGTAATCGCGAAGTACGTCTTATCGTTAGCGCCCTGCCAGCGAGCGAAGGCAAGTTAGAAGAAAGGCCAATGATTGCAGTGCACAGCAGTACAAGGTATTTAACAGCCGTTCGACCAACCGCAGGTTTTTCGTTAATTGAGCTTCTTATCACTGTTGCGATAATCGGCATCATTGCGGCGATCGCGATTCCTAACCTGCTTGCCTCCAGACGCGCGGCAAACGAGGGGTCTGCGCAATATTCCCTGCGAACGATACATAGTTGCGAAATCACCTATTTCGCGACGATTGGCGCATCAACCTACGCTGACATTTCAACACTGCGTGTGCAGCTACTCACGGACCAGGTCCTGGGTTCAGGTACGAAGAGTGGCTACGCCTTTGTGGCAAACCCGACTGCACCGAATGTTCAGCCGGCGCTCTACTACGCGACTGCCGTTCCAGTTACAACCACTGGAATTGGTCGGACCGGTACCCGCCGGTTTGGCGTAACAGAAGATGGAGCGATTCGAGGTGACAGCGTTTCTTTGACACCCTATGCCGATGAGGCAGCTGTTAAATCCGCACCCGGCATAGGCAACTAGCCACATCTCTTTCACCACATAACTTTCAACTGCAAAAATAATCCTACTGACATCGAAATCCCTCGCGTGTATATTCGGCAGCTATGTTCCGTCTCGTACTAGCAATTTCGCGAAATACGTTTCGTGAAGCCGTGCGTGATCGGGTCCTTTACAATCTTGTCTTATTCGTGATGCTGCTCACTGGAGCAGCTGTTTTCATTGGAGAACTGTCCGGGGGTCAGGAGCGAAAGATCATTATAGATCTCGGTCTCAGCGCGATGCTGCTCTTCGGAGTTTTTATAGCAATATTCGTCGGCGTCGGTCTCGTCTACAAAGAGATCGAACGTCGAACTGTTTACTCAATCTTTTCAAAGCCAATCGGCCGTGGCGAGTTTTTAATTGGAAAGTATCTTGGCTTATGTCTAACGTTGCTCGTTAACGTGGTGGTGATGGGCGTTGGGGTGTCGTTGGCGCTCGCCTATATAAGTCGTGGTTGGGATCCGTTGATTATCAGGATTTGGCCTGCGGTGTTGCTGATTTACTTTGAGCTCACGATCATTACGGCCGTCGCACTGCTCTTTTCATCGTTCTCGTCGCCGGCACTATCGGCGCTCCTGACATTTCTGATTTTCGTCATTGGCCACTCTAGTGCGGATCTGAAGAGCCTTTCTTTGTCAGCGCCAAGCGCAATGACGCGATGGTTGCTCGCAGGCGTGTATTACCTTCTGCCCAATCTATCAAATTACAGTTTCATCGCTGGTGCGGCTCACGGGCATGTGCCGGACACAACCAGACTACTTGCTGCAATCACCTTCGCTTTGGTATTCGTCACTGTCATCCTTGCTTCGGCCACTGTTGTATTCAGTCGCCGCAATTTTAAATGACAAGGACACACACCATTTCCCTCTGAACGTCACGCGTGCGAACAAACCATACCACTCATCTTGGAACGATCATTGTCGCGGGCCTGATGTTTACCGCTTCCCTTACTTATTGGCTCGACGCTCATAGTACACCGCCAACTTCGACACAGCAGGAGGAAGAATTGTTTCTAAGCTCAAGCACCGCGCGGCGGATGAGCCTCGGATTCAATGCACTTGTGGCTGATTGGTACTGGATGAGATCGCTGCAATACGTCGGAAGAAAAATCTTAAATGCCCGCGAGCACTTCGAGCTTGACGATCTGGGTAATCTAAATCTGAAACTGCTTTCCCCCATGCTTGATACTGCCACCACCCTCGACCCTGAGTTCATCGAGGCTTATGAGTACGCCGCGATCGTGCTGCCCTCGGTAAACCTGGAGGAGGGGATTAGAATAATTCGCAAAGGCATCGACGCTAATCCCAACCAGTGGCGACTTTATCATCAGCTCGGCTACATCTATTGGCAGCAACGTGACTACAAGATGGCTGCCAGGATTTATGACCGAGGATCATCGATCCCTGGCGCGCCGGAGTGGATGAAGGCGATGAAGGGGCGTTTGGCAATGGAAGGAGGCAGTGCAGCAACTGCAAGAGAGATTTACACGCGGCTATACCAGGAGTCGAACGACAACGACATCCGAGACATGGCTAGACGTCGTTTGATCCAACTCCAATCTGACGACGAAATTAAAACCATCCAGCAGAGCTTGTCTATATTCGGTGCTCGAACAGGCCGGTGCGTTAACAACTGGAGTGAAATTGCTCCCGCCCTTCATTCGGCGGGTATTCGTCTTGATATGACGGGTGCGCCGTTAGATCCTTCGAACACACGTTACATTTTGGACCACGATTGTACAGTGAAGCTGGCGCCGCAATCCGAAATACCGCGGCATTGACGGTCGAGTCATTATGCCCGCAATAGTCATAGAGAATCTGACGAAAGATTACGAAGTTGGCTTTTGGCGTAAAAGAAAAGTGCGCGCACTGGCTGGTCTCTCTTTGACGATTGAGAAGAAAGAAATTTTTGGGTTCCTGGGGGCGAACGGCGCGGGTAAGACAACGACGCTCAAGCTTCTGATGCGTTTGATCTTTCCGACCGCAGGTACGGCGCGAATTCTGGGCCGCGACATTTCCGATATACGGATGCACCAGCGGATTGGATACTTGCCTGAGAACCCATACTTCTACGATTATCTGACAGCGCGCGAGTTTTTGGATTACTGCGGCGAGATGTTTGGCTTTTCGCAGCACGAGAGAAGAGATCGTGCAAACGAGTTACTCGCCCGAGTGAATCTGGACGAGAGGCATTGGAATACGCAGCTTAGAAAATTTTCCAAAGGCATGCTGCAACGCGTCGGGCTGGCGCAAGCGCTTATAAATAATCCGGAGATAGTTTTCCTTGATGAGCCAATGAGCGGCCTGGATCCTATCGGCCGTCGCCAGGTACGGGACCTGATCTCGTCGTTACAACGAGAAGGCAAGACTGTATTCATGTGCTCGCACATTCTTTCAGATATTGAAATTCTCTGTGACCGTGTTGGAATACTGAAAAATGGCCGCCTATCGCAGGTAGGACTGCTCGAAAAATTGCGTCACGGGCGAGGAAATAGTGAACACGTGGAGGTAATCGCGACTGGCACAGATGCCGACGTGCTGCGAAAAGAGTTACCGGAGATCATGTTGGAATCCACCCCGAGCGGTATCAGAATTGAGATACCAACCGAAAGCGAAGTGGATCGTGTCTTAGCCGCGTTAAGAATTGCTGGAGGCAAACTGGTTTCAGTGAAACCACTGGAGCAGTCGTTGGAAGAACTTTTTTTCGATTGAGAACGGGACCTAGTGTTTGAACTTAAAGCCCGTCACTTCCATCCGAATGTTCGCACGATCGTCTGCATCTGACATACCTTCAAGCATGACCTGTACAAACATCGTTTTGTTAGGGGCAAGTTCAGTCTGCCGTGTAGGCACCACTATGGCAGTTCTCTCTTTGACGGACTTGCCCTCGTGATCAACCACCGCTGCTCTTATTTCAAGACCATCCAAAGTCCGTCCGGTGAAGTTTCGGACTGTGGTGTGCAAACTCATAACGGTGTCGCCGAGCGCACGCTTTGCTTCATCAGCTTCGGGTGCGTCTAAAACAATTCGCGGTTTGAATTGATCAAACTCCGGCGCTCCCTGCCTGATCGCACCCTGTAATCGTGGCTCCGCATTGCGTCCTGCTCCACCTGCGCGCATGAGGAGATAAAAAAACAAAGCGATAACGACGGCGGCCACGACAGCGACTACAATTATCAACGTGCGTTGCGATTCGGCTGGCGCCTCAATCCGTTTATCAGAAGCCGGCATTGTGGTCGAATTCTAGAGTTCGCCTTCTCGTTTTGCAATTGTTCAGCCAACGGCGGGACCAAGGAAACTGGCAAAGACTCACGTCACCTCTTCAGCAGCGAGCTAATCAACTCCTCCAATTCTGCGAATTCAATCGGCTTGGTTACATAGCCATCGCACCCCGCCGTTATCGCTTCTGCATGAAAATCAGCCGTATCATGGGCCGATACGGCAATTATAGGAGTCTGCTTATTGTTCGGGAGCTCCCGAATCAGTCTTGTCGCAGCAAGTCCATCAATAATTGGTAGGCTAAGGTCCATGAGGATCAGGTCAGGTTCTTGCTCCTCCGCTACTCTTACCGCCTCCTCACCGTTCTGCGCTTCAACCACACAATAACCACTCATCTCCAGGAGCCGGGTCATCATTAAACGATTATCTTCTGTGTCTTCGACCAACAGCACGAGGGCCATCATCAGCCTCCACCGTGAAAACAGGCAATATTAAGTACTGAAGGTTGAGCCTTCCAACCAATCAGGCTGTTGATTTTGCTGTATCACTAGAATACGCAGCGCATTTTTGTTAACATTGCGCACTGAAACACAACACCCTGAAATTCGCATTGCGGGTCTAATTCGTACAGTGCTCAGGGCGTTGCGTGCCGTCCCCCGCGCTGTCCCCGAAAAGTTAGAGAGACTCCGAACAATATGAAACCATTAATGTCGAGAACAGAGGATAGCGGTACGCTTCAGGATCTGGGGCGAGCTTCTATCCAAATTGTCCACGACCTTAAGAACCAGCTGAACGGTCTCAAACTCTATGCCACGTTCCTGCGTAAGCGCTTGGAGAAGAATGAACTATTAACTGATGAGCAGGAAACAGTAAGCAAGCTAATCAGCGGTCTCGATCGAGCTGCGGACGATCTTTCAACAATAGTTCAGTACGGCCGGCCAATTGAGCTGAAGATGCAAGCCGGCTTTGATCTCCAAAAACTCATTCGCGGTGTTTGCGCAAATCTCAAAGACCTAAATTGCCACATTGTTCTTGATCAAGACAGTGAGGCAATGCAGGGAGAATTCGATCCGCTGAAAATAACGGATGCGCTACGGTGGATTTGTCTGGCTGCAGCAAAATGGCGGCAGAACGCGGATGCGCCCCAGGAGATCAGAATGATCGTTCAGACTGATGAAGCGCACGGCAGGTCGGTAACCATTGAATGGTCAGGATTGAAAAAGTTCGACCATGATCCAATTCATTCTTTTGTCGGATCGGACGAAATCCGTCTGTCGCTCGCGGCGAAAATACTAACCACACACGGCGGCTCGATCGAGCAGGGTAAAGATAGTCTGCTCGTAACGTTGCCGCTTTCCCGTAACTAAGGAGTTGATTTTATGTGCCCTCAACACGCGGCGGTTTCGAGAGAGGAGAAGAAGGTGGAGAACAAAGAAGTGCGAATCCTGGTTGTGGATGATGAACCCATGATGGCGGATTCGCTACGTCAAAATTTTCAAGAGGAAGGGTACTCAGTCGATACTGCTCCCACCGGTGCCGAAGCTATTGAGCTTTTCGATCAAGGCGGTCATCACCTGGCAATCTGCGATCTGCAGTTGCCGGATATGGACGGATTGGAAGTGATGAGGCACATGAAAGATGCGCGACCCACCACAGAAGTCATCGTCGTCACAGGATATGGGTCAGTGCAAAGGGCAGTCGAGGCTACAAAGGCTGGAGCGTTTTATTTCGTTGAAAAGCCCTTCGACTTTGAAGAGTTGCAACCACTGGTTGAAAAAGCCCTCGAACGTCGCGAGCTTGTAGCCGAAACAGCCAACATGCGACGGCAACTATCGACGCGAGCCGAATACTTCAACATCATTGGCGCATCGAAGCCAATGCAAACGATTTATGAAACGATCGAATCAGTCGCGAAATCAGACGCAAATGTTTTGATCGTCGGTGAATCCGGAACAGGGAAAGAGTTGATTGCGAATGCGATTCACTACAATTCCCTTCGTTCAAAAAAGCCGTTCATCAAAGTGAACTGCGCAGCTCTGCCAAAAGAACTGATCGAATCGGAGCTGTTTGGACATACAAAGGGCGCTTTTACTGGTGCGCACGCCGACAAAGAAGGGTTAGTCCAGCACGCTGCAGGCGGCTCCTTGATGCTGGATGAAATTGCTGAGATGCCAGTTGAGCTACAGCCAAAGCTGTTGCGGGTTTTACAGGAAAGAAGTTATCGCAAGATCGGCTCCGAAAAGACCTATGCAGTTGATTTTCGACTGATCTGTTCAACCAATCGTCCCCCTGCCGATGCGATCAGAGATGGTTTGTTGCGCGACGATCTGTTCTATCGCATTTCAACTATCACTATTCACGTGCCACCGCTGCGCGAAAGAAGCGAAGACACTCAACTTTTGACTGAACATTTTCTGCACATGTATGCTCAAAAATACGAACGACCGATCACCGGCGTTTCGCAGGCTGCGTACCAGCGCCTGTTCAGTCACACGTGGCCGGGAAATGTTCGTGAGTTGCAGAATGTCATTGAGCGGGCCGTGCTGCTCGCAAAAGACAGTAAGATTGAACCAATAGACTTACCGTTCGACAACGGAGCGTTGCCGGACGGTTCGTCGTCGAGTCCGGGTTGGGACGTTCCGCCGAACATGACCCTCGAAGACATCGAAAGGCTGGTGATCGAAAGGACGTTGCAACGAACGGGTGGCAATAAACAGGCTGCTGCTAACCTCCTGGGCATCTACCGGCCGCGTCTGTACAGCAAGATTAGGAAATACAACATCGATGTGGGATCACTCGTCTCGTCATAACACGAATTATGGGCGGTTCCCTAAACTCTAGTGGCCCGGTCTCCTGGGCCACTTTCTTTTTAACTCCTCCTCAAGCGTCGTGGTTGCTCTGTTGCGAGGACGAGAAATATTTTGCCTTCTCTGGTCCAAACTGAAACAACCGGGCTTGGTTCATCGCGGCTTCACAGCATCGATGCACTGCGTGGCATCGCTGCCCTGGGAGTGGTGTTCTACCACGTTATGCAACCAGGTTCACTTATGCCGTCAAACAACGGCCTTCGTTATCCGGTGGCTGCGTTGCAATTTGTCAGCTCCTTCGGCTACGTCGGAGTGTTCCTATTCTTCGTTATTTCAGGTTTCTGCATTCATCTGCAGTGGGCACGAGCTAGCGCCGCAGGAGAAGCTGCGCATATTCGCTTTGGTGCGTTTTGGAAACGAAGGCTAAGACGACTGTACCCGCCTTATTTCATTGCTCTTGCTTTATATGTCGTAGTGAGCGGTCTCAGCACGGGCTTCAATATCAGCCATTTCTTTGTTTATGACATCTGGATGCATCTGTTGATGCTCCACAACCTTAATCCAAAAACGTGCTACAGCATCAACGGCGTCTTCTGGACACTGGCTATCGAGGAACAACTGTACCTCGCGTACTTTTTGTTGCTGTTTCTGAGGACGCGTTTGGGTTGGTCTCGCACTCTTCTGATCTGTTTGGTCGTGAGACTTGGATGGCTACTGCTTAGTCATTTCCTCTGGCTCGCAACCGGGTTTGGCCTACCTGTTCCTGAAGCGGCTGCTTCGCACTGGTTCACGTGGGCTCTTGGTGCGGTTGGCGTCGAAGCTATGTTCGGATTGATTCGCTTACCGGGGTGGCTGAAGAAGCTATGGCTGTCGGCCGCGCTAATTATCGCCGCCTCAGCCATCTCTTACTCTTTACCGCTAATCCCAAAGGATACGTGGTTACATAACATCAGTTGGTTTTTGATTCATCCGCTTTGGGGAGTTGGATTTTTGATCTTGGTTAATCGGGCGGTTTTAGCTGAACGAGCATGGGTGAGCCGTTTCAGGTTACCGATACTCGTATCGTTGTTCGCAACGCTAGGCGTCTTCTCATATTCGATCTATTTGACACATGAGTTAGTCATCATTCAGTCGTGGAAGTTCGTTAATTACACCTGGTCGCCATTCGCGAACGCCCTGCTGGTGATAATACCTTCCACAATAATTTTCGCGTGGCTATATTTCTGGTTCTGCGAACGACCGTACATGAGAAAGTCTCGTGCATCAGAAGAGCGGGCGCACAACACATTGGAAGAGCACATCGCCACCACCCTAGAGCCAGAATCAGCCTGACCTTGCCCTTGAAAAAGCAACCGGCTTGTTCCTCATACGAGTGTGTTCAGCGACTGTCGACTAAATTCGCACATTTGTAAACAACCGCCGGATGTGCAGCGATGGCTCTGCCTCGCCGGAAGATGCGTCTTTTTTTTGAATTTGCTCGATGAGTGGACCAGTGCTCTGTCGCTGGTAGGGGCTCTATGCCCTTTCAACGGCGAGCGTTTAGTCGAATTGATAACTGGCGACGCTTGTCGGCGTCTCGAAGCAGCGGACTTTGTAGATCTGAACGCGATCGTCTTCAACGCGCGAGGCAACGCGTTCCAGCACATATTTGGCAAGGTTCTCTGCGGATGGTTGTAATTCAGTAAAAGGAGGAAGCTCGTTGATATTTCTGTGGTCGAGGTATTGGACCACCTCGTCAGCCGCCGCCTTCAGTTCCACGAAATCGACAAGCAGCCCGATGTTGTCCAATTCACGGCCGCGTGCGTAGATCTCGATCTTATAGTTATGGCCGTGCAGGTTCTCACATTTGCCTTTGTAACCCCGTAATTGATGCGCACTCGAAAAGTTGCGCTCGATCATCACTTCAAATCGTCCAGGCATATCGAATCAAAGTCTAAGTGAGTTGGATATGGAACGCCAACCGGCGTAGCACACTAACCCTTTAAGGGCGCCGCAGAACCGGGTGAATGCAGCAGCTTGTGTTTCGGCGGCGCTAAACTGCCAACCTACTGCCTTCGACCTGATGCGACTCATCAAACACTGTTAGAAGATCTTCAATCTTCGACGTTATCCGACATGGAGGCAGGCTTCTCAAAAACGTCCGTCCATAACTCTTCGTCGTCAGTCTCGGATCGAGCACAGCCAGCACTCCTTTATCTGTCGTGCTACGAATTAGTCGCCCCAATCCCTGCTTCAAAGCGATGATTGCTTGCGGCACACTGTATTCATGGAAACTCGAGCCGCCGTTGTCCTCAATGTAGCGCTGCCGCGCAGCTACAATTGGATCACTCGGCACGGCGAATGGAAGCTTGTCGATAATCACGCACGACAACTGCTCTCCGCGCACGTCAACGCCTTGCCAGAAACTGGACGTAGCGAATAGCACTGCGCCGGTCGTTTCACGAAACGTCTTTAATAGCTGACCCTTGGATGCGCTGCCCTGGACGAAGCATGGAAAATCAATTTCACCCCAAACTCTTTCATACAGTGATTGCATGCCCGACAAACTCGTCGACAGCACAAAAGCGCGTCCCTGCGTCGCATTGAGAATTCGTATCACCTCGGCAGCCGCTGCTTCGGCCCACTCGCTCGATCTCGGGTCGGGCATACGTTGGGGGAGATACAGAACTGCCTGGTTCTTGTAATCGAAAGTCGACTCGGCAATTAGATCATCAGCATGTGCCAATCCCAAACGATCGCGAATGAACGAAAATGTTCCTGCACTCGAAAGCGTGGCTGAAGTAAGGATTACCGTTGGAACTTCATCGAACAATTTGTCCTGCAGAAGTCCGGCTACGTCAATCGGCGAAGCGCGAAGAAAGATGCCACGATTCCGGCGCTCCAACCAATACACAAATTTTTTGTCCGTACCGGTAACGATAAACTCCAACTCAAAACGGACTTGTCTGACACGTCGCACCAGATTCTCAATTTCAGGCGGCTTCTCCTTCATCGCGTCCAGCGTTGCCTCCACGCGAGTCAATGCACCCTCAACCGCGACGTATAGTTCTCCCAAGGGCGTGGCAACGATTGCGCCATCGCTTGCGCGTTTTGCAAATGTACCTGGAATCAGCGGATAACGACCTTCATCACCGCGACCTTCACGAAATCCCATCCAAAAATTGTCTGAAAATCTCTGTAGCCGTGAAGCGCTCTTCGTGACTTCTCGATCGACATCACGATCTTCGATCACGAGCATGCCGATATCGCGAATTAGATCGTCTATCTGATAGTTGGAGACCTGTGCGCCGAAATATTCGGATGCGACGTCTTCAATTAAGTGCGCTTCGTCAAGGATCACAGCGGCGTAATCCGGCAGGACGGATCCGTACATGCCACTACGCAGATTGAGATCAGCAAAGAACAGATGATGGTTGACAACGATAATGTCCGACTGCTGTGCGCGATCGCGCATTCGCGTGATGAAGCACGCATCGAACTCAGGACACTTTTGGCCCAAACAACTCTCGGATCGCGCATCGATGTGACGCCAGAACGATATCGATTCAGGCAAATTGGCCAACTCGGCGCGATCTCCTGTCTGAGTTGTGTGCGACCAGTGACAGATTTCTTCGAAATAGTCTACTTCGTTGAGCCCTTCCAACACGGGAGATGCCTGAGCATGGCCGAGTCGATTAAGGCAAACATAGTTATTGCGACCCTTCATGTAGGTCGCTGAAAATTTCTTGGGCAGAATGCTTTGCAGAAAAGGAATGTCTTTCTCCATCAGCTGTTCTTGCAAATTTTTCGTACCCGTGGAAACAATAACGCGGCCACGTCCACCGAGCGCGGCTGCTACCGCGGGAACAAGATAGGCGAGTGTTTTTCCAGTGCCCGTGCCCGCTTCGACAATCAGATGCCGCTTCTCTTCGAATGCGCGCATGACAGCGCGGGCCATTTGGATCTGGCCGGGGCGATATTCGTATTCGGGGTGTGCGTGGGCGATGAGGCCCTCAGGCCCAAAGACTTCTTGCATTGAGTGTAACCACTTGAACCTACCCTGCTGCTTTCATTCGCTTCTGGTAAAGCGGAAACCTCGCGGTTAGATCAGACACTGATTGTCTGACTTTCTTTCGAACGTCTTCTGACTCAGGCGCATTGATTATTTCGGCAATCAAACGGCCAATCTCACGCATTTCTGGTTCCTTCATTCCACGCGTTGTCACGGCGGGGGTACCAATGCGCAGCCCTGACGCAACGAATGGTTTGTTTTGATCGAATGGAATCGTGTTCTTGTTAACCGTAATCAGTGCCGCCTCCAACGCCTTCTCAGCGTCCTTCCCGGTAATTCCTTTGCCGTCCATCCAAACGTCGACCAGCATCAGGTGATTGTCAGTGCCGCCGGAAACGAGCCGCAATCCCCGCTTTTGCAATTCGCTCGCGAGCGCCTTCGCATTTGTTAAGATCTGATGCTGATACTCTTTGAATTCCTCGCGCAGCGCTTCACCAAAAGCTACGGCCTTCGCGGCAATGATGTGCACCAGTGGACCACCCTGAACACCGGGAAATAGTTTCCTATCAATTTCCCTCGCGTGCTCTTCCTTACAAAGGATTAGACCACCGCGAGGCCCCCGCAAAGTCTTGTGCGTCGTTGTTGTCACATAGTCAGCATGCGGAACTGGTGAAGGATGCAAGTCAGCGGCGATTGGACCCGCGATGTGTGCGATATCCGCGAACATTCTCGCCCCAACACAACGTGCAATTACACCAATGCGCTCGAAATCGATAATTCGCGGATATGCAGAGGCGCCGCAAACAATCAACTTGGGCCGATGTTGCTCAGCCAATCGCTGCAGCTCGTCGTAATCGATCTGCTCGGTCTCTCTCGAAACGCCATAATCGGCAACCTTATAACTGAATCCGGAAAAATTCATTGGATGACCATGGGTGAGGTGACCACCGTGTGAAAGATTCATCCCGAGAATCTGATCCCCGTATTGAATCGCCGCCAGATAAACTGACATGTTCGCTTGAGCGCCGCTGTGTGGCTGTACGTTCGCGTGTTCAGCGCCAAACAACTCTTTTGCACGATCAATTGCTGCTTGTTCAACGACGTCAGTCCATTCGCAACCACCGTAGTACCGCTTTCCCGGGTAACCTTCGGCATACTTGTTAGTGAAGACAGACCCCATCGCTTCCAGTACAGCTTCGCTGACAAAATTTTCCGAGGCGATGAGTTCAAGTCCGTTTGCTTGCCGCGCAACCTCGTTATCAATTGCTCGGGCAATCAGTGAGTCAACTTGTGATAGTGATTGGTTTCGAGAATCGGTCATGGACTTGGATCTTCGCTCTTAAGTCTTTGGTCTTCGGCTTCGCTCTGCCTGCTGCCTTTTGCTTTCCTCTATTTCCGATATCTTCCTCACGCGGGCTTCGTGCCTTCCACCTTCGAAGTCAGTACTGAACCATGTTTTTATAATCTTCGGAATTATCTCCGGAGGCGTTGTGCGAGCCCCGATTGCCAACACGTTGGCGTTGTTGTGCTGGCGTGCAAGTCGTGCAGTTTCCTCAGACCACGCTACGGCAGCACGCACACCCGGTACTTTATTTGCGCTGATAGCCATGCCAGTACCTGAACCGCAAACGAGCACTCCCTGATTCACGTTTCCGTCTGCTACCTGCTCTGCTACCTTTCTCGCGTAATCCGGATAATCGACGGACGACTCTGACACTGTTCCCAGATCATAAAATTCAATGTCGAGATCGTTGAGCAGATCTTTCAGCTTCTCTTTTTCGCTAAACCCAGCGTGGTCACTGGCAATCGCCACTTTCATGTTGCGTAAGAACCTTTGTGAAGAGTTGTAAAGAAGAAGCTGGATACTACATCAGCCATCTGACTCCGGCAACGATCAACAAGAGCTTTTTTAAATTGCCTGATCGCTTTCTCTGTCGTGCTTATCTGTGACTCTCAATTTGCCTTCACTACCGCAGCTAAGCGAGAATGCAAACGCGTTTCACTTCCTATCTGTTTCGCTACTTATATGCGCTGGTCACAATACTTTATCCCTACTCTTCGCGAAGATCCGGCTGATGCCGAAGTTATCTCGCACAAACTTCTGCTCCGGGCTGGTGTCGTCCGGCAGCTCTCCGCCGGCATTTATTCATATCTGCCGCTGGGACAACGTGTCGCTCTCAAGATCATGCAAATCCTGCGGGAAGAGATGAATAGAATCGGCGGCCAGGAGTTTTATTTGCCGGCCCTTCATCCGGCAGAAGTTTGGCAGGAATCCGGTCGATGGAATGCCATTGGCGACGACATGTTTCGTCTGAAAGATCGCAAAGGCGGAGATATGTGCCTCGGCATGACTCACGAGGAGATCTTTACGACCATTGCTCGCAATCAACTTCGTTCATACAAACAACTGCCGCAGGTTTGGTATCAGATCCAAATAAAGTTTCGAGATGAGCCGAGACCAAAATCCGGACTCATGCGTTTACGCACGTTCATCATGAAAGACGCGTACTCATTTGATATTGACCGTGCCGGTCTGGACAAATCGTTTGCGGATCAACGCGAAGCCTATAAGAGAATCTTCTCGCGATGTGGCCTCCAGTTCGCAATTGTCGAAGCTTCTTCAGGGGCTATGGGCGGTTCGGAATCAAATGAATTTGTCGCCAAAACACCGGCGGGCGAAGATTTGATTGCTACCTGTTCAACCTGTGGTTACGCAGCCAATCTGGAAAAGGCATCGTCAAGAGTTCCACCGATCGTCGATGCGCGTGGTCCGGATGCGCCCGAGGTGTTTCCAACACCAGGTGTTAGAACTATAGATGATCTGACGACATTTCCGGGCGGCGCTTCTGCAAACAGGCAAATAAAGTCGCTCGTATTTTTCGCGGCTATCGATGGAGCGTCACAACCGGTTTTAGTATTGCTGCGCGGCGACCATCAACTGCATGAGACGAAACTCGCAGATAATTTGCGAGCAACGGAAGTTCGTCCCGCACATCCCGAGGAGATACGTCAGCTGCTCGGTGCAAATGCTGGTAGCCTCGGCGGAGTCGGAGCAAAGGCTCGGGCACGCGCGGTTAACGCCGACTTCACGATCATTGCGGACAACGCACTAAAAGACCGCCGCAACATGACTACCGGTGCGAATAAGGATGAGCACCATTTGCGTGGCGTCGACATTACCCGGGACATACCGGTCGATGCGTGGTTCGACCTGCGCACTGCGGAGTCGGGCGAGGGATGCCCGCGTTGCGAAAGCGGGTCATTGGAAGTGTATAAAGCAATGGAGATCGGTCACATCTTCAAGCTTGGAACAAAATACTCCGAATCCATGGGAGCAACCTTTCTAACGCACGACGGAAAGGAGATGCCGATTGTTATGGGGAGTTACGGCATCGGTGTCGAGCGAATAATCAGCGCTGCAATTGAACAACAACACGATAGCGATGGGATCATCTGGCCGAAGGCGATCGCGCCTTTTGACGTAGTAGTAACGGTAACCAACATGAGGCAGGAGGAATTGCGGGACGCTGGTGAAAGGCTGTATCAGGATTTGCAACGCGCCGGTTTGGAAGTCCTGCTCGACGACCGTGATGAACGTGCAGGTGTGAAGTTTAAGGACGCGGACCTCATTGGAATTCCGTACCGGATAACAATCGGTAAAAAGGTTTCTGATGGTATCGTCGAACTCTTTGAGCGCAGCACGAAAAGTTCAGAGGATGTTAAAATCACCGACGTTGTCAGTCGCGTGCAAACATTGGCGTTGACTGGTTTGTAAAAGTGCTGAAATGAGCGACACAGCAGAAACCATCATTATGATCGTGGCGCTGTTGACGTTGACGGCAGCATTCCTCGTGCCGCTTTTTCTCTTCATCGCGTACGTTATCTTTCAGTACAGCAAGCGCAAACGAATACGCGCGCGCGCAAGAGCAAGCCGGCAAGCGGTCACCAGCGGCC
>JBHEMC010000001.1:36500-67540 GCA_046262775.1 Pyrinomonadaceae bacterium | reverse complement strand
TGTGCGATATAGCTCGCAGGCTCGCTTCAAAGTATGGTGGAAGATTTTCCCGTGGGAAGGCGCCGGCATTCTCGTTACCCGCCCGGGCAGCGTGTCCTTTGTGGGCGAGATCTTTTCGGGCTCCCCTCTTTCTCTTCAGTTTGATTCAAGCAACTCGCAAGTAAAGTGGCTCGGCAAGTGTCCATGGCCGAATGGTGCTGTGTCGTGGTTCGAATTGGACACACAAGGTAACAAACATTACTTCACATCAGAGACAGGGGCATTCATCTTTGGCTCGCACCAATCAACCCGCGCCGCTTTCGACAAAGCGCAGCAAAGTTTAGCTTCGTACATTCGCCAGCAATAAAAATGAAGGTAAGCAGTAATCGCTGGAAGTTAATTAGCACCGCTACAGTTCTCCTCGCAGCATTCATTTTTGCCAAGGGACAGGACATTCTGCCTGAGTTGGTTCGTCGCATAAAACCCTCGGCTGTTGCTATCGAAACATTTGACTCGCACGGAGAAAAACTCTCTCGCGGCAGCGGTTTTTTTATTGACGTTGACCGAATCGTGACGAATCGTCATGTGATCGAAGGCGCATTTCGTGCGGAGATTCACTCCTCCAATGGCGGCGTCTATCCAGTGAAGGGTGTTGTTGCAATCGATGCTGAAGGCGACATCGCGCTTCTTAAGATCGATCCTCCTACCACCGGTGTGCGCGCACTAGCATTAGACAAGACGTCGCCCCAGGAAGGTGAAAGCATTGTAGTAATCGGAAATCCACTGGGCCTTGAGGGCAGCGTCACCAATGGAATCGTTTCTGCTGTGCGCGACATCCCGACGTTTGGCCGCATTATTCAGATCACCGCGCCCATCTCTGCGGGATCGAGTGGCAGTCCGGTCGTGAACATGCACGGTCAGGTCATTGGAATTGCCACGCTGCAAATCACTGGAGGACAAAGTGTCAATTTCGCAATCCCGTCTGAGCGAATTTCGCAATTGCAGGTAACTTCATTGATGTCGCTGTCGGATTTAGTTGCGGCAACGGGTCGGAACAAGCGTGCGAAAGCCGTGCAATTGTTCCGTGACGGGTTGAGCTTCTTGTCGAAGGACAACTGCGAGAAAGCCGTTGGATATTTTGATAAAGCAGTTGAAGCCGATGTGAACTACGCGGAAGCGTGGGCTCAAAGTGGCTTTTGTAATGAGAAACTGGGCAGGCACTCCGAAGCGCTGGAAGCATCGCGACGCGCAGTCACATTGCGTCCGTCAGCAGAATCGTATTTCAATATCGGTCTCGCCAATTTCTATCTAAAACAATATCGTGATGCGACTGAAGCGTACCGCCAGGCGATCAAACTCGACCCATACAACGCGGCTGATGCTTACTACGCGCTTGGTCTCGTCTATCGTGACTGGGGAAAAGCTGATGAAGAAATTCAGGCTTATAAACAGGCGATTCGTTTGCGACCCGATTACATTAGCGCCTATGAACGGTTGGGCAGCCGGTATTTCAAATCTAAAAAGTTCGCGGAAGCGATAGAAATTTTCCGACAACTTTCGACCCTCAAACCTGGTGATGCAGTGGCGCCGAACAACATGGGTGAGGCGTATCTGGAATTAAACCGATTGAATGAAGCACTTGAGTGTTTCCGTCAATCGATTCGGCTGAAGCCCGATTACAGTAAAGCCTACTACAATCTTGGCAGGTGCCTGTTGGCAATGGGCAACCGCGATGGTGCGCTTGAACAATACAACATCCTTATGAACCTCGATCCCGACTGGGCCGAGAAACTCAACAACTTGATTAACCCATGAGCATCGGGAGGAGCAGGCAGTTTCATCGCTTCTCAACCTCACCCATGCATCGAACAAGAAAGTAGGGATAACTATTACTAATCACCCCTTCCACAGATCCCGACGAGCGCTACTAATGCGTCCGGCCTGCCTCAAGTTTCCGCCCCCACTGGGTAAATCGCCGAGCGCTGCCGGCGAAAATATGATAGCCAGGGGCGGGCGGGGAAGGAGCGCCGCCGGTGGAATAAACTGCGACGTAGAGAGGCGCTGAAACGGGCAATAAACGGTACTGACGGAATTAATCAAGCTTCTGGTTGTAAGTCTCCCAAAATGGCGTCATAGATCCCGTTTGGACGACCTACGTGGTTCCAGCATCTGGGATAATATGCTGACGATGTTCATATCAGACATGAAGATTGGAAAGGTAACGCAGATGACAATAGAAAGCACACGAGCAGTGATAACCCGATACGTCGACTCGGCCCATTCGGATCTGAGCATGATGGGAGATGATGTCGTGTTTACGAATATGGCAACCGGGGATGAACACCGCGGGCCTGAGGGCGTACGGGCGATGCTGAACTACATTTATCACACCGCGTTCGATGCGCACGCGGAACCGAAAAACATGATTTTCGACGACGGAAAAGCAGTGCTTGAAGCTGACTTCGTGGGAAAGCATATAGGCGAGTTCGCAGGTATCCCGGCAACAGGACGCTCGGTGCGCGTGCCCCTGTGTGTGGTCTATGATCTAGCAAATGATCAGATCATAAGCGGACGGGTGTATATGGAGTTGTCCGTGATGTGGCGACAGCTTCAAGGCGACATGAACGATTAGCGTCCCTTTGAGCGTGCGGAACGCGGGCGTCTTCGCCTGCCCAGTTTCGCCCGCACAAAGCTACAAGATACTAGCTCAAATCCGAGCTAGCATCAGGCACGCTTGTTATCGCAGCTTTATTCTTTCTTTACCGGACCCATTGTCTCGTCGAGAAAACGATTTACATTGGTCACAAAGATTTCATTCGGTGGAGCGTGACTTCCCTCGTATATCAACAACTGTTTTGGTTCGGTTAACAGTTTGAATAATGGTTCAGCCCTAGTCTTGAGTGGTGTGTCTTCATCATAGCGGCCGTGTATCATTATCTTCTTACCGGGAATATGAGGAGCAAAGTTAATCGGGTTCGCCTCTGGAATAATCTGTAGATCCTCTTTAAAGACGCCAGCGCCTTGCAGGATAACGGCAGCATAACCATCTTCGACCGCCGCTAATATCAATCCAATACGCGCCCCTGCACTCGGGGCAAGAAGTGAAATGCGGCTATGGTCTATGTCATTTCTTGTTGCCAGGTAATCCAGACCACGTCGCACATCAGTTATGCGATTCACGATCATTTCGCGATATTCGACTGTGCGGGGATCCGGCGGCTGATATCCCTCTGGTCTAAGTCGTTCTATATAACCTTCCAGCACTACGCCAAAAACAGCGCGACCTGATTTGATCATCGGCGCTAATCTATCCTCGATTGACGCAGACAAGGAACGTAAACCATTGGCAACGTCGCCGGCCGGCACGAGGTTTATCACCTGCAATGGTCGCGGATAGTTTTTCGGAAGATAGAGGTAAGCGATCGCACGCTGATTGCCCGCACCATTGAACGTGATCTTTTCGCGCCTCCATTCATTAGTTTCTTTCACTTCAATAATCTGCGCGTCCAGTGGTCTATTATCGTAGTGATATGCTGTGGCCCATTTCCGAAAATCGGCATCACTGGAAGCTTTGTAGACGGGTATCTCCTGATCGATCTCAATTCGGGCAGCTCCCTGATCGCCAGTAGCACTTGCCGCATTAACGGCGCAGCGGAAACCTCGTTTGCCGGAACTATAGAACCCGGGAAACATTCCATACTGGGCAAAGGTATACAGCGGATCACCCCACGCGCCTCCCGTAGCGATAAAACCTTCTGACGAATCGTTAATGGTCCACTCAGACACGTTGCCTGCCATGTTATAGGCACCGTATGAGCTCATGCCAAACTCCATGTCGTTCACTGGCGTAGTGCCGTTGCTGTCAAAGTTGGCTCGTCTCTCAACTGTATCGCCGGGATAGAAGAACCCCCATGGCAAGTAGGCGGCGAGCGGAGAAACCTGACCGTTTCGCGCAGCCTTCTCCCATTCGAAGATCGTAGGCAGCCGTTTCCCCCTAAACTCCGCATACGCTGCCGCTTCGTACCAACTGATATCGGTCACTGGATAGTCAGCCTTTCCCTCCGGGAAGTTCTGGTTGGTCCAACTGCGCGGGCCGGGCAGACCAGTGCGATCCTTAAGCTCAGCGATCGCCTCTTCCCATGAAAGCATTTTGCCATCCTTGAGGAAGGCATACTTCCAGTATTGCCGCTTGAGATAACCGCCCGCATTAATAAACTCCATATAGTCGCGATTACTAACCTCGTATTTATCGATGAAAAAATCATCGAGGTGCACGCGCGCGTCGGTCGGTCTCGCCCATGCAACCAGCCGATAATCACCACCGGGCACGAATACCATGTTCTCCGCTATTTCATTAGGTCGAAACAATTTCTGTTCTTTGCGGATCGGCGGGGGCAGCACTAACAAACTACCAGCATGAAGAACCGCGCCCGAGATAGTGCATTCAGAACTCCTATAACCGTCCTTCTCCATGTAGAGAATGTAATCGCCACGAGCAACGCGTAGGTTGTTTATGGGTGTCGTCCCCTGAAGCAGCTTCGGAGGATTGTCTGACTGGCCCGCCGTGAAACGCTTTAGATAAACTTTGGCTCCGGCTGGATCAGTGTTGACAGAAATCAGATTAGAAATCGTGGGCATCAAACGGTTGATGGTGGCATCTTCACCGAGATACTTCTGCGCTGAGACGGCGAGGTCGTACGCTTCGAAATAATTGCCTGCTTGCGCAAGCTCTTCCATCCGTGGCAGTTGACGTCTTGCCCAACGTGTGTTCGACGCGCGCCAGACGAGCCAGCCGGCGCCTCCCGCCACGACCAAGGCCGCTATGGCTAACACCCACGTCCATCTAAAACTCCTGGTGCCCGTTGTTATAGCTGTTGCCGACGCGGCCGTGGGTCTTCCCGGTAGCTTGATCGTCGCTGCTAATGAACGTGTGTCGCTTGGCTCGACAAAGAAGACTGACTTGCTCTGTGGTGATTCCGCTGAGGCCGAACGTTCCAACCGATGCTGAAAATCCAATTCATCTTTCAAATTACGGAGATCAATCAAGAGATCTTTGATCGTCTGGTAACGCTCGTCAGGTAATTTGCGCAGAGTCTTTTCGACAATTCTCTCCAGCTCGGCTGGCAATTCTTTGCAGAAACGCGCGAGTGGCGGCTGCTCAGAGGTAAGGATTGCTGACGCAGTTTCGGCCGAGCTTTTGTGCGCGAAAGGGTGATGACCTGTCAGCAATTCGTAGAGGACAACGCCCAGACTGAAGATGTCGCTGCGTCCGTCGAGAGTTTCTCCACGGACTTGTTCGGGCGACATATAAGGAAGCGTTCCAATAATAGCTCCCTGAGTACTGATGAGCTGTACAGTTTCAGCTTCACTCTGAAGCGATTCTGCAGCTTGAAAAACCTTTGCGAGTCCGAAATCCATTACTTTAACGGATCCCCGCGCCGTAATCATGATGTTCGCCGGCTTGATATCGCGATGAAGTATGCCAACGCTGTGTGCTTCCGCTAATGCATCTGCGATCTGAATCGCTATATTCAGCAAATGTGGAAGATCTACAGTGTTGTGTTTGACGAACGCATCAAGAGTCTGCCCGGCAACGTATTGCATGCTGATAAACGTTTGTCCATCGTTCTCGCCGACTTCGTAGATGGCACAAATGTTTGGATGTTCGAGGGCTGCCGCAGCCTGAGCCTCCCGAATCAAGCGCAGCCTGGCTCGCTCATCTGAAGTTGACTGCGGACGCAGAACTTTCAAGGCTATTTTGCGGCGCAGGCTAGTATCTTCCGCGAGGAACACTTCGCCCATACCGCCCTCGCCAAGCTTCGACAGAATCTGATACCGATTTAGTGGCGTGCTCGAAGGAAAAGTCATTCAGAATCTCAAACGTGTGCCTTGAAGTAGGTAAACTCTATCACTACTCTGCAAGAGTTTGCGCTGTCAAAGCACAATTTTCCTCAGGCGTTAAATTTGTGGGAGTGCGGCGCCAAACTTCCGGTACTGAAACGCAGTTGAGGATTCGTTTTACCTAAGTATTCTCCAGGCAATTACCATGGAATGGACAAGAGGATATGAACTGCCGTTATTTCATTGCTTCTGCGATGATGGCGGTCAATGCGTTGTCCTGGAGCGTCTTGTTCCGCTGAAGGTGGCCGTGCAAATCGCATCCAAACACAGCATATCTCAACGCCAAAGTCGTTGACATCTTCACTTGTTCGCTTGTAGGCGTATCCGCAAACAGGTGCTCACCCAGTAATGACGCACGCGTAACTCTCCCGTCACCTGGCGAGTACATGGCCTGTGTAATTTCTTTCTTGGAGATACGGACACCGTCACTGGTCAGATACTCCTGCGGTCGAATCAGGGTCATCCAACTATCTTTTCTGGAATTGCGCACAATTACGGGCGCGTCCAACGTCTCTTCACAATCTCCACCAATCGCAAATAGCGTCACAGGGGGTGTCGAAGTAGTTGATACCGCGTCGAGTGCACGATGAAACTGCCGGGCACGCGCAAGCTGGGCCGCGAGATAATCGTCGAGTTTGTTTTGGCCCGCGGCATCGTATTTGTTCCGGAATTCGTCAACATTGATGATGCTCCACCCATACTTCTTCCATTCTCCAGCGTCGTAGAGATCGATTTTGAGTGGTCGCAGGTTTTCATCCAGAAAACGCACTGCAGTCTCATGCGGCAAGAGCTGAAACACTGAAGGGGTACGGATCGCATCTTCAGCCCCAAGCTTGTTCAACAGCGGAATTCGGCGACGTAATCCCTCCGTTATCGAATAACCGTCGAGAAGTGTCGAGAATGCGTCAGCCGAACCCTCGTTGGGTACTCCGATCATGACTATCTTGTTTATGTCGGCGCTTCCCGCCCAGTTTGGTTGCAAGGGCTGATTGTCCGCGGGCAAATCATTGTCGCCATACATCGCCGCGTACCGCGCAATCAAACCTCCCATCGAATGTGCAATGATGTCGAAACGCAAGTCAGGTCGCTTTAGCTTTTCCTTGAGGCGTCGAATACTGGTGACGAGTTGTCGCGCATTGCCGACGTTGTCGCTTCGCCAGTCGTAAGAGAAAACATAAAACGAGTCTCTGTCTCCCTCAGATGATGGGTTGTTCCAATCACCTTCGCGGTAACCGGCGTATCGTCTTAACGCCTCGAGCAGATCGCGATAGACATAAACCTCAGGCAGCGCTCGCGCGAGCCGAACCGTTTCGACGATCTTGCCTGCAACGAGGTCGTCAGTGTTCGACGACAAGTCTGGATTCATCGGCAAACCATCTTCTTCTGAGCGTAATGCAGACGGCCACACTTTCTCACCGGTTTTTGAATTGATTAATTCTGAGCCGAGGATTCCGGGAATGACGATAACGGGGCGTTTGCCTGTTCGTGATCGCGCGATGGCAAAGATCCGCTCGAGGTTAGGAGTTCGATGTGCTGATATGCAGCCGGTGGAAGAAATTGAGAGGACAAGCAGTATCGCAATTCGACAACAGCGAACCAAAATTGAAGTGGAGTTGAGGGCGGGATAGTGTAACTTCAAGGTGATTGCCGGAGACTATTCGGCTAATGGCTCCCACCGGCGGTTAATCAGAGCGGCAACAAACCCCGCACCGAAACCATTATCGATATTGACTACAGACACGTTGGAAGAGCAAGAGTTAAGCATACCGAGCAGCGCCGCAACACCGCCGAACGACGCTCCGTATCCGATGCTTGTTGGCAATGCGACAACAGGTACAGCAACGAGTCCGCCGACAACAGAAGGCAAGGCACCCTCCATGCCGGCAGCAACAATGACAACGCGAGCACGTCGCAACAGACCACGTTCAGAAATGATCCGATGAATACCTGCAACTCCAACATCCCACAGTCGCTCCACGCGATTGCCCATTGCTTCGGCAGTAAGTGCGGCTTCTTCCGCGACAGGAATGTCGCTAGTACCGGCCGAGACCACAGCAATGGTAGATATGCCACGCTCAGTTCGGTCACGGATGATTCGAATCAGCCGCGCGCTGTCGTGCCACTCAGCATCCGTCGCCAAATTTCTAACCTCACCGAAAGTGCCTTCGTCTGTGTGAGTGATCAAAACGTTGGGAGATCGTTCGAGTAGTCTCTCCACAATTCCAACAATTTGCGATCGCGATTTGCCATTTCCGAAAACAACCTCAGGAAATCCCTGTCTGTGCGCCCGAGCATGGTCGACTCGTGCGAACCCGATATCTTCATACTGGAGATTTTCGACGCGACGAACTGCGTCGGCCGTTTCGAGATCACCGGATTTGTGAGCTGCCAATAATGTAGCGAGTTCCTTCAAGTCCATTTCGTTTAGCTTAATGTTTCAGACGTGGATTGTAAAAAGCGGTTATTTGCTTGCACCTGCAGCACTCAAGCCGACTTGCTCCCTCCTATGGAATTTTTTGAGAACAAGCGGGCCGTGCTGGCGTAAATATTCTAACGATGTCGGGTCGCTTGTCATTGATGGATCGTCAAAGTAAGATTCCAAAAAACTGAAATGAACCACCTTCTCGGGAATCCGTAGCTAGCTGATGTCATCCATTCTTCAAAACGTTCGAGTAACGCTGGACATGATCAAAATCGAGCACACTTTATTTGCGCTCCCTTTTGCCTTTCTCGGCGCTGTTCTGGCAGCGAACGGAGGACCGGGCCTTCGCCAGATCGCCTGGATTATTGTCGCGATGTTTGGCGCAAGATCTGCAGCAATGGCTTTCAACCGAATTGCAGATCGAGTCTACGACGCACGCAATCCGCGCACAGCCAGCAGGGCCTTGCCGGCAGGCAAATTAACGATCGCTTTTGTTTCGGTATTTACGATCGCATCGGCGGCGCTTTTTCTTCTTGCCGCGGCAATGTTGAATCGTCTGACGTTGTTGCTCGCTCCAGTTGCTCTCGCGAGTGTTTTCCTATACTCGTTCGCAAAACGCTGGACACTACTTTCACATGTCGTCCTCGGCTGGTGCCTCTCGATTGCGCCGACTGGCGCCTGGATTGCGGTTCGCGGGGCGATCGACAGTCCTGTACCGGTGCTGCTTTCTTTAGTCGTACTTTTGTGGACGGCTGGATTCGATGTGCTTTATGCGTGTCAGGATTATGACTTCGACAGACAAGAAGGACTGCATTCGATCCCGGCGCGCGTTGGCCTTGGAACTGCTCTTTGGATCGCCAGAGGTTTCCATGCCACTGCTTTCCTCGCGCTTGTCTCTCTCTATTTCGTAACCCACCTTGGCGCACTCGCTTTCGTTGGAGTATTAGCGACCGCTGCTCTGTTGCTTTATCAACATCGACTTGTGCGAGCTAATGATCTGGGCAGATTAAACGCCGCATTTTTCACAACAAACGCTTTCGTCAGCGTCATCCTGCTGGTCACCTTCGGAAGCGCAGTCTTTTTGCATTAAAACCTATGACTTTCTCTCACGACGACAACGTAACGGAAATTGCAGCGCGTGTAGCTGCAGGAGAGCGACTCTCTTTCGCTGATGGAGTCGCGCTCTATTCCACTAATGATCTTCCAGCGCTTGGCAAGCTGGCAGATAGAGTTCGGCGCGGACGCCATGGAGCCGTCACATACTTTAATGTCAACCGCCATTTTAATCCTACAAATGTTTGTTACGCAGACTGCAAGTTCTGCGGTTTCTACCGCACGCCACGGCAGCCCGATGCATACACTCATAACATCGACGACAGTTTACGGATTGCAGGACAGGCAGTAGCGGGAGGTGCAACGGAGCTACACATTACCGGAGGTTTGAATACAAAACTTCCCTTCAGCTACTTCACGGATCTTCTGACTTCACTAAAGCGCACGTATCCGCAACTGCATTTGAAGGCTTTTACCATGGTTGAATTCGATCACTTCGCGCATTTCTATAAAATGAGCGACGAAGAAGTGATTCGACAACTTGTTCAGGCGGGGCTTGACTCATGTCCCGGCGGCGGCGCCGAAATTTTTAGCGAACCAACTCGGTCGATGATCTGTGCTCATAAATGCGATGCGCCTCGATGGCTCGAGTTAGCAGGTAAGATTCATGCGGCAGGACTGAAGACGAATGCAACTATGCTTTACGGCCATATCGAATCAATTGAGGACCGCGTGGACCATCTCATCCGTTTACGCGAGCAACAGGAAATATCTGGTGGATTTCAGTGTTTCATTCCTCTGGCTTTCTATCCACCTGACACCCAGCTCTCGCACTTGCCAGGTCCCTCCGGTGTTGATTCGCTCAAGACGATGGCAGTTGCTCGTTTAATGCTGGATAATTTCGACCACATCAAAGCTTACTGGGTAATGTTAGGAAAACGATTGGCTCAGGTCGCGCTCCATTATGGTGCAAATGATATCGACGGCACCATCACAGAAGGAGGAGAGTTAACCACTAGTTATTCGGTTGAAGCTAACAATGAAGTCCGAATGACTAAGAATGAGTTAATTCAGTTAATTGAAGAGGCCGGATTTGAAGCTGTGGAACGTGACACCCTTTACAATCGAGTTGAGCGACAGGTGAGTCTGGCCTGAGCAAAATCTTGAATCATGACAACAAAACCAAAGCTGTCTGAAAAAACCAGTCCTACGATAACTCTTGCGCACTCGCCGGATTCCGACGATGCATTCATGTTTTATGCTCTCGCAACTAACAAGCTGGATACGGGCAAACTGACTTTCAAGCATTTACTGAAAGACATACAAACGCTGAACGAGGACGCCATGAGGGGTACGTATGAAGTGAGCGCGATCAGCTTTCACGCATACGCCTATGTTGCAGACAAGTACGCCCTGCTGCCACACGGCGCGTCGATTGGTGACAACTATGGACCCGTGGTTGTAGCGCGCGAGCCGTTTCGACCAGACGATATTCCTTCTCTAAAGATCGCGGTGCCCGGAGAACTGACCAGCGCCTTTCTTGCCCTGCGTATCTTCAATCAGAGATTCCGTTATGAAGTTGTACCGTTTGATGAAATTATCGCGGCCGTGCAGGAAGGTGATTGCGACGCCGGCTTACTGATTCACGAGGGACAATTATTTTATGAGAGTATCGGTCTTCACAAGATCCTGGACCTGGGCGAGTGGTGGCACGAGCGCACTGGTTTGCCTCTACCGATGGGTGGCAACGTAATCCGACGCGACCTTGGTTCAGACTTAATTGGTCAAGTATCTCGTCTCCTGCGTGAAAGCATTGGTTATTCACTCTCGCACCGTGAGGACGCGCTGCAATATGCAATGCAATTTGCGCGAGAGATGGATACGGGGCTCGCGGACCGGTTTGTGGCAATGTGGGTCAACGATCTGACGCTCGACTATACGGATCGCGGTCGCGAGGCCGTCCGTCGCTTATTGGCAGAAGGATTTGAAAAAGGGATCATCCCAAGCGCTGTTACGGTCGAGTTTATCGAAGACTAACGTTCGTGAACTTTCGGCAGCCAGGGCGGAGACGTGATAAAGTCTGTTCCTGGATTAAGGCGGCCTGATGTGTCTTGAATGGGTCGCGTGCGAAGCTGGGGTGTGCGCGGTGATTTGATAGCCACCCCGCCCAGAAGGAGCGGCCAATCACCGCGCACATCATCGGCCACAAACTCTGAAACCAAACTCCTCCCAAAGTTTGGTTGCCGTTAACTCGTGTAAGCAACTCCGCCGCTCGGGCGTCACGTCTGCGCTCCCGCGCCGTAAAGCTTAACGAGAATACGACGAGTAAATGTGGCCGACATGAGGACCTTGAGAATCCTTTTGTCGTAATGAAGAGCGTTTCGCTGGTGATGTTATTTCTCCATCCCGGCGAACAGGGTCAGGTAAACTATTCTACCGTAGGGACTTTACACTAAGTGCAAGAGTTTTTGCAACTGGAAAAGTAACCGCCTCTTATAGCACTGGCCCACGGTGGCAACAGAACTGTTTACATATCGCATCTGAGACTTGCTATCTAACGGTTCGTGAAATCCTGATCTCCACTCAAGGTTCGAGTCATGCAAAAGATTTACATGCCCTTTGTTTACACACTTGCAGTGTTCTTTTTTCTTCTTGGCTCTGGCACAACTAAAGCTCAAACGACGAATTCCGCACCAGCACCCGATGTTGATCACATCATTGCAGCTTTTACTGGAAAGGAAGCAGAGTTTCGCCGCGCGTTAAACTCCTATTCATTTAAGCGCGATGCAATTATTCAGAGCATTGGGATGGGTGGTCAGGTCATCGGAGAGTATCACCGTGTGTCGCTGTTCACATTTGACGACCAGGGTAAGCAATACGAAAAGATTAGCTTCTTTCCAATGCCTTCAATGCCTGAAGTGACTCAGGAAGATATCGACGACCTGGGTGGCATCGAACCCTTCGCGCTGGAACCCTCTAAAATCGGCAAGTACAACATCAGGTATGTAGGGAAAGAAAAAATTGATGAACTTAATCTCTATGTCTTCGATGTATCGCCCAAGGTCATTCCTGATCCAAAAACGAAGGAGCGATTATTCACCGGTCGTATCTGGGTGGACGACGAAGATCTGCAGATTGTGAAGACGAAAGGGAAAGGTGTACCGGAAACGAAGATCAACAAGTTTCCGACAGTCGAAACTTATCGTGAGCACATTGATGGACGCTACTGGTTTCCCACATACTCCTATGCTGACGAAGAACTTGTTTTTGAGAATGGCTCCTCACTTCATGTGCGGTTGAAAGTTCGATACACGGACTTTACGCCGGCACGAGCCACCCTCAAGGTGACTGAAGTTGGTGAAGGTTCGAACGAGAATCCTCCAGCCACACAACCTAACGGAGTCGCGAAACCGCTGGAAGGTGGCGTGCTGAACAGTAAAGCTGTCGAATTGCCAAAACCCATTTATCCGGAAGAAGCGAAGCGGTTGAAAGTTAAAGGACGCGTAACAGTTCGTGTCACCATCGATGAAAACGGTCATGTGATTTCCGCGTTGGCGACAGACGGACCGTTACCGCTGCGAGCGACTGCAGAAGACGCTGCCCGCAAAGCTGTGTTTAATCCTACAGTTGAAGGCGGTATCACCGTGAAAGTGACAGGAGTGATTACTTACGACTTTGTTCTGTAAGACTTATAACTAGCTCGTGCGCAATCATTGCGCGGACCATGGCAATTAATTCCGCAATGTCCTCATCGGTCGTTACGTTCGCCGTATCAACCGCAGGCATGATCACCATCTCAATCGTTCCTGATTGAGCTTCTCCCGTTCCCTTCCCCATCAGTTCATCGGAATGTTTGATCGCGACCGGGACGATCGGAACCTGCGATTGCTGCGCCATGTAAAATGCACCTTTTTTGAATGGCCGTAGTTCGCCCGGTTTTGCGCGAGTTCCTTCAACAAAAACACCGAAAGACCTTCCCGCCTTGATCCTTGCGACTGCGGCATCGGCCGTACGGATTGCACGCTCCCTATTGGTTCGATCGATCGCCATGACGTTCACGAAACCCATGCCGTACCCGAGAATCGGTACTTTCAATAATTCCTTTTTCGCCAGTAATCCTATTCTGCGATCGAGATAAACAAATAGCGTAGCCGTATCCAGGTAGGACCGGTGATTCGAAACAAACACATACGCTTGTTTTGAATCAAGGTGTTCTCGACCACGGACAACAACTTTCACGCCGCTGAGGCGAAGCCATGCGCGTGCGCCAAAATTTGCCCACGGATAAACCAGATCGTGCTTTTTCAGCAGCCAGGCAACAAACAATATTGGTGGGCCAAGCAGCAAGAGAAGTGCGCCTGCAACGAAGAGTGACCACCAATAATGTGCGCGTTTCAACAGGGAACGCCTTTTTGATGTGGTAGACTTCCCTGTCTCGATTGCTACGTTTTCCGCCACTTAATCATTAAAAAAGGAATTCAGAATGAATCGAACTCGATTCTTTTCAATCGCGTTCTGCCTGTTACTTGTAATATCGGCACGCGCCCAGACGAATCGCCGGCTATATTCAGCAAGTACTCCTTCACCAAATTCTCTCCTCGGCTTCACGCCTGGAGACGATCGCAAAATCGCCGACTGGAAACAAATTACCGATTACTTCCGCCGCCTCGATAAAGCATCCGCTGAAGTGCTCGTGCAGCAAATCGGTGAATCGACGTTGAAACGACCTCTTATCGCCGTATTCATCAGTGCGCCCGAGAATATACTTTCGCTCCAAAAATACAAAGACATACAGAGGCAACTGGCTGACCCGAGGACAATCACGACACCAGTTCAACGCGACCGGCTAGTAACGGCTGGTAAAGTAGTCGTGGTCATTTCCTGCTCGATCCACTCTACGGAAATTGTCGCCTCACAAATGTCAATGCAACTGGCCTATGAACTGGCAACCGCTCGCGACCGTAACACGCGAGAGATCTTGCGAAACACGATTCTAATTTTGATACCTTCGGCCAATCCAGACGGCGTGGATATCGTTGCAAACTGGTATCGCAAAACAATCGGCACGCCTTTCGAAGGTCGTGATCCACCTGAGCTCTACCATTATTACGCAGGCCATGACGATAACCGTGATTGGTTCATGCTGAATCTGAAAGAGACTCGCGCGATAACTCGGCTGTTGTGGCAAGACTGGTTTCCGGAGATCGTGTACGACGTCCATCAACAAGGAACGAACGGCTCCCGTTTTTTTATACCCCCGTTTTTCGATCCGCCAAACCCGAATATTGATCCTTTACTGTTAAGGCAGGTCGGCTTGATTGGTCATAAGATGGCGGCGGATCTTGAATCTCGAAAATTCAAAGGAGTTCTGACCAACGCTCTATACGATACGTGGTGGCACGGAGGATTCCGTACCGCACCCTATTTTCACAACTCAATTGGTATTTTGTCTGAGGCGGCGAGTGCTCGATTGATGACACCGACCACAGTGACTCGAGAGCAACTTGAGAGATCCAGCACTCGCGGAATGCGGAGTGCTTTGGAAGCGACAACCAACTTCCCCGACCCCTGGCCGGGCGGATCATGGCGTCCCATCGACATCCTCAATATGGAGTTGATCGCGGCCCGGTCGCTTCTTTCAATGGCCAGCAAATTCCGTACGGATTATCTGCGGCAGTTCTATGAGCTTGGACGTAAACAGATCGATGAACAACCTCAGGCGGAACAGCCCGTCGCGTACCTGATTCCTGCCGGTCAAGCTAAGGATGAAGCAGTCGCCAAATTGATTGGAACGTTAATCGAACAGGGTGTCGAGGTGTTCCGACTTGATAGAGAACTGCACGCGACATATGGGCCACAGATACTGGAGCGCATCAACGAACCAAAGGAGAAATTAGGCAGTTATCGCGTAGTGATACCTCGCACGGCCACGTTGGAAGAAGTTCCTGCTGGGAGTTACATCATTTTTCTCTCACAGCCCCAGCGCTCAAATATAAAGTGCTTGTTCGAACCGCAGATCTATCCGAATAGATTGACAGGGCAAGGCGAAGCGGAACGTCCATACGACGTGGCTGGTTGGACGCTACCATTACAAATGGGAGTCGATGCACCTGCGGTAATTGCGATCAGCGAACAACCGGCAGAAAGGAAATTGACTCGAGTCAAAGATGTTGCGGAAGTGCGTATTGATCTGGCTTTGCCGGCTGCAGGAAGTTACGTCTCACCCATTCGCAATCCAATCACTCGACCGCTCGGCATTGCGGTCTACAAGAGTTCAATGCCGAACATGGACGAAGGCTGGACTCGTTACGTGTTCGATACTTTTAACGTGCCGTACAGCAGCGTCCGAGATAGAGATTTGCGGAACGTCGCAGGTATATCTCAATATGACGTTGTCATTCTTCCTTCTCAGAGACTACGCGATATCATCGAAGGCAATGTGCCGGGCACGCTGCCTTTCGAATTTTCCGGAGGAATTGGTGAATTAGGAGTAGCGAATTTAAAGCAGTTTGTTGAGAGTGGCGGCACGCTAATTTGCTTCGATGCTTCATGTGAACTTCCCATTAAGCAATTCAAGTTGCCACTGCAAAATACGCTCGAAGGCGCACGTGCGTCAGAATTCTATTGTCCCGGTTCCATTGTTGGTCTCAATGTGGATCAAACTCAGCCGATTGCGCGCGGGTTAGGACCGGAAACGACGGCATATTTCGTTAATAGCTCGGCTTTTGAAACGACTGGATCCGGCGTTCAAGTTGTGGCGCGCTATGCGAACGAAAACGTTTTGCGCTCAGGCTGGTTACTCGGTGAAGAAAAGCTCAGAGATAAAATTGCCCTTGCTGAAGTTGGGTTCGGCAAAGGCCGGGTCGTGCTCTTCGCATTTCGTCCTCAGCACCGCGGCCAGACGTGGGGTACGTTTCCCTTCATTTGGAACGCTATAAATACCACTAAATATAGAAGGACGCCGTGACAGGACGCACTCCGGAAAAATTTTGCTGCTGCCAAAATCCCGGAATTCCGCCTCCCGCCTTCGCTCTCGCGCCCTTCCGCTCGCTGCTCCTTGCTCTTAAACACAAAGCAGCGTTATCTTTAACTCGCGCAAACGGTTTTTATCTGCCAACTCTCCTCAAACCGCAAACGTAAACTGAGCCTGTCGCATCAAAACGACGCGCCTGTTTTGCGCGTACCCAGGAGTTGTCAATGAAACGAACCCTTGTCGCTTTACTGTTAACGTTGTCGCTAGCCCCTCTCTCGATCATTCTGTCGCAGTCGCGACCGCGACGCGTCAGCGAAACAACCGCCACGCCAAGTGCGTCCGCTCAACGCCCAGTGATGGGCGGCTCACCTTCTACAGCGCCTCAGGCGTCGCAGCAACCGCAAACCAGCGAAAAGTCCGGACCAGAAGAAATCGATGGCGGAGACGTCATACGCGTCAACACCACGCTCGTAACCATTCCGGTCAGCGTGCAGGACCGCGACGGAAGGTACATACCCGATCTACGTAAGGACGATTTCCGCGTTTGGGAAGATGGTGTTGAGCAGCAAGTGGCTTTCTTTTCCTCTGTCGACAAGCCATTCTCAGTTGTATTGATGCTCGACACCAGTCCATCAACACAGTTCAGGCTCGAAGACATTCAGGATGCTGCGATCGATTTTATCAACCAGTTGCGGCCCGACGATAAAGTGATGGTGGTTTCTTTTGACAACGACATAAAAATGCTCGCTGACTTTACGAACGACAGATCAAAACTTCAGCATGCAATCCAACGAACTCACACTGGCGACGGTACCCGTCTCTACGACGCAATTGACATGGTTATGAATCAACGCCTGAGTCGTGTTACTGGCAGGAAGGCGGTCGTTCTGTTCACCGACGGCGTCGACACCACAAGCAAGCACGCGAGTTACGAAAGCACCCTTACTGATGCCGAAGAATTAGATGCGCTCATTTATCCGGTCCAGTACAACACGGCAGGCGACATCGGTGTCGCGCCACAATTCCCCAGCGGGTATCCCACTGATGTTTGGGGTCAAATTCTGGGCGGTATCTTTGGCGGTGGAAGACGCGGCGGTCGAGGTGGCGCCGGTGGACCTATGGGCGGCGGACGCGGCAATAGTCGAGACGATTACCAGCTGGCCGATCGCTATCTGAGAGAGTTAGCAGATAATACCGGTGGCCGGGACTACCCAGCCGACACAATGCAAAATCTTTCTTATGCCTTTGAGCATGTAGCTGAGGAGTTAAGACGACAGTACAGCATCGGCTATTACCCGAAGCGACCACCTCAACCCGGCCAACGTCGCCAGATTCGCGTTCGTGCTAACCAGCCAAATCTGGCTGTGCGCGCACGTGACAGCTATATCTTCAATCCCTCTGGCACAGCGGTAACCGACGAGGCTTCGCAGGTCAAGCCGGTATTACGGAAATTCGCCGCCGAGGGTTCTCGCAACCGCACGTTCAATCATTAGCTTATTTGCCTACCGACGACTTCGGCAGGCAACGGCTCTACTGCAGGTAATCTAACAATCAGGATGGCGCCGTCGCCATCTTCTTTGTTTCGTGCGACGACCGTGCCACCATGCAGCTCAACCAGATGCCGCACGATCGCCAACCCCAGACCTAATCCTCCATGAGAACGCGTACTTGAACCGTCGGCCTGGCTGAAACGCTCAAAAATGTGCGGTAGAAACTCTACGGGAATACCCGGCCCGTTATCTTGTGTACGAATCTCTGCATACGATCCACATTTCGTTAAATAGATGTCGATCACTCCACCAAACGGCGTAAACTTGACCGCGTTCGCCAGAGTGTTCCACATGACTTGCTGCAGACGATCGAAGTCTCCGCGCACCACAATATCTGGCACAGCAATGTGTGTACGAATCCGCAGCTCTTTCGCATCTGCTGCCGGCCTGATCACATCGATTGCTGAATGAATCACCAGCAACACATCTACGCGTTGTGAATTGACCCGTAACTTGCCTGTGATGATCCGCGATACATCAAGAAGGTCTTCGATGATCTGTTTTTGCGCTGCTGCATTTCGATCGATTACATCGACTGCATGCCCAATTCCTTCCTGGTCCAATTGACCCCCACGTAACAATCTTGCCCAACCCACAACTGCATTCAGGGGCGTCCGGAGTTCGTGAGAAACTGTTGCGAGAAATTCGTCTTTCAACCGGCTTGCTTCCTCTGCCTGCGCACGCGCAGCACTCTCTCGTCTTAAGAGGTCGGCTCGCTCTGTTTCAGCCCTTACGGCAGCAGTGATGTCCATCGTGACACCGCGCATTCCCACAGGCATTCCATTTGGATCCGTCACGACAATTGACTGCGCTTCCACCCAGATCTCTCGTCCGTCTTTATGTAACCACCGAAACCGACTTGTCCCTCCTTTGCCGGACGCGAAAATCGAGACGGCCTCTTTTGCAGCCCGTTCTTTGTCTTCAGGATGGACGACTGCTAGCCAAAAATTCGAACTCGACAGCCACTCGTCAACCGAGTAACCCAACATCTTCTCCACATAATTATTGACAAAAGCAATGCGCATGTTGCGAGCGTCCGGCTGGCCCCATGCTTCCCAGACGACGCCGGGCACGTGCGCGACGAGATCTTCGATGCGACGTTTTTGCAAATCTAATTCGTGAGTCAACGTTCGTCTTTCGCTTTCAACGTTTCTGCGTTCAGTAATGACTGCAAACAGAACCAGAGTCATGAGCGTGCTGGTGCCAAGAAAAGACAGCAGTAGCAGCAACGAGACATTCGGGCTCGGTTGCAAGAAGGGACCGTAACCATGTACTGCACCCCAAACTGCCAATACCGCGAGCAGCATTACCCCGCTCGTGACGAATCGTTGTTCAAACCTCAACGCTGCCCACAACAATAAGGGCAGACACAGGTATGCCAGCGGATAGGTCTTCCTTGGACCAGGGAACCAGCCGCCGAAGATTACCATCGAAAGGACGAAGAGAACGAGAAACAAGGTGGCGACCTCAGTCAAAGATCGAAATGTAACTCGTTTATTAGAACTCCAGGCAAGAAGAAACGGGCAGAAGATCAGCGCACCAAAACTGTCGCCTAGCCACCATGTCAACCACAAAGAACTAAAGTTGGACCATGTTGCGGCGCCGCCGAGGCATAAACTCAGGTTGCCGATCGTTGCACTTACAACAGGAGCGAAGACTGCAGCAAAAAGAATGAAGCGACCGAGATCGCGGACCGACTGGAGCCATTCACGCGCGCTGAGCCTTCGCGTAATAAGTGAATACGCGAAAAGAGCCTCTAGAGTGTTGCCGGTGGCAATTCCAACAGCGGAGCCAAGAGGTATATGCGTTGGGAAGTTTGCCGCGAAGGCGCCGAGGAAGACTGCGGGCCACAACCTCGGGCCGAAAATTAATAGTGAGGCGATAGCGATAGCCGTCGGGGGCCACACAGGCGTGACGTTCGTGTGCACAAACGCCATCGATAATCCGAGTTCAGCAGCCGCAAAGTAAGCGACTGCCACGGTCAGTACTAAAGCGAACAGCCGGAGTCGAGTCAGTTTCATTCAGTGGAGAACGCCCGTTCAGAACGCGATGAGACGAGTTGTCATAGTGGAAACGGGAAAGCCAGCACAACAATTGTGCGCCCGCAGGTTACGCAACTGACCTATAAAGATCGGGTAGGAGGCGGAGTCACCTCCGCCTTTTTTCCCACACCACGGTACGTACGGTCACTATATGGCGGTGACAAACAAGCTGGAAGCCGCTGCCGTTGTCCAGCAGTCACAAGAAATTACAACGATCGGAGCAATTTTTGGGGGAAAACAGCATTCATTGAGATTTCATGACGGTCGACACCCTTGCCGTCCGGCTAACGACTCCCCCTGCCGGATTCGCAGGAAACTTCACTCCCAAGTTAAAGCGCCCTGCCGGGCGCACATCAAAAAAGCGCGGCGATTTTTTGCCGAATCGCCGCGCCAACTATACCCACAGGAGGAAAGGGGTATTCAACTGCCGCGATAATACCACGGGCGTACGACCCGCTCCAGCCCGAATCGTCAACTGGAAACCTTGGAGCCAAACTGTTTGTCGGGAATGGTCGCTTGATGAGCGATTGAAGTGGGAATTTTATGAAGGTGTATGACACGAGTCTGTACGTTCACGTACCCTGGAAAAATTGTGTATGCGTGCTCTAGTACGAAGCCTGCTTGATGAAATTCTCGCGGCTATTCTATCTACAGATCGAATTTGGTACCCAGAAAAATCTATTTAGGTCTGGACGTATCTACCTTGCGCCCCCTAACAGTCATCTGATGGTTATTGTGCGCAGTGGTTCGCGTTCTACGTGGACCTAACCAGTATTTTTATCGACCTGCCGTGGATCCCTATTTCGGTCTGCAGCTCGTGCATATGGACCGCAGTGGATCGGCGTCATCCGCACCAGAGCGATACACGACGGAACTGCCGGCATGGCTGTGCTGCTTAGGGTTCAGATGGAGCACCATGTGCCGTGGCATTAGATACGCTGTGGTGTGGTCATTATTCAAACCGCGCGAACAGCGGATCAAACTCCTTCGAAGTCTTCCTTGAAAATGTCATAACACTCGCAGGCTACACGCTCTAACCCATGCCGATCCGCAATGGTTATAGATCCCCGGTTATAAGCGATTGCATGCATCGAACGCAGGGCACCAGCCGCATTAGTAATACCGGCTCGTCGCGCTCCCAATCTCATGGCGATCGATTCTTGAGTAATCCTCAGGTCATCTGTCCCAATCCGATCGTGGATCATTAGCAGCCAGCAACATAGACGCTCCATCACGGAATGGCGAGCATTGCAAACTGAACGCTGAGAAATTTGGGAAATCAGCGATCTATAAGCACCAAGTAGCATAGTTTGAGCTGACGGGTTCTCTTGGAGAAATTCGTTAAACAGTCGGGCGTTTATGGTAAGAGCCGAACCCCCTACGCTAACTCGAGTCGAGTATCGAGATCGATAACGCCCGAACAATGAAGACACTCCGGCCATGCCTTCTCGGCCAACCATGTTCACTTCGATAGTTGTACCATCCTCTAGTAGAGCAACGGCGGAAATGACAGAGTTAATAGGGAAATAAACTAGGGAACTCTCGTAAACGGTGTCGTTGAAAGAGTATTCGACGTAATAAAAATGCGGGAGCAGATCCCTGGCTTCGGGCAAAATTGATGCCAAGAGGCGGTTGGCGGAAGCCAATGACGCAATGTCCGCTTTCAGCGGGAACAAGCTTGTTTCAGAGGCCGTTAACATCATTCATCTTTCTGCCCGGAGGGCGGCAGCTAGACGTGCAAGGATTTTCAAGTTGTGCTCAGCATATCACAGAAAAGCATTGCTATTACTATGCCATTACATGTTCGAGCAACACCACCCGTGCATAAAGTTTTTTACGTTGAACTCGATCGCTATGACGACGTTCCTTACTCATTGCGTCGTTCAATAAACGTGCAAATTAACGTAAAAAAAAGCTGCCGGATCCAACCAAAAGCAGGTGAACCAAAACGTGACAAGATATAATTTTGGAGGTACGAAAACGTACAGACTGCCTTGTAGCGGAGGAGTAGTTTGGCGGAATACAACAAGCAGGGTGGCCGAGGTCGTCGCGTCCTTCCCGACTGACCTTGAGAACAAGCGGCGACCTCGGCTCTTCTCAATTAATCCCGGAAAACCCAATTTGAGCAGGCAATCCATTGCCTTACGTTTGAGGTCGCCCCCATGAAGTACCCTATGAACTCCCCCAAACGCCATATTCTGTACATTGAAGATCATGAAGATACTCGGGAACTGATAACACTGGTCCTCAAACAGAAAAACTGTGAAGTCACTACAGCCGCCACGGTTCAAAATGGCATAGAACTGGCAAATGAAGGCAATTTCGACCTGTATCTATTGGACTCGTGGTTACCGGACGGGTCCGGATTGGATCTCTGCAAAAGGATCCGCGAGTTCGACCAACGAACTCCTATCCTCTTTTACTCTGCTGCGGCATATGAAGTGGACAAGGATCTCGCGATGAGTTCGGGCGCCCAGGGGTATTTAATCAAGCCGAGCCAAACCTCCGAATTATGCGATCTCGTGATAATGCTAATCGACGAGGCTGCCAACCACACTCATTCGGCCGTACAACGGGCCTAACTAATATCTTGCTCTCGAAGCCGTTCGATTCCTTCCGCTTGGCTGAAGCAAATCGAACTCTGCACACCTCACCTCGCAGGCTTTAGTCGCGTCAACAAATATCCTACAGCCCACAGGACGATTGCGGTGGTAATTGTAAGTGTTAACCAGAACTGCCAGTAAGCGGAGAACGCGTGCTCCCAACCGGGCTGCATTTTATGAGAGAGGTTGACGTTTAGATTAGCAGAGGTAATCAGCCGCGATGCCAACTGAATGGCAAGGTACCAGAGGAACGCAAGCAACCACGCATTCCGCTCCATTCCAATTCGCTTCAGAACAAACATCGCCACGATAATGCCGCCGACGTGCGCCAGCGTTGAGGTCAGAAACACACCCCACGCCATCACCACGTACAGGAACCAGATCAGCAAACCGGGTACGGTCCAAATGATGGCAATTCGCATTAGCCGTGCGTCGTTTATGAAGAGGCCCATTGCAAGCAGGAAATTTCCGATGTTGCACATCCAGAGCACGTGGCCGAATTCGTTAATCCGCCAGTAGTGGATTCCCTGAGCGAAGAAGAAGAACAGTGGGAGGAGGCCAACTAAGCGAAATTTTGTCTGAGGCGAGAGATTGATCATTGTCCCCGGTTTGCCGCCAACCGAAGAATAACAAAAATGTATATCGAGTCCAGCGTGTGTTGTGACTGTCCTTCGCTTTGTCTAGCGCGCAGTCCAGGACTTCATACTTCCATAGTGTCGTCAATCAACGAGCAACCGACAAATGTCACAGGTAAAAACAGGTCGGTGCTTGACAACAATCTCATATCACAAGAGACTGACGCTGATTTATGGCGTGTTGGTTAGCGTAAGGCCGTTCGGTATAAACCCTCTAATACATCAATACGATCCACATGACTTCACTCGAAGATCTGCTCAAGAAATCTATTCCCGAACTAAGCCAAATCTTCATCGAGCGTCGTAGAGCGGTACCCAAAGGCTTACTCGAGGCGCTTGAGATCGACCCGCGACGAGGCGCCCAACAGTTAGTCAAACGTATCCGATCGCGCTATCGCAGCAATCGCTCAGAAGGACAACGACTTCATTTCCTCTTGCGGTTTGAACTCGAACTCTGGACGGAAGGATACAATCTGGTTGCAGGTGTCGATGAAGCGGGTATGGCGCCACTCGCGGGTCCTGTCGTCGCTGGCGCTGTTATTCTTCCGAAAAATTACAAGCTGCGCGGTTTGGATGATTCAAAGAAGATACTCGATCCGGAAAAAAGAGAAGAGCTGGCTATGCAGATCAAACAGGACGCTGTTTGCTGGGCAGTCGGTTTTGCGGAAGTTGAAGAGATTGATCGCATCAATATTTATCACGCCGGTTTGCTCGCGATGCAGAGAGCAGTTTCAGGGCTCGTGTCTTGTCCAGAGTTCGTGCTGGTAGACGCTCGCAAGATCCCAAATTGCTCAATACCGCAACGTGGAATAATCCATGGCGACGCTCTGTCAGCAAGCATTGCGGCCGCCTCAATCATCGCGAAAACGACCCGCGACGCTCATATGATCGAACTCGATAAGATGTATAACGGCTATGGCTTCGCATCGCACAAAGGTTATCCAACTCCGGCCCATTGCCAGGCCCTTAAAACTCTCGGCGCCCTGCCCATCCACCGCCGAAGCTTCGGGCGTGTCCGTGAAGTGCTGGGCCTCGACCCAGTCCAAAACGAACTCTTCGGCGCGGAACCTGAAATCGCTCAGGATGTAATCGAGGATATAGTTGGGGAGATTGCGCTGTCGCAAAGCTCATGAAAAACTTCATCGTTTAGTTAGACTTAAAGAATCACTTTAGCTTTTGATGAGTCCATGGCGTCGCTAACCGAATATAAAAAGAAAAGGCAGTTCGATAAAACCCCCGAACCGAGCCCCACGAAAAAACGAACACGAACAGGCCGACTATTCGTTGTACAGAAGCACCGGGCAACGCAACTCCACTATGATTTCCGCCTCGAAGCCGATGGCGTATTAAAGTCGTGGGCCGTACCAAAGGGGCCCTCGCTAGATCCAACCGTAAAACGTCTCGCGATGCAGGTGGAGGACCATCCGGTAGATTACGCGAGGTTTGAAGGTGTGATCCCGGAAGGCGAATACGGCGGAGGAACCGTCATGGTCTGGGATTACGGAACTTACGAGCCAGAGAACTCGAGTGAGGTATCGGCAGCACTGAAGAAGGGCGAATTGAAGTTCACGTTAAACGGAGAAAAGCTGAAAGGATCCTGGGTGCTGGTGCGCACCCGCAATCGTCAGTGGCTGCTAATCAAGCACCGAGATTATTACACGACGGAAGAAGAAGTGACGGAGTTAGCGCCGGCATCAATCTTCACCAGGCGAATGTTGGCAGAGATCGCTGAAGATGAAGGCGGTGATGTAAAGAAAGCTGCGACCGGAGATCCACAAAAAATTCCGCGTCGCACCGGGGTGAAGCGGCGTAAGAAAGGAGCGCGCCAGAAGGTATGGCACAGCAATGCAGGGTAAGATGGCCGAGCAAAACCAGCTTGTCACATCTGATAGACTTTCAGTTTGTCGCGCCTTCGATGCCATTCACCTTCAGTTACGGTCTGCGCTTCGCTCATGTTGGAGGCCAATGTGTCGAGCGATGTAACCACCCATGAGGAGCTGACCGACAGATGGATATCGAACGAGATCCAGAAGCGCCAACTGAAGTTTATCGGACGGAAGCACTCCGCATCGTGCAACGGCAGGGAATGCCGCTATAGTTATTCAACTCTTACTTTAACTCGCAACGCTGTCTCAGCTTTTTTCCAACAGCCCGGCATACGACAACTCCCCGTCAACAATACTCGCGGCTGAAGTGAACGGATGTTCGTCCGCATGAGTGGCGTCGATGATGTGAATGACCAGGAGACCACCGCTTTTCAGGTAATCAGAAATCAAACTACGGTGACATCGCCACCACACAGCTTCTGCGCACATGATCACGGTTTTCTTCACCGACGCAAGTTCAAGAAGTTCTTTAATACCACGGGCGAACTCCTGAGATTCCATGTAGTCTGCGTACGCGCGAAACGATGCGCTATGCCACGCAGTGTTCTTCGAATCGGATCGAGGCTTGCGGCGTCCACCCAGCAACGGCATATGGTGGTAATCAACATTAACTTCCGCAAGAGTCGCGCTGAGACTTCCCTTGTTGAATTGCGGGTAGCGCCTCGATCCGGGAAAACTTCTTACATCAACAAGCGCTTCCATTGAGTGCGCCTGGAGGATAGCGAAGAACTCTTCCACACTACGGGTTGAGTGTCCAATTGTCCAAACCGTAACTCTCTTCGAGTCTTCAGTCTGCGAATCGTCTTCCACTACTTGATGCTTCCCTTCAACTGTAGGCAGGCCGACCCTTGAAGTTGATTGTTAAACCAGGACTCTTCGCGTGATCACGACCTAAAGATAAACTTCAAGTCGAAATCGATTTTTCTTGTTCAGCATCGGTTGCCACAGGTCCCCCAACTTCCGCACTCGACCCGGGACGTTGTCGATCCGAAAACTGTTTATGCCAAGACCGCGCTTTAACTCTCTCCACGTAACTGGCGTCGACACTGTCGGCTGCTCCTTCGGTCGCACGGAATACACGGAAGCCAGTGTTCGACCCCAGGCGTTCTGGTTGTAATCGACCAGCACTCTTCCTTTTGGCCTTTTCGATACCTGATAAATAGCGGTAAGTAGTTTCGGGGCCTGCGATACCACTGCGTGCGAAAACTCTTTTGCAAACTTCCAAACCTGCTTTTGCGTTGGCCCCCGCTGAATTGGAACATAAATATGTATACCCTTGGATCCCGTGGTCTTCGGATAGTTGGGAATCTCGAGAGAATCCAGTGCGGCATTTAAGAACAACGCTGCCTCTGTGACCTTTTCAAATGTCGCACCGGGTACGGGATCCAGATCAAAATGCAAGTAATCGGGCCGATCTACGTCATCGCAGCGCGCATACCACTCGTTTAGGTCGATGCAGCCGAGATTGATTACCCACATTAGCGATGCGAGATCCTGAATCATCGGGAAGTCGATGACGTTGCCTGATGAATGCTCGATGTTGCAAATCTCAATCCAATCCGGTCGTGGCGACGGAGCCCGCTTCATGAAGAAGAAGTCGCCTGCCGCACCGTTTGGATAGCGCTTCATGACCATTGCTCTGTCGTGCAAATGCGGCAACAGCGCCGGAGCCACATCGATGTAATATTGAATGAGATCCCGCTTGGTAACTCCGAGCTTGGGCCAGAATAGTTTGTTGAGGTTAGTTAGCTTAACTTTTTGGCCGTGAATGTCGACATCAATCCCCTTAGCATCGGCCGGCAGAACGATTCTCTTGACTTGGCGAATCCGTGAGGTGTCGTTCGCACGTGAAACTTTCGCGGGATGAAAATCACGAGTGGCTACCCTGACTCTAGGCATTAAGTTAAAGTTTTACGCGAGCTGTTAATGTCTGACAGGTTTCAGTTTTCTCGCAAGTTCGCCGCCATCCATTTTTAATTCAACAAAGTTCACCTAGCGCTGAGTTCATCCAATACCTGATAGATGCAACGATTCGTGGCCAAGACGAATTGAAGCTTTGTCGAACATCATTGGCCGATATTTTCGGAGGCTTCTTCTATTTGTGCTTCAATGGCCTGCAAACCGTTCTGCAACATGGTGCGATAGGCTGGATGTGTTGCACGCTCCAACTGCTCCAGCAGCCTTGCTTTCGAAAGCCTCAACGAATTTATCTTCTGTTCTCGCTGTCGCGACAGAAGCGAGTTACTTGGCCGGGGCTGCTTCGACACGCGCGAGTTCGCTTCCTCGATCTGATCTGCAACAGCCTTGCTTTCCCAACCACGTGCCATTCAAATGACCGTTCCTGCGGGTATCACTGCATTCTTCGGTATGATGATGATTCCATCACGAATGAAGTACGAACCACCATCACCATCTATGTCGACTACAGCTGCTTCATTCAAGAGGCGTGCGCCTTCGCCAATCCGCGTGTTCTTATCAATGATGGCCCGCCTCACGATGGCGCGTTCGCCAATTCCTACGCGCGGTAATCCCTTTTCGATATCTCCGCGCATATCTTCAAATGTCTGGTAATAATCGGCACCCATCATAAACGAGGAATCGATCTGCACACCTCTCGAAATACGACTGCGCAATCCTATGACACAGTTTGTTACCTCGCCTCCATTGATGATGCAGCCATCGCTAATGATCGAGTCATTGATTGAACTGTCTTCTATTTTCGATGGCGGCAGGTAACGGGCCCTCGTATAGACGGGAGCTTCAGCATCAAACAAGTTGAATTTCGGAATCTTCGTTGTGAGATCCAGGTTAGCACGGTAAAACGCACCAATCGTCCCAATGTCTTCCCAGTAGCCATCAAACATAAATGCCTGGACATTACCGGATTTGATTGCTGCGGGAATGATCTCTCTACCGAAATCTACCCATGACGGATCTTCGGCGAGTAATCGTTCGAGCGCCTTATACCGAAAAATATAGATTCCCATTGAAGCAAGAAATGGACGGCGCTCAGCTTCATTCGCATTCAGCCCGAGCTGAGCTGTATCCACGCGCATCGATGCGAGTTCATCGCCTGTTGGTTTTTCCTTGAACTCTACAATGCGACCGGTTGCATCCGTCTTCAATAAGCCAAACTCGCTAGCAGCCAGCGCCTCACACGGAATCACAGACACGGTAACGTCCGCTTTAGTGTCGTGGTGGCGTGCAAGAAAATCTCTATAGTCCATGCGGTAGAGGTGATCGCCGGAGAGAATCAGCAAAGTATCAATTCCCCAATCGCGAATGTGCGGCAGGACTTGTCTTACAGCATCAGCAGTCCCCTGAAACCATTGAGGACTTTCGGGAGTTTGTTCGGCGGCCAGAATTTCGACGAATCCATTTGAAAAATGTGAAAAGCGATAGGTTTGAGCGATGTGTCGATTGAGTGAAGCAGAGTTGTATTGCGTGAGCACAAAAGTGCGCAGGATGTCGGAGTTGATGCAATTCGACAGCGCTATATCAACCAGCCGATATTTCCCGCCCAGCGGAACAGCTGGTTTAGATCGCTGTTGCGTGAGCGGATAGAGCCGGTTACCCGCACCGCCACCGAGAATCACTGCCAGCAGTTTTGGATTTGCAGGCATTCTTGTCGACCTGTTCTGAAACTGGTAATGCGGAAGGATAGACGGAAAACCGTCGAGGTATCAAGAAAAAGCTGTGATCATGAAGCTTCAAACGTTGGGCAACGCGGAGCTTCGTGCGATTCGCTCGCAGGTGCGAAGACGGGTCTACGCCTTAGGGTAAACAGCATTCAATTAGGCGTGCAGCTCAGGCGCAGGGGTGGCGCAGCAACACTCCACTACATTGAATCTCATCCAACACACAACAAACTGAAGTTTGCCGGACGTTCTTATGTCCGATAACCTTCAGTTTGTCGAGGCTGCCACTATTGTCTGCCACAACCTAAGACGTAGCGCCGCAACACTCCAAACAACACCTTGGATCCCACCCGACTCACGACAAAACTAAAAGCTTGCCGGCCGGCTCCATCAATAACTCGACGTGGTGGTGGGCGATGAACCCTTCCCGGCTGCTTCCTGCGCAATCTTCACTCCGACACTAGCGCCGATTCGCGTCGCTCCAGCTTCGACCATCTTCCGCGCGTCTTCCAAACCCTTCACGCCTCCAGAAGCCTTCACACCCAGACCTGGACCAACTGTTCTTCGCATTAATGCGACATCCGCCACAGTTGCTCCACCTTTTGCAAAGCCGGTTGAGGTCTTCACAAAATCGGCGCCTGCATCCTTTGCGGCGAGACAGGCACGCACCTTCTCGTCATCCGTGAGCAGCGCAGTTTCGATAATGACCTTACACGTTATGTTGTATTCGTGTGCTACTTGAACTACCGAACGAATGTCATGTTCTACAAGACAATCGTCACCGCTCTTTAACGCGCCGACGTTAATTACCATGTCTACTTCTTTAGCACCATCAAAGATCGCTCTGCGCGCTTCATATGCCTTTACGTCGGAGAGTGTTGCACCGAGTGGAAAACCAATGACGGTGCAGACGGGAATGCCACTGCCCTGAAGATTGCACACGGCTGATCGCACCCAGGTAGGGTTCACGCAAACGGAAGCAAATCGGTACATCGCTGCTTCCTGACAGAGCTTCTTTATATCTTCGTCGGTGGCCTCAGGCTTTAATAAGGTGTGGTCCACCAGGCCAGCCCAATCTCGTGCCTCTGCCGTTTGTCCCAAAACAAGCCCAATGCGCGCGGCGCCAGCGTCGACCACTCGATGCATACGCTCGGGACATCGGTTAAAACATTCGGAGGTACAACCGCAGAGTGACGCCTGGTCCAGTCCATCACCATTCAGCCGTGTAACTATCGCATCGGTAATCTGCTCGATGAGTAACTCGTAATCGCTGTTTGACGAATAAGACATTACGAAGAGATTCTAGCACGCCCAATCAAGCCGAAACCTCAATGCGCGCACGCGACCGCTACAGATGCAGTTGCCGAGGAAACATAGGTCAGTGGGTTCGGTTTAAGCCGTAATAGGATCGCTAGATCAATATCTCAACTGACTGGAGTCACAGGTCCGGAAGGGGCGGGTTTACGCCCGCTGGCTAACACCACCATTTACTGCAAAAACAAAAATCGTAACTCAGAGAGTCTAACACCGAGGCTAGTTGCGATATTGGCGCTCTATGGCTTCAATCTTTGCGACACGCTTCTTGTGCCGCTCTTCCTTGATCGCTGTCCCAAGCCAGGCAGTCACAATGTCGCGCAGCTCAGCAGTGCTAATAGTCTTACTGCCGAGGGTGAGAACGTTTGCGTCGTTGTGCTCGCGCGAGTTCCGCGCAACCTGAACTGAGTAGCACGCGGCTGCACGAACACCGGGAACCTTGTTTGCGGTTATTGCACTACCGACGCCGGCCCCATCGATAACAATTCCTACATCTGAAGAGCCGTCCGCCACACTGCGAGCAACCGCATGAGCGAAGTCAGGGTAATCAACGGCATCTTCAGAATTGGTACCAAAGTCGTGTATACGATGGCCCAACTCGTTCAGCAACGTCTTTAGTTCTTCTTTCATCTTATAACCGCCGTGATCGGCGCCTACTGCAACTAATTTCTGCCGGGCCGAACCACGTCGCGGCGTGCGTCGCACGAGCTCAATTTTTTTGTCGCGTATGAGATCGGCCGCCAAAGGGGTTAACCGCGCCTGCTCTGCAATGCGCAACACCGCGCCCCCTGGTAAACCTCGAATGTCATCTTCAGTAATCACTGCTTTGGAAGATTCATCACGGGTAATCGGGGAATCTGACGGAACCGCGACGGGATTAACGAACCTGGTCTTGATTGCCTCTACTTGTGGGGACTGTTGAGCACCGCCCGCACCTCGGCCCGCTCCGCCGGCGTGAGTGCCCGCGGCTGCGGCTTACGCTCGGTCGGCGGCCGCACGGGCGCCGGAGACTGGCGGTGCCGGCGGTAATGAGTGGCCTGCGGC
>JBHEMC010000001.1:0-36490 GCA_046262775.1 Pyrinomonadaceae bacterium | reverse complement strand
CCAACACTTCCTTCACAAGAGCACGGATTCGGTCGCGAGTGTTATCGTCAGCCATCTGTTTAACTCACCTGCTGTCGCGAATCGAGCAATCGACCTGTTGCAGCAATCAGTTTACCCGTTCGAAAAGTGAAATCGACTCGGCCCAGATAGATACCGCTACGGCCTACCTGGAAAATAAGCGTTTCTTTTCCAGAAGGCTGGCGCACGCTCACGGGTTTCTGCATGAAAATGTGAGTATGTCCGCTGGCTATGAAGTCGATTCCGTTCACTTGTGCCGCCACCTGAGCGTCGCCAACATCCGTTTGTTTTGGATGTTCATAGTAACCGAGGTGCGACATTGCGACGATCAGCGAACAATCTTCTTTTTGACGTAAGTTAGTGACAACTTCAGCCGCTGCTTGCACTGGATCACGGTACGTAACTCCTTTGAAGTTCGTTGGCGTGATGAGGCCGATGGGATTGATTCCGAGCCCAAATAGTCCTATGCGAATGCCGCTAACTGTCTTAACAACGTAGGGTTTCACGAAAGATTCCAGCGAGGTTCCCTTCACAACGTAATTTGTAGAAACCATATCGAAGGTGGCGAACCTTAAAGCGGCAGCAAGCGCGTCGACGCCATTATCGAATTCATGATTGCCGAGCGTCCCAGCGTCGTAACCGATTGCGGACATTGATCTGTATTCGACTTCGCCTTTGTAATAGTTGAAGTAAGGAGTCCCTTGGAATGCGTCGCCAGCATCAATCAAGAGAGTATTGGGATTCTGCGATCGCATCTGCTTGACTAAAGTGGCGCGTCGAGCAACTCCGCCTTTATTCGGATAAGTTTTGTCCGATGCTGAGATTGGATCGATTTGGGAGTGGGTATCGTTTGTGTGAAGAACCGTTATGACCGTATCACTGGCCAGCCTTGACAAACAGCTGAGCGGACGCGCCAGAATCAGGGCGCTACAATTTACCGAATTCTTCAAAAACCGGCGGCGATTAATCATTGGGAATTGTCGTTGTACTAACACGGCCTGGTCCGATTTGTTTGAAGCGGTCGTCGAGGCGTGGCTTAATAGAACGCTTTGCGGCAGATTCGGATTTTATGTAGTTGATTACGACGTCGCGCAGCGTCACTCCCATCGGAGTAGAATTTTTGCCTTCACGTAGGATGCTATAGCTCGTTCGACCGACGTTTAGCAGATAATCAATCGTAACGATCGTGTAGGTCGCCTTAGGGTCGATTTCGTGCTCCACACCGTCATCATCTCGCAAAACGGCATTCAGGAACTCGGGTTTGGTTTCATTCCATTTAAACTGAACACCCGCTCCTGACTGTGCATCGCGAGCGGAGGTGACAACCTGAAGTACAGCCGTCAGTTGTGCCCCGGTTAGATCGATTGTGACAAGTGAGTTTTCAAACGGGAGTAATTCGAAGATCTCACTCGCGTGTAGTTCGCCGGCAGTAATTGCTGATTTTCTTAACCCGCCCGTGTTCGTTAAAGCCAACACAGCAGGTTTCCCATGCTGTCGTGACTCTAATCGCATAGCGTCAGTCACGAGGTTACCCAGGCTTCCTCCACCAATTCCGCTCTTGTTGAACTCGCCGTCGACCGTGCCAATTACTGTGGCTAACGCGTGGACTCGCTCACTGTACTTCTCCAGGAGCTTTGACACCGCCGGATCGTTGCCGATAGTGGAATCTATCAACGTTTCGGTAACTTGTGGGACTTTAGTTTCCGCGATCGCAGGCGCGTGCGATTTGACCTGATCAGGGCATGGCTGGATAGCTCTCTGTTGTGCTTGTCCGCTGAAGTGAAACAGCAGAATGAAAAGAGCGCATACCAGAGTAAACGTCCGAGTTTTGCCTTGGATCTCAAACATGTAAGCTATCAGCTGTTAGAACAAAAGTGACAGGTTGGCGAACAGTGTAATCTTAACCAATGCTAACCGGGACGCGAAGGGCTTACGACATTGAAGCATTGACCTTCGGGGAAGAGCTTGAATAGTATGTCGCACCGCACCAGTCCCAGGCAAACATCTTTTTTAACTCTAAGCACTTTTGTTTAAGAAACCCAGGAGACAGACTTTGGCTACTTCTTCCGCTCAATTCACATCCGAGTTTAGTAACCCAAATCTTGAAGTTCTTCTTTCTGAACAGCAGATTCAGGATCGCATCAAAGAATTGGGAGCAGAAATCACCCGCGACTATGCCGGTCGCAATCCTCTATTGATTGGCGTCTTGAAAGGTGCGTGCTTCTTCCTGAGCGATCTTCTGCGCGCGATCGATACACGCCTGAGCATTGAGTTCATGGCGATCTCCAGCTACGGCTCATCGACACGTACATCTGGTGAAGTACGGATCATGAAAGATCTCGACGTACCCGTCGAGGGTCGAGACATCCTGGTGGTAGAAGACATCGTCGATACCGGACTTACATTGTCGTACCTACTTGCCAACCTTGAGTCGCGAGGTGCCGCCAGCGTAAAGCTTGTAGCGCTGCTGGATAAATATGAGCGACGCGAAAAAGATGTAAAGATTGACTATCTTGGTTTTCCCATACCAGATCATTTTGTTGTCGGGTACGGCTTGGATTTTGCTGAACGCTATCGCAACCTGCCGTTCATAGCAGTGCTGAAGAACCCGGAGTCATAAAACCCCAGTTCTGATTTGTACCAGGCACAATCAAGGAGACATTCCATTGAAACGAATAATCATTTCGGCAGTTTTGTCAACTCTAGTGCTTGCGGGTGTCGTGCATGCACAACAGGATTTTTCGAAAATAGAAGTCAAGGCAACAAAGGTTGCGGGCAATGTTTACATGCTGGAAGGCTCCGGTGGGAATATTGGCGTCTCCGTAGGTGCGGACGGCATTCTCATTGTCGATGATCAGTTTGCTCCGTTGGCAGACAAGATCAAGGCCGCGCTGAAAACTTTAGGCGAAGGCAAGTTGAAGTTTGTGCTCAACACTCATTGGCACGGTGACCACACTGGCGGCAATATCGCCTTTGGGCCAGACGCTCCGATCATTGCTCAGGATAATGTGCGCAAGCGTATGTCGACGGAACAGAAATCTGAGTTCTTCAAAAACACAACGCCTGCATCTCCCCAACAAGCACTGCCTGTGATCACTTTCGATCAATCGTTGTCCGTCCACTTTAATGGTGAAGAGATTCGCGTAATTCACTTCCCACATGGGCACACTGATGGCGACTCTGTCATTTTCTTTACGGGTTCTAACGTGGTCCACATGGGCGACGATTTTTTTGCCGGGAGCTTCCCTTTCGTTGATCTCGAAAGCGGAGGGTCAGTAGAGGGACTCATCAAGAATGTCAGTGAGATTATTCCGAAGCTTCCACAGGGAGTGAAGATCATTCCAGGACACGGCCCGCTGTCCACCGTTGCTGAACTCCAGAGTTACCACCGAATGTTAATGGAAACGACGGACATCGTCAGGAAGAAGAAGACTGCGGGAAAGACTCTGGAGCAGATAAAGGCCGAAGGCCTGCCTGACGAATGGAAGCCCTGGGGTACGGGTTTTATAAAAACTGACTCGTGGCTGGAAATCGTGTACCGCAGCCTGTCCATGGCTCACTAAACACTCACAGATTCTACCGATTCCTTTTATTTTAAATGTAACTCCTGGACGACAGGCAGAAGCAGACGAAGCCGCTTAGGCCGCGCTGTGCATCTGTGGGTCTGCCTCAACTTCCGGCAAGAAGCTCTCCCCATCTGCTAACTTCACTCCAAAGTTGGCTGCTATCGTCTGGCCGATGTCGGCCAGTGAACTGCGCGTACCAAGATTCACGCCTTGTCGCGCTCTCGAGCCATAAACTAGTAACGGAGCATACTCGCGCGTGTGGTCGGAGCCTGGAAACGTCGGATCGTTTCCATGATCGGCTGTAATTATCATTACGTCATCGGTGCGCATTCCCCGCTCAATCTCGGGCAGCCGCTGATCAAAATTTTCGAGCGCCCGCGCATAACCTTCGGTATCGCGACGATGGCCATACAACATGTCAAAGTCGACCAGGTTTGAAAAAATCAAGCCTCGACTTGGTTCGCGTAGTGCCGCGATTGTTTGATTAATAGACTGCTCGTTATTCTTCGCCGTCAGATGTGACGTCACTCCGAGTGAGTCATAGATCGACGCAATCTTGCCAATCGAAACTACATCGAATCCTTCATCGGCTAGTGCGGGCAAAAGGTTTTCACGGGGTGGCGGTACCGCGTAGTCGTGCCGGTTCTCTGTTCGACAGAACGAGCCGGGCTGGCCAAGAAATGGTCTCGCAATAACGCGACCTACCTTGTGTTCCCCATCGAGAATCCGTCTCGCTTGCTCACAAATCTCGTACAACCTATTCAACGGAATCACTTCCTCGTGTGCTGCGATTTGGAAAACCGAGTCGGCAGAGGTGTAAACGATTGGTTTACCTGTTTTAACATGCTCCTCACCCAAGACCTTGATGATTTCTGTTCCCGAAGCCGCGATGTTACCCAACACGCCGGGCACCTTAGTCGTTTTCACAAACTTATCGATCACTGAAGCAGGAAAACCGTCAGGATAGGTGGGAAACGGACGCTCGAGAATTATACCTGCCATTTCCCAATGCCCCGTCGTTGTGTCTTTGCCATTGGACCGAAGTGCACATTTTCCGTATGAGCCTTCAGGATGTGGCAACGCCATTAGACCCTGCAAAGGTCGGATGTTGGCTAACCCATAACGCTGAAGGTTTGGAAGTTGTACGGCTCGGGATTCCAGAATATGACCAAATGTATCGGAGCCCGCATCACCCCACTCAGAAGCATCAGGCATGTAACCTATGCCGGCGCCATCAAGCACAATTAGAAGGATTCGGTTGAAGGTCATAACACTTCGGATTGCCTCACTGCCTGGGCGCGTAGTAACCGTTGCGAGCTCGCACTTCCGGCTTATCTCTTGTCCCGTTCACCTCGACCTTGATCGTTCGAAACTTGCCGTCGCGAGCCTTGTTCGTCGGATAGTAACCGATGGAATAAAACGTACCAATATCCTCGGCGACTCGTGCAAAAGCAGAGCGGGCGTCAGAAAGATTCGCAGCGACAAAAGCTCGACCACCTGACACACGGGCAAGGTCGTTCATCTCGCGCCGCGCAAGATTGTAGAGATCGCGGCTGATCTGCATCCGCTCAAACTGGCCCATCTGACAAAAGTTCGTGTAATCGTCGGCTTTCGCGCCGGGAACAAAAATCCTCTGATAACGCAGCAACTGTTTCTGAGATAGCGTCAGACGTCCATCGTCCTCGCAATCCTTCATCAGACGGTCTTCGACGAAATCTTCTGTATTAACCTGAATGAAGTAACACGCTATACCGGCACGCGCCAACGCGAGTTTTGATGAAGCGAAATCGGAGTCACTAGTGGAATCGACTCCGTCAGTTAGCGCAACGACAGCGCGACGTCCTTTGACTTCAGGAGGTGCTGGATCACGAAAGATCTTTGCTGCGACGGTCTGCAACGCGTCGTAATATGGGGTTCCATTACTTGCGCCAAGATTCTCGATTGCCTTGTGCAATGCTTTTCGATCGCTCGTCAAACTAGACAACACCTCAACTGACGCGATCTGGCCCGTATCGCGCTGAATAGTGTTGAAAGCGACGATGCCAACACGGTCGCCCGATCGAAGTGCATCGATAAAGCTGTTGGCAGCCTGTCGTATTAATACGACGTCCTCGCGTGTGGAACCAGAGGTATCTAACAACAGAGCGATTTCAAAAGGGGTTTCAGCGGTTCCAAAGTTAGCAATCTTTTGTATCTGGCCATCTTCGAAAATCTGAAAGTTCTCCGGCTTCAAACCTGACAAGGGATGTCCGGCAGCATCGGTTATCACAGCGGGAACCGAAACAAGTTGCGTATCGACCCGGACGACGTCGCCTTCATCTATTTCCTCACCGGTCGAAGGCTTAGCTGGCGCAGCGTTGTCGGTTCCAGACACACGCCGCGGACGCTGTTGATTGCCGCTCTGCTGAGCACTCTGTTGCGCGAAACTGCCCGTAACCAGGGAGACATTGGCTAGCGTTACGGAGAACAGTACCGCACAACATTTCCAGATGAGTTTGCTTATTATCGACATGACTACTTCAGATGGGTTCTGGCAAAACTATAACCACAAAAGGGCTGACTGCAAACTGTTTGCTACAGTGCTACGTGGAGAGATGGCTGCCATTATATTTCCTTCCATTCGTTGTGTCAGGTCTGACGATGTGGAGCGGTAGCTGAAACTTGACACTCCCGGTCCCTTCTCTTAGCATGACGGCTCGCTTACCGGTGCATGATAATGATGGTTGAAGCGACCGGAGGCACGTACGTCAATGGTAGACGGCTTCCCTTACAAGGAAGAGGTTGGGGGTTCGAATCCCTCCGTGCCTACCATTTAAAATGTTTGATAAACTCAGTTTATCGGTACCGGATAAACTCTGTCCGCTAAACTTTAGTTTGTCGATCGCTCGATAAACAAACCTCTGTCGCATATAGTTTGTGGACGACAAATTTATTGGACAGGTTTATTGACAGGGTTTATCGGACAACACTTGAAAGTTTTTCTGCGGAGTCGTAGTTCAGTTGGTTAGAACGCCGGCCTGTCACGTCGGAGGTCGCGGGTTCGAGTCCCGTCGGCTCCGCCATTCCAAGTAGCCATTGGCAGAGGTCATTCGATCACTGCCAATGGCGAGACCTCAATCTCGCCAGTCCAAATCGAACTTAGATTTTGCACTTCTTGCTTTAAATCCAAACAAGAGGACATTAGGTAGTGTCCTAATCTGAGATCGAGACGATTATTTTTCTTTGGGAATTAAAAGAACACGGTTCGCACGATAGATGCGGGCAATAAAAGGGGCTGGAACCGCTTTTAACATTCGGAGCATCCGTCGCATTGCGCCAGTAACAATTGCAGCTTGCTCCTCACCAGTTGCGCTTCCGTGAACTATTAGAAACGCCCTACCGCCTGCGTTTCGGATTGCCTCTCGCTCTAGTTCGTTGAATTGATCCTGCGAGATTATTACCCATCCCTTTGCCGCAACCTCAGGCAACCATAGTTGATCATCAGCGTCTGGTTGATAGAACTCCCGATGGATTTCCACACGTGCACCGATAGCCTGTAAGGCCGTGCGTAAGGTTTTGCTTTCGGATGCGCGATCTAAAAAGAAGGTGTAGAGGTCAAGCGATTCTAAGCTCGTATCGGATCGCGTCGTCGATTTCTTCTTCTTTGCGTCCATAATCGGCGGCAATTTCCGTTATTGAGTCACCGGCTTTGAAACGCTCAGCAACGACGCGGGTAGGTAGGCCAGTGCCCGCTATTACTGGTTTACCGAAAGAGACGTAAGGATTGATCACAATGTTTCTAGGTTGGTCGGTTCCGGTTAGCCGGATAAACGGATACAAGCGTGCGGCCTGTCCGGCTGGATCATGCTCAACGCGAGTAAGGTATGCCTCCAAAACCTCGCGCATAGTCAGTTGCTCCACACGGGAAAGATTGATCAGTTCACCGTATTCCTCGATGAATAGATCAACCCCATTAGTTTGAAACTCATGCTCAGCCAAAGGATGCGTAGATTTGAAGCGTTCACGTAAGGAATCGATCGCCAGTCGAATCTTAAACAGTTTAAGCAAATGCTTCCTCCGCAAGCTGCTAAGAACAAACGCCTCGACTAGATTAAAGTAAGACAAAAGAGACTGCTCTGGGTCGGGCAGCGAGAACACAGGCCTGAAGTAGCCTTTAGCTCCTCCCGGTTGCCCGTAGTTCATCCCTCTACCCCACGCACGCAAAGTAGTTACTGGAATGCCTAAATAGGAGGCGGCATCGGTGACACGATACGCCGGTATCTCACGCGGATCACGCCCTCCGTAGATGTCTGATTTTTGGTTGTTCGGATTTGACACTCAGCGCACCTAAATAAATCTCGTAGTACAAAAATAATCGTTGACACGGAGATAATTTCCGTAGTACAGTATCTCTACTGGAGGCGGTAACAGTGTCAAACAATCACCTGAGCATCGATAAGAAAATCGCGGTCACGGCTGCGCTTGCTGAGGGTTCGAGTATACAGTCAATCGAGCGCATGACGAGCATACACCGCGACACCATTATGCGCTTAGGTGTCCGAATTGGACAAGGCTGCGCGAGACTGCTAGAGCAGAAGATGCGTAACCTCAACTCGACCAGCATTCAGGTTGATGAAATTGGGGGCTTTGTTGGAAAGAAAGACAGGGCTGTTAAAGAGACGGATAACACCAATCTAATGGGCAGTGTCTGGACGTTTTGCGCGATAGATACGGACTGCAAGATTGTTCCGTCTTACAAAGTTGGCAAGCGCGATCATGAAACCGCTAACGCCTTCATGTACGACCTATCTAGCCGCCTTAGAATCGTATTCAGGTCGCCAGTGACGGGTTTGCGCCCTACTACGAAGCGGTTGAGCTAGCTTGGGGTGCGGATGTTGACTACAGCCAAATTGTAAAGTCCTACGAGACTGGAGAAGATGGTAAGTACACACCAGAACGTAAGTATTCGCCTCCAAAGTTCGTGTCTGTTAGCAAGTACGCGATTGCTGGCAATCCCGATCTACTTCACGCGCATACTTCACACATTGAACGGCTGAACGCGACTACTCGCTTGCACATGAAGCGAATGAATCGCTTGACGCTGGCCTTCTCTAAGAAGGTTGAAAACTTTGAAGCAGCGGTTGGCCTTCACTTCGCGGCTTATAACTTTGTGAGGCGTCACGCTTCGTTAAGAATGACACCAGCAATGGCAGCGGGAATCGAGAACAATTTCTGGTCTTGGGGTGACTTGGTTGAGGCGGCACAATGAAAGACTACATTGCAGAGATACAAGCCGCGTTCTTAAAGCTTCACGGCTGCGATGCGGTCTATGTTGAGACTGTACCAGTGCATGAAGACTTCCAAGGTCAGACAATTTGGGAAGGCGAAGTGTTCGACATACGCGGACATCCCAAAGCGAAACGCGGTTACGGTTGGGGACACGTTACCGGAGAACACGATCAAAGTAGACGCTACTTCACGGTTTTAGACTTGCCGCCAGTAGATTCGCCGCAATCGGCAGTCAAAGCGGCAATAGCATCGGAGATCCAAAATGCGCGTAAAAAAGAAACCAATAGGTAGACCATCGCTCGGCAAAGACGCGAAGAGCGTAGTACTGCAATCACGTGTACAGGAAACAGAAAAGACCGCTTATCAAAAAGCCGCGAAGTCAGAAGGCCTGGATCTGAGCACTTGGGTTCGTCAAACCTTGAACGAAGCAATCAAGGCGTGATAGCTTAAAAAACGAGGGACGTAGGAATCGAACCTCACGCTGTTGCAGCAGCGGCCCAGGATGTAAAGGCCTTAAGTAGACCGCCCCTTAAAGGGCGCTCGCCACGACCCGCTCTAATGGCTCCGATCAAGATTCGTTAGAGCGGGTCTTGTTGTATCTGCCCCTCGCGTCGGCAAGCGTGAACGCAAGAGGCTTTCGATCTCCTCATGACATCACCGCCTTTCAGTTTCAAGCGTCATTCAACATCCAGCGAGAGACGCAGTAATGCGATCAACTTTTTCGCGTCTTTTGCGGTGGGGAGATTCAGAAGGATTATTTTTGACACTGGGTTTTAGCATCCGCAAAATGCGGCCAGAGGTGAGATGTCCTATGAAAACTGGCGATCTTGTTGAGGTTGAAACATTCGACAACAAAGTGATCCGATGCAGGCTTGTGGAAGTTCGCGGGGAGACGGCAATCGTTTGCAGTAATCAGGAGTGGGGAAAGGCCAGCACCGAGAAACGAGAGCCTGTTTGTTTGGGTTGGCCTCTTACACACGTTCGGGAATTAAAGAATAGAGCGACGGCAGACGGGGCTTAGTCGATGCTCGCCTTATTTTGGTTTGTCTACATGACAAAGTGAGATTGCCTGCAATGATGCTGGGGGATGCAGTCCGAGTCAAATCGGTCTCTCGGCAAAGCCCGCGCATGGGAGTCAAATTCCGTGCGCGGGAGTCAACACGGGACAACTAACGTGCCATACTCTCGATTCCAGATTTCAGATTAGGACACTACCGGACATGACATGCATTGGACTGTCGGAGTGCGTCTGCTGACTCGTTGCGGTCGTCGCGTTGTGCTTTTTCCGGTCCCCACGTCGGCGAGGGACACCCTTCAATTCAATTGGACACGCTGCATTCCTCTTTCGTATCGATAAGGTGAATAAAAAGGTGATGCCGTCAAGCAAATCGTCAAGCAGATCCTGAGCCTCTAGTGGAATCCGCAACAACGGAAGACTGTCGCGAATTGCGTTGACCGCAAGTGGATCAGTCGTTCGTATTTGCAGTGTCGTTTGATTTGAATAAATAGCCATCTCAGTCAACAAACAGCCAATTTCACATATTGACTACAAACCATTACAGCCTAAATTGAAGACTTAGCGGCGCTAAGTCACTGGGGTGAGGACAGTGACTTGAGGCTGAATGTCTCCGCCAACCTTGAGAGGTCGTTGCCTGATGCATCGGCCTTTTGTTTTTTTGATCCAGATCCGAGTTTAGGCCTAATGTGGGAGGGCCGGCTGGGCGTGGACGACGCTTTTTCGGGTGGAATTCAGACGAGCATGAAATGAAAAGCGCCGTCGATGCTTCGCTCTGTCAGCGGACCTTAACCTCCAATTGCGAATGGATTCATCTTGCTCGATAATCGCGCACACTCAACATCATGATATCTGTAGCTGAAGCCATCCACATTGTCGTTGATAAAACGACGACGCTCCCCACTGAACGTGTCCCACTTGACGCGACACTCGCTCGAACACTCGGCGAAGACATTGTCGCCGATTCGGACCTTCCTCCGTTTCACCGAGCACAGATGGACGGGTATGCCCTGCGTGCAGCAGACATCGTAAATACCCCCGCTCAATTGCGGATAGTCGGCGAGTCGATTGCAGGACGGGGCTGGCATCACGAGCTACAAGAGCGCGAGGCTGTACGTATCATGACTGGCGCTCCTGTTCCTGCCGGCGCTGACACTGTGCAACAAGTTGAACTCACCTGCGAACTCAGGGATGGCAGTGTTGTCGAGGTACAGGAAAGCGTTACGGAAGGTAAGTCGATCGTCAAACGTGGCAGCGAAGTTCAAGCAGGAGCCGTCGTGCTCCGCTCAGGTGTGCGCATCAATGCCGCAATGATGGCTGCCCTGGCATCGTTTGGGTACGCTGAAGTTATGGTCGGACAAAAGCCTCGTGTCGCAATACTCGCGACAGGAACCGAACTTGTTAGCGTCGAACAAAAGCCCGGTCCCGATCAGATCAGAGACTCAAATAACTTTTCGCTTTATGCGTTTGCGCAACTAGCTGGGGCAACTGTCGAGCGGCTACCACTCGCAGGCGACGATATCGAGTTACTCAAACGGCAAATAAGCGAAGCTGCTGAGTGTTCGGACGTAGTGATAACTTCAGGCGGTGTTTCCATGGGCCGCTACGACTTCACAAAGAACGCACTGCAGGAGTTGGGAGCTGAACTGTTTTTCGAGCGAGTAGCATTACGACCTGGCAAGCCCACGGTTTTTGCGCGCTTGCCAAATCGAACGCTGGTGTTCAGTTTGCCTGGTAACCCCGTCTCAGTATCAGTTACGTTTAATCTATTTGCGCGAGTTGCACTTTTGCTCATGCAGGGCGCCACCGAATCGACGTTGACGAAAGAAACTGCAATTATCGCTCGGGATGTGAAAGGCAGTTTGGATCGCGAGAGTTATCTTCCCGCTGAATTAACTACGAACGACGATGGTCAGCTTGTGGCCTTTCCTCTGAAGTGGGGTGGCTCTTCGGATTTTGTCGCGTTTGCGCTGGCAACCGGATTAATCATCATCCCGGCCGGAACAACTTCTGTTCACGCGGAATCAATCGTAAAGGTAGTCAGATTGCCGGAATAGTTTCCGATCGCTAGCGATTGGGGTGGGTGGTGATGGAAATTGGGGCGGGGTCGCGCTCGGCTTGACCCCTTCCTGACTGTTGAATTTATGGAAATTGAGTGGCTCCCGTGAATGCTGGGCGGTGATGGAAATTGGCGCGACCCGGCCCAGGCTTCACTAGCTTCCACTCCACTAGTCCCTTGACTCCTTCCTGACTCTTGGATTTATGGAGTTGAGTGGTTCAGGTGGTGCGACTCGCTCGGTCAGCGCCCTAAAGGAAGCAAAACCCGTGACCGCGAACTGCTCGAGTGTTCGAACGTTAGCGGCGCGCAAAAACAACTCAGTATGTCAGCAGTGTTCGCTGGGCTGAACGGCCTCTTGCCCTGGACTGTATTTGCGTTCGCTACAGCCGTTGGTTGATACTTTCGGCATGCCTGAACTCTCTCACGTTGATGAATTGGGCCGTGTACGCATGGTTGATACCAGCGACAAACCTGTTACTACACGTCGCGCAGTTGCTTCGGCACGGGTGGTAATGCTTCCAGAAACGATCGCTGCGATCAGAGAACGGCAGGCTCCCAAGGGCGATCCAATTGACGCGGCCAGAATAGCGGGAATGATGGCAGCGAAAAAGACTGCCGACCTGATCCCGCTATGCCATCCGCTGCCACTCACGCATATTGACGTTACGGCCTCAGTTGAAGCCGCAGGCATTGTTCTGCAGGCTGAGGTTGCTACCAACGCGCAAACGGGCGTGGAAATGGAAGCGCTTACAGCGGTTTCGGTTGCAGCGTTGACGATTTATGACATGTGCAAAGCGATCGAAAAAGGGATCACAATCACCAATATAAGGCTGGAGAGCAAAACAGGTGGAAAATCGGGCGATTACAAACGATGAACGCCCTTAAGATGTCCGACAGGCGTCGAGAGTGGTGTTATAACCCGAATAGACAAGTTGGGAACCTCTGGATGCCCCCCAGCGTTATGAAGACAGACCTTGACTACCTGCAGGTCGCCTTTTGTTCGACCTGCGAAGTCAGTTTGTAGTGGAGATTCAAATGATCAGTATTTCTCGCGATGCACGACCGCAAGCAACGACGCTTTTGATTGCAACAGGCATTTCGATCATTTTGTGGTTCATTCCTTTTGCTGAGATCGTTACTTATCCGTTCCGTCTTTTCGTAACATTCGTTCACGAGGGTGGTCATGCTATCGCAGCGCTGCTGACTGGTAATTCAGTACAAAGTTTAAGCGTAGCATTGAACGCCAGTGGCGAAACGTACACTTCTCAGGGCGGGCTGTTCTCGCAGGTACTGGTTTCGAGTGCCGGCTATATAGGTTCAATGGCTTTTGGCGCTTTGTTGCTTCTACTTATCAGAAAAGCGGTCGCCGCAAGAATCGTTCTGCTGTCATCGGGTGTTCTGATTTTCGCGCTTACGATCATCTATGGATTGTTCAAACCACTATTCAGTTTTAATGCGTGGTCCGGCATACCTTTCACATTTCTGGCAGGCACGTGTTTGTCCGTTGCCCTCGTATTGGTTGCACGTTTTGCGACTTCTCGCGTTGCATCTTTCTTTGTAAGTTTTCTGGCGGTCCAATGCATATTGAACGCGCTCTTCGATCTAAAAAATGTTTTCTTCCTCTCATCACCGTTTGCCACGACGGCAACTGCAACAGACGCAGTAAACATGGCAAACGCGACTGGAATTCCAGCTGTATTCTGGGTAGTCATCTGGATCGCGATCGCGCTTTTGATACTTTGGATGGCGATGCGATTGTACGTGGCTGGTCGTGATAAAGGTTTTCAACCAGACCTTCCGTTCGAACCGACAAGCTAATACGAAAGCACGTAGAACCCGCGCGACGTTCGGCGGCTAACCTGCCTTTGCTGCCTGAGGTCATCCGGCTGTCGACACTGACCAATTTCTTCCGGGAGCGGAGGTTGAGTGTCCCGCACAAGCGTAAGCGGTCTGTAGAAACTTCTTCTCCGTTCTACGGTCGCTGGTAGTACTTACGTCGCGTTGTTTACCTTTGCTCTACCTCCAATTACCCGAATTTGAAGCTCAGGAAGAACTGAATAATCTTTGAGTGGTGAAAAGATACATAACGGCGTCGTGGCGTGGCGGAAGATGCTATGCGTCGCGTTCGTCGTTATCGCAGCGGCTTCACTGCTTCAGGCACAGAGCACTGACACGGGTAACATACGCGGACAGATTCTCGATCCAAACGGCGCAGCAGTTGTCGGCGCTCACATTTCACTTATCAACCAGGTCACAGGATTTCACCGGGAGACCTCAAGCGACAACGCCGGGTTCTACTCATTGACCGCACTGCCACTGACAGGGAATTACAAAATCAGTGTGAGCTCTCCAAATTTCGCAACCCGGGATATAACGAATGTCGAACTGCGCGCCAGCGGTACAGCAACTATCAATGTGTCTATCGCTCCCGACATCACTCGGAGCGAACTCACGATTATGGGTACATCTGAAGCCGTTAAGACTGATACCGCACAATTAGATGTTCGCCTCGATTCAAAGAAGATAGAGGAAACGCCTGTGTTCGGCCGGAAGACGACTTATCTCGTTCTTCCTGTTTCGGCTGTGCGCTCGGCGCGAGGAACGGGAGACCTGTTTCTTAACAATTTTCTATTCATCATTAACGGCGCCGGTCGACGCCAAACGAGCTTTGTTATTGACGGCAGCACAGGCGACGATTCGTGGGGACGTCAAACAATATTTACAAACATACCGTTATCTGCTTTGCAGGAGTTTACTGTCCTCACGAACAGTTTGTCAGCGGAGTACGGACGGTCGGCGGGAGGCTCAGTTAACCTTGTAACCAAGTCGGGAACGAATGAGCACCACGGTGACTTACTGGCGCTTTGGCGCCCTCCGCATTTGCAAGCGCGACCACCCGCATCGACGTTGAACCGTCGCACGCCCGATCAACTTGCACAAATTAGCGGCGTCTTCTCTGGACCAATTGTTACCAACCGCACTCATTTCCTGGTCGCGGCTGAATTCAACGATCAAAAACGAGACTCTGTCGTAACGTCGCCACTCGCGCCGGCAGTCTTTCGCGGCATTTACCACCAGGAGTTGCTGATGGCGCGGATGGACCACAATGTTAAAGAGAAGAACACGCTGACTGTGCGGTTTAACTTGGATAATTTTGTTGATTCCAACCCTCAGGACGCTGTTGGTGGAAACGTGTTGCTAAGCGCTGCACGTAATTTTCGCCGCCGAGCCTACGCGACACAAATCTCGGAAACAGCAGTTATAAATCCGGCGGTGGTTAATGAGGTACGGTTCCAGTTTCAGTTTGGTTCACCCATAACTCAATTCGATCCCGCCACGCCTTCAACCCAATTCCTTCGTCCGGGATTATCAACGGAAGGTGAGTCACGATCGACGAAACTCATTAACCATCAATACCAGGCCTCTGACGTGCTCGCGGTCACGTACGGGAAGCACTCCTTCAAATTTGGCGGCGACTTCATACATTCGTTGTCGGGTGGAACAGGAACAGAGTTCGGATCTGCATTCGTGCTGGGCCAGTTTACGTTCAAGACTACCGGCGCATCGATTAATCCGACCGTTCCAACGTCGTCTCTCACCATTGCGGATGTCGCCAGCTATCAGCAAAGCTTTGGGACGCTCACCTACAACGTTGGGGAGTGGCTTGGCGCCGCTTTTATTCAGGACGACTGGAGGCCGACTCCAAATCTGACACTTAACCTCGGTCTGCGTTATGACACACAAAGCTTCACTGACGATAGAAACAACTTCGGGCCACGAGTTGGCTTTGCTTACAACTTACGGGGCGACGGGAAATCAGTCGTGCGTGCGAGCTACGGCATTTATTACTCTGAAATCAAAGCTAACACTCAAGCATTGTTTGACATCAACGGGCCGTTGGGCATTTTTAATTACAGCGCGCAAGCAGGTCAAACCGGGTTCCCAACATCGTTGACAACGCTGCCGGCGTTTCCGCCGGGAGCCGTCTTGCCCGCGCGCGACATCACAATTAGACCCGGGCGCACGCGCTTTTACAGTCAATTCTTTGATACATCACGCTTGAAAGGATATCCCGAGAAACTGCTCAATCCGTACACGCAACTGGGCTCTGTCGGAATTGAACGGGAACTCGCACCGAAGTTAATTCTAAGCGTTGATTACGTTTGGCAGCACACATTGGCAATCGATCGTCAGCTGGATCTGAATGGACCAGCCCCCTACGATCGCACCGCGCCCGGCCAATCACGAACTGCGGCTGCAGCAAATGCAACGCGACCGATTACGCCCGTAAATAATGGTTATCGTCGCATTGTTGCAATCGTGAACAACGGCCAAAGCGTTTACAATGGCATGCAGCTAAATCTGAATAAGAGATTCAGTCATGATTTTTCATTCCTGGTAAGTTACACGCTTTCAAAAACAGAAAATACGGTGGAACCGGATGCACCCGGCGGCGATCCGAACGATGCAAACTTTCTGGGCCGTGACGAACGAGGGCCAAGCGTACTGGACCAGCGGCATCGACTCGCGGTTAGCGGTTGGTGGTCGCTACCTTATCACTTCACCGTTGGCGGTTTGGCGACAGCTGCATCTGCGAGACCTTTCAACATCACTGTTGGTTCTGATGTGAATGGTGACGGCGCAAATGTCGATCGGCCGGTAATAAACGGACTTGTGGTGCCGAGAAATGCGGGACACGGCAACGCGCTTTATGATGTGTCAGTATTTGTGGAAAGAGATTTTGCACTTACTGAGAGAATACATTTGAACTTACGCAGCGAGGGTTTGAATATCTTCAATCATTCAAACACGATTGGCCGTAATGGAGTGTTCGGCAACGGCGCCATACCTACAGCGACTTTCGGTACTACGATTGGTGGAGTAGCGAATGTCGATCCCGGACGAATGTTTCAGTTCCAGGCAAGAGTCCGATTCTAGTTCTCAACCGCTGGTCGGTGCCTCTGTTGAATCCCAATCGCTGACCTATTATCAACCGTCAGTAATCGTGGGATTTATGGAAATTTAGGTAGCGGTGTGTCCAGAAAGCAGGCGAGGTTCACTTCAGGATAAGGACGGCATATTCAATCAGGGCATGTACTCGCGGGAAAACGACTGGGGCGTTGTTGGCTACCATTACGGTTATCGTGAGAGCGCAAAAAACAATGCCAATTATTGGAAGAGACGAGGTTGCCCGTTGTGAACCGGGTTTGTTGGCGGCTAAATCCATCAAGCGACGCACCCGCGAGCGAATACCGCTTCGATCTTCGGTATCGCCGACCAGCAGCATTCCTGCCGGCATCGCCGGGCGCGCACCGTTGGGAATAGTCCTGGCGATTTTTACAAGTGCCGAGGCCAAATCGAGTGCGACAGTTTCGCCTTTCCTGGCTGCCCCTTCATCGGCGGCCTCTTCTGCGGCGTCGGACCAGGCACGATCTAGTAAACGGCCGCATGGAGTCATTAACAAAGCGTCTCGGCACGCACGCAAAAAGCCGCGTTTGAAATTATCCCTCGTTTGTAAGTGACTATTCTCATGCGCGATCGCAGCTGCGATTTCATCCACTGAGAGTAGATCCAAAACCTGCCGAGCAACAAAGAGTCGAGGTCGACGAATTCCAACAATAGCGATGACCGGAAATACATGCTCGATACAAAATGTTGGGATGGAAATGCCATCAATATCTATGCGCACGGCGTGGCGCAACCAATCGGCGGTCAATCTTTCCGTAGCACGCCAGGCGCCAACTGCTCGGCTTATCGCCAGGCCCAAACCAACTGCAGAAACTAATGCAAGTATTTCCAGTTTGAGGCCAATCTGTTCCGTCGTGTGACGCGGCTCGTAAAGAAGATATGCGGGAACGAGCAAAGTAAGTACGATGGCAATCGAAAGAAGTGCAGGTACAACACGCAACGCGAACAACAGCTGTGCTCTTGTTGTTGCAGAGGAGTTGCGCACCACCGGCGATAATACACGCCAGGCGCCCGCCGTCATCAAAGAAGCAAAACTGTTGAAGGTGAGTAAAGCGGCCAGCAATAAACAAAGGCCAAGTAGTTCGAACACGCTATTCCCTTTGCTTCAGTTCTTTACGTTTTTCCTTGATCAACCTGTCGAGTTCGTCAAGCAGCTCACGGTCGCGTTCGCTGACGGTGTCTACAATGCAGGCTAGCACCGGCTCTATTCCGTCAGCACCATGTCCGAGCAAACCGTCGATGACATCTTCTTTGATTCCCTGCTCGAAATCCTTTTGCGAAACTGAAGCAGAGTATATGAAAGCTCTTCCGTCCTTGCGACGTTCCAGCAATCTTTTTTTGAAAAGACGGTCGAGAGTGGTCATTACGGTTGTGTAGGCGATGCCCTCATCGAATGCTTTGTAGACATCGCGCACCGTGACGTCACCGAGACGCCATATTTGCTCGAGCACCTGACGCTCCAACCTACCCAGAGCGAAACAGGCGATCTCTCTAGGTCGACGAAATCCACGCAAGACGAAACGCGAGTTTTTCATTTGGCGGGCATTCTGAGACAAGCGGAGAGGGGGTGTCAAATCAGCGCATCCACGGGTTACAAGCGCGGCCGCGCTTATCACCGGCCACTTTAGTGCAACAGGAAAACTATCAACGCTGAAACATCACGACAGGACGGGGGGGTTCTCTGGCTGCTTCACAACAATTGGCCGGGCTAGTCAGGGTGAAACCAGTGTAATTTTTCGACCTGCTGCCGCGTTTCGCCCCAGAGCGGCTTCAAGGTATGATGCGAGGTTTACGATGGGCGCCGATTCGCATCCGTGGCGCTTGTCGACCAACTAAGCATGAGTGAAGAAGCCATCCAAGTCAGGGGCGCCCGAGTAAATAACCTCAAAAATATCTCGTTCTCTATCCCAATAAATCGGCTGACTGTCGTTACCGGCGTTAGCGGCTCCGGGAAATCTTCACTCGCATTCGACACCATCTATGCCGAGGGCCAGCGACGCTATGTCGAGTCGCTTTCGGCGTACGCCCGACAGTTTCTCGAGCGCATGGATAAGCCTGACGTTGATGAAGTGCTGGGGATTGCGCCGGCAATTGCCATTCGTCAGAAAAACTCCACCCGCAATCCGAGGTCAACCGTTGGCACCCAAACTGAAATCTACGATTATCTACGACTCCTTTTCGCACGCATTGGCCAAACTTACTGTCGTCTTTGTGGTCGCGAGGTTTATCGCGATTCCCCGGAATCTGTCGCTCAGGAAGTGCTGGAAAAACTGGCGGAAGGTAGTCGTTTTTACGTTCTCTTTCCGGCCGGCGATGGTTTGGCGAACCAATCGCTTGCAAGCATCGAATCGCAAAAATCAGGCAAGCGGAAGGGCGCTACCCAGCGTCATGCGATCACGGCCCACGTCATGAGTTTGATGCAACGGGGGTTTACGCGTCTTCTTGTCGCCGGGCAGGTTGTTGAATTGGGATCGGCTGATGACTATGCTCGCGACGACTTCGACAATGCCTTTGTGCTTGTGGATCGATTAACGGCCCGTCCGGACGTTCGTCAGCGCCTGGTGGATTCCTTAGAAATCTGTTTTCAGGAGGGACATGGCACCGCAGTAGTAGAAACTGCAGAGGCCCAGCCGCAACGACTGCACTTCTCCGAGCGGTTTGAGTGCAAGTATGACGGTACACTCTATGCCAATCCGGAGCCGCGACTCTTCAGCTTTAATAACCCTTACGGCGCGTGTCCGACGTGTCAGGGATTTGGAAACACGATCGGACTCGATCTCGATCTCGTTATTCCGAATCCCGGTTTGTCGCTCAAGGATGGAGCCATTGAGCCTTGGACCAAACCACAACACGAATGGGCCATGGCAGAATTGAAGCAGTTCTGTCGCTCTGAAAAGATTCCGCTCAACGTTCCCTTTAATCAACTTTCGCATTCAGAACAGCAGGCGGTCATTGAAGGACGAGGCGAATGGAGCGGCGTCCGCGGGTTCTTTGAGTGGATGGAAACCAAGAAGTACAAGCTTCACGTACGCGTGTTTCTCTCGAAGTATCGTGGCTATACGTTATGTCCAGATTGCGGCGGAGGGCGACTGCGACAAGAAGCCCGTGATGTTCGCGTTGCGCAGCGTACGCTACCGGAGATTTGCGCCCTATCGATCAGTGAAGCTGCAAGTTTTTTCGATTCTCTTGAATTGACTCCTGAACAGGCGGCAATTGCAGATCGCATATTGTTCGAAATTAGACGTCGATTGAAGTTTCTTGTCGAGGTCGGTCTCGAGTATCTGACGTTGGATCGCCTTGCCTCAACTTTGTCAGGCGGTGAGGCTCAACGCATTCAACTCGCAACAAACCTGGGGTCGTCCTTGGTCGGCGCGTTGTACGTGCTCGACGAGCCGTCGATAGGTTTGCACCCGCGTGACAATGAACGGCTGATCCGGTTGTTGCAGAACCTGCGAGACATCGGCAACACAGTGCTGGTCGTCGAGCATGATGCAGACATGATGCGGTCAGCCGATCACATTCTCGACATTGGCCCTTCCGCAGGTGAGGCAGGAGGCCGGGTGATCTATGAAGGCGACTTTACCGGCCTGATGAACGATCAGAATTCATTGACTGCGCGGTACCTGCGAGGCGACGTCGAGATAAAGGAACCAAAGCAACGCCGTCCGGCTCACAAACGGCGTCTGACAATTCGTGGCGCGTCGGAGCACAATTTGAAGTCAATCGATGTGGACATTCCTCTCGACATGCTGGTTTGCGTAACCGGTGTCAGTGGGTCAGGAAAATCGACGCTGATACACGACTGCATCTACGCCGGTTTGAAGAAGCACAGAGGTGAATGGCAAGGACATGTCGGCGCGTTTCAGAAGTTAGAGGGCGACCAATTCATTGACGACGTGATCCTTGTAGACCAATCGCCTATCGGTCGCACTCCGCGTTCTAATCCCGTCACCTACAGCAAAGTTTACGATGCGATTCGAGAGGTGTTTGCGGGTACACGAGAGGCGCAGGCGCGAGGATTCGATCCGTCTCATTTTTCTTTCAATTTGCCGGGCGGCAGGTGCGAGGTTTGTCAGGGCGACGGTACGGTGACGGTTGAAATGCAGTTTCTGGCTGATGTCGAATTGATTTGCGAAGAGTGCAAAGGTACAAGATTCAAACAACAAATCCTCGATGTCCGTTATCGCGGCAAGAACGTCCACGAGGTACTGAACCTAACTGTTCGTGAGGCATTGACGTTCTTTCGTGAAGTACCAAAGATCACTAATCGTTTGCGGGTGCTTGACGATGTGGGCCTTGGCTATCTGAGGCTCGGACAGTCCGCAACAACGTTATCTGGTGGTGAAGCGCAGCGAATTAAGCTTGCTGCCCATCTATTGAAACGAACAGGCGCCAAGACGCTGTACATTTTTGATGAGCCCACCACAGGTCTTCATTTCGATGACATCAACAAACTTCTTGCTGCTTTTCGTGCGCTGATCAATGCCGGTGGCTCGCTGCTGGTCATCGAGCATAATCTCGATGTAATTAAGACTGCCGATCACATCGTCGACCTGGGAGCTGAGGGTGGTGACGCAGGAGGATTCGTCGTTGGAGTGGGTAGTCCCGAAGAGATAATGGATTTGCCTAACTCATATACTGGGCGTTTCCTGCGCCAATACCTTGCGAAGTCGAACGGTCATTCCAGACTAAAGAAAGATGAGGGATGAATGGAGGATAAAAGGCAAAGGGGGCAGCACGACTCTCGACTCCCTTCCGCCCTCATAATGCTCTCCTTCATCCTTCTGTTGATCGCCGCTGAGTTATGACTACTCCCCTGGAACATCAGAATCAAGAAAGTCAAAACACAAAGCGTCGTGCCCCCTTACGAAAACGGCTCATTTACGCCGCCGCGATGTATTTCGTGTTCCTGCTCATACTCGCGGCGGTTGAAGTTGGAGCGAGGATTTTCCTTCCGCATGCAAATAGCCTCGATTTATTCGTCGCCACTCCGCAACAAAAAATGCAGGTCGCAAACGAACAGCAGTCTGCGATATTCGAAGGCGATCCCCTTCTCTTGTGGCGATTGAAACCAAACTTGAACCACGTAGTCTGGGATTTTACGGTTCTGTCAACCAATGCCCAGGGCATCCGCGCCAACTACCCAACAAATTATAAAGCAAATGGCACAATACGAATCCTTTGTCTTGGCGATTCAGTAACCTTTGGATACCGAGTCCCTGTTGTGTGGCCTGAGAAACCGACGGAATACGATCCCGAATGGCTTCCCTTCCCAATGCTTCTCGAAGATGCATTGCGTAAAGCCAATGTTGGACGAAGTATCGAAGTCTTTCCTATGGCGGTCCCCGGATACACAAGTCATCAAGGGTTGGCCTGGCTGCGTCGCGATATCGATGACCTACAACCGGATTTCATCATAGTCAGCTTCGGGTGGAATGATGCGAGTTTGAGCGACGTACCTGACGTCGTGGCGATTAGAGCAAACTGGTACGCAGTCGCCGTTCGTTGGCTAATCGATCACAGTCAGGCATTCGCACATGCGACGCGTTGGCTTCGTGAAAAGAATCAGACTGCAAACAAGATCGCGGCTGGACCAGTGCCGCGCGTTGGACTGACCAACTATGTAAACAATTTTTTGGAGATTGTGAGACTCGCTCAAAGCCACAAAGCGGCAGTGGTTGTTTTAGGCGCGCCTTATCGCGACCGCACCACCAATCCAGTCGAAGCCGAACGAATGAGGGAATATCGAGCGGCGCTGCGGAGCACCATGCAACGCGAGCAGGTGCCGTATCTGGAGATACTTGAATTGACAGAAGCGGCTGCTCCAACTAATGATGGCTTTTTCGGTGAGTTGATTCACCCGAATCATATTGGCCATCGTTTGATTGCGTCCGATATTTTGAAACTTATGGGCAAGAACAGAATGCTTGGCGATCTGAATATTCCGGACCTGGTTCCGTAGACGGAGCAAGTCTGATGTATAGGCACCCTGCCGAAGGAGAACGAGTATGGGTCTCGCGCAACAGATAATTTCGGATTTGACTACATCGATGAAGGCGCAGGACGCCCCGCGCACTTCAACACTCCGCATGATCAAAGCCGCGATGATGAATCGACAGATTGAAAAAGGCAGCGAACTTGATGACGAAGATATGCAGAAGCTGCTCCGCTCACTCGTGAAGCAACGACGAGACTCGGTTGAGCAATACGAAAAGGCGTCACGTCAGGAACTTGCTGACAAAGAGCAGGCGGAGATCGTAATCATAGAAACCTATCTTCCTCAGGCAGCTTCCAGGGAAGAGATCGAACAGGCAGTTGCGGCGGCAATCAGCGAAACAGGTGCTTCATCAATGAGAGACATCGGGAAAGTCATGAAAGCCGCTCAGGGTGAGTTGGCAGGAAAAAATGCCGATGGCCGGCTGGTTAGCGATCTCGTGAAACAGAGGCTGGCTTCCATATGAAACGCGTAACTGGGATTGGTGGAATTTTTTTCAAGGCCGCAACGTTGGACGCTACGGCAGTGGTATCAGCGGCACCTTGGCTTCGAAATAAATAGCGAAACGGGAGCGAGCTTCTCCTGGAGAGATGAAAACGATCCGACAAGGGTCGGTGTCACTGTTTGGACACTTTTCCCGCAAGACACAAAGTATTTCGAACCGAGCCAGTCTCCATTTATGATCAACTTCCGCGTCGCTGATCTTGATGCACTGCTTGTCGCGTTACGGGAGGAAGGTGTGACAGGTCGACGAGCGCATTGAGAATTGCGAGTATGGTCGTTTCGCTGGATCATGGATCCTGAAGGCAATCGGATCGAATTGTGGGAACGTACGGAGTAGTCAAACAATAACAGACCAAACCTCTGGATCCCGATTTGACACTATAAGGAAACCAAAGCGGCTTCGCGCTTACGGTGACCGCTGCATTCCAAAGGTTGAGCTTGCCTGTTTGCCTCGACCACTACCTTTCCGTATAATTCACGGCTTGCTCGAAGCACGGGGTCTCGTCCGGTGGGTTCGCGCCCACTTTTTCTTTTGGGCGAGAGCCGTTTTCGGAGGGTGACAATGGCTGACATCTCGATTGCACAAAGGGTTCAGGAACTCGCTGAACAGGTCGCAATCGACCACGGTGTTGAGCTCGTACATACGGAAGTCGCCGGTCCTGAGAACAAGCCCATTGTTCGGGTTTTTATTGATAAGCCGCACGGTGTAACCCACGAAGACTGTACTGAAGTCAGTTTTCATCTTGGCACTATTCTCGACGTGGAAGACTTTATCCATGCGTCTTACACGTTGGAAGTATCATCACCGGGGTTGGAGCGAGGGCTCTATAAAAGGTCCGACTTTGAGCGATTCTCCGGAAGTTTTGCGAAGATGAAAACACGGCAGGCCATCCAGGGACAACGGAACTTTCGGGGTCGGTTATTGGGAGTAGAGGGCGACGACGTGCTGTTTGAGGATCGGACTAACGGCCGCGTCCGTGTCCCGCTCTCGGTGATAACGAAAGCGAACCTCGAGATCAATGTTGATGAGGAGTTTCGCCGGGCGGAAAGTCAATAACTCGATGCGAGCGTCGCGTCGAATATAACAACTGAATAGGCTCAACGACGCAGAGCGATCTGGCGCCGAGCCACTAAAATAACGAGAGTTGCGCATGAGTTCATCGATTGCACAAAACATTGAAGCCCTTTGCCAGGAGCAGGGAATAGAACGCGACCTGGTAATTGAGGCGATGAAAGAAGCTGTCCGAGCGGCGGCCAAAAAGCAGTTCAAATCCGGCGAAGATATTCAAGTCGATTGGAATTCTGAGACCGGCATTGAATTATCTGCGTCGAAGATTGTGGTCGATGAAGTCGAGAACCCTGCGACTGAACTCTCAATTAACGAAGCGCGTGAACTTGCTGGAGATGAAGTCGAATTGGGTGACGCACTGTTGTTGCCTCTGCCGATGGAAGAACTCGGCCGCATTGCCGCGCAAACGGCCAAGCAAATTCTCTTTCAAAAAGTACGCGACGCAGTACGCAGTAACGTCTACGAACAGTACATCGACAAGATTGGTGATCTTGTAAACGGGTATGTGAAGAGGTTTGAACGCGGCAACATCATCGTGGATTTAGGAAATCTTGAAGCCATTCTGCCGCGGTCACAACAATCTCGCGGCGAGCAATGGAACCAGGGCGAGCGTATTCGCGTGGTTATCAACAACGTTTCAAAAGAGTCGAAGGGGCCGCAGGTGGAGGTCTCGAGAACGTCACCCGAATTGCTCCTCCGTTTGTTTGAAATGGAAGTGCCGGAGATCTATGACGGCACGGTCGTAATCAAATCCGCCGTGCGCGAGCCTGGTGAACGCGCCAAAATCGCCGTCATGTCCAACGAACGAGATGTGGATCCCGTCGGCGCATGCGTCGGCATGAAAGGCTCTCGCGTGCAGGCAATCATCCGCGAACTTCGTGGTGAAAAGATCGACATCATCGAATGGTCCGATGAACCTTCAGTCTTTGCTGCAAATGCACTTTCACCGGCGAAAGTGAATCAGGTCCGCATTACCGATATTGAAAATCGTCAGATGGAAGTGATCGTTAACGAAGATCAGCTGTCGCTTGCCATTGGCAAACGCGGCCAAAACGTCAGGCTCGCAACCAAGTTGGTCGGTTGGAACATCGACATACGTAGCGAAGAAGAGATTAAGCGCGAGGTTACCGAACAGATGGGTGCACTCATCGCCTCCGGCGAGTCAGTTCCTTTATCTGCGATCGAAGGCGTTACAGCACAGCAGGCTGACGCGCTTGCGGAGCACGGAATTAACGATATCGATGCGCTGGCGCAAACCTCTGTAGACGACCTCGTTGAATTCCTCGACCTAAGTCTGGATGAAGCTGAGTCGATATTAAATGCAGCTCAGGCGGTAATTGCCTTGCGCAACCGTTCGCTGCAAGAGGAAGAAGAAACCGAAGTGCACGCCGTATCAGCGGAGCTGGATGAGACGTCAACTGCGGAAGTTGAACCCTCCGAAGAAATGATTGTGGAGGGCTACGATCAAGCCGTTGAGAACGGTGTGCCCTATTCCGCTGAACCCAAGATTCTCGCTCAGGAATCAGCCGATCCGGTGGCTCTGACTGAGGCAGAACCATTTTCGGAAGATGAGATCGTGCTCCAGGAACCGGGCCGCGATTTGCGACCCGACACGATTACGCCTTCGCCAGATATTACGTCGACGGGTGTGGCCGCTCTTGATAAGGTCAGCGAATTGACTGAAAACGAATTTGGTGAAGAGAGATTAGCGGCTGACGAAGATCTTTATTCGGAGGCTGCGGCCGAGGAAGACTCGATCTCAGAGCGGGCGACGACGCCCGCATTCCCCATTACAACGAGTCCCGCTGCTTCGGAAGATGCTGCATCGAGCGGGACCGATAACGAAGAGAAGCCTGATGCTTCCAATGATGCAGCCAATTAGTAGCGCGCACAGGGCCGTCGTTTTGGCGGCCGTGTGGCACTCGCTCCGTTACTACTGCCTTACGTTGCACTCTTGAAGCACGTTCGGAAAGTGGTTTAGAGCGAGAGTTCTTAACCACTTTGAAGTTCGTGACGACGGTCAAAGCCGTCAAGAAGGAGTGCATGACAGTTTCCTCAAAAGTTCGCATTTACGATCTCGCCAAAGAACTCAAGCTGGACACAAAACGGCTCATAGAAGAAGTACGTCGTGAGGGCGTCGACGTAAGTGTTCCATCGAACTCCGTCTCCAGGGAATTGGCGGAGAAGATTCGGAACAAGTATTTTCCAAAGAAGGAAACCGCCGTTAAACGTGCAGTAAAGGTTGTCAAACGGGCGGCACGCCCAGTCGAAGAAGTTCCTGTTGCCGAGTCTGAGGTTGAACCAGAGCCCGAAGCCGCGACTGCGTTGCCGGAATTGCCCATCGAGGCGACTCCGATCCAGGCGCCACCCAAGCCAACCACCGCACGGCTCATCAAAAAATTAACACCTGCCGTGCGCGCGGAGCAGCCGACAGATGGCGACGGCGAACCAGCCGCAGTTGCCGCACCGGTAGAAGAGCCGGAAATCGAAATAGAGCTGCAGCCGACCCCTGAGGCGATCGAAGAAACCCCCATCGCAGCTTCGGTGACGGAAGAGAAAGCTCCGCCGCCATCACGCCAAATCAGGGTGCTACGTCCGACTGCAGCCGCGCTCAATGCTGGTATTCGTCCGGGCGAGCGAGCCCCGGTCCCTGAGCCCACTCCCGTTACCACTCCGAAAGAGCGAGCTGAACGAACTGGGCGTTTGCGTGAACGGCCTTCGTTGCCACGGTCGGAACGTTTAGGAACACCGGGTGAAACAGCTACTCCGCAAACGACCTATATTCCCCCGCCGGATGCCGGCAGGCGCCGTTCGCGTCGCAGCAGTCCGCGCGGAGGTCGAAAGGTGGAAGGCAAGGCAGGTAAGTTTGATAAGAGCGATTTCATTCCACCCCCGAGGGCGTTGTCGCTTGAGGACCGCATTGCGGGCAGGCTCGAGTTACCTTCCACAGGTGCTTTGAAGGAAGTACGGCTTATCGAGGGCACAACAGTAAAGGAGTTCGCGGAAAAGTTAGGTATCAAACCAAAGGACATCGTGACCTTGCTATTGCAACGCGGCGTTTTCGCCACCATCAATCAACCTCTGATGGACGATGTTGCCGCCGATTTGGGCAAACGCTTTGGCTATGATGTCTCATTCGTTCCGTTTGAAGAGATGGTCGCAGAAGAAGAATTTGAAGAACTCATTGCGACTGATGCAGACGACGTTGAACTGCCTAGAGCTCCAGTCGTTACCGTGATGGGACACGTGGACCACGGTAAGACTTCACTACTCGATGCAATTCGTACTACCGAAGTCGCAGCTGGTGAGGCGGGTGGTATTACCCAGCATATCGGCGCGTATAGCGTCCAGGTTCCAAACCCGGATGACACCGGCACGACGCGACGTGTCGTATTTCTGGATACACCTGGTCACGAAGCGTTCACGATGATGAGAGCACGTGGCGCCAAAGCTACTGATATCGTTGTGCTCGTGGTCGCTGCTGACGACGGCGTCATGCCCCAAACGATTGAAGCTATTGAGCACTCGCGCGCAGCGAACGTTCCAATCATCGTTGCTATCAATAAAATCGACAAGCCTGACGCGAACCCCGAACGCGTGAAGCAGGAGCTCACGCAACACGGACTCTCACCACTCGAATGGGGTGGCGAGACGGAAATGGTTCTCGTTTCCGCAAAGAAAGGTCAGAATCTCGAAACTCTGCTCGACACGATTCTACTGACTTCAGACATACTCAATCTTCGCGCCAGCCCGACGCGATTGGCTTCCGGAGTCGTTCTTGAAGCAAAACTCGATCGCGGAAGGGGCGCCGTAGCTACCGTACTGGTCCAACAGGGTACACTGCGAATTCATGAGCCGTTTATCGTCGGTCAAATTTTTGGACGCGTCCGGGCGATGTTCAACGATCGTGGGGAGCCAATTGATGAAGCTGGTCCAGCTACGCCCGTTGAAGTCCTGGGGCTGCAGGGTGTACCGCAAGCGGGCGAGAGTTTTCAGGTCGTTGCGGACATTACTCGGGCACAGCAAATCTCCCAACACAGGCAGATGCTCAGCCGTCAGGCCACACTGCTGCAAACAACCAAGCGCGGTATAGAGGCTCTCGGCGAGAGTGAGGTCAAAGAGCTGCTTGTGATCATCAAGGCGGACGTACAAGGTTCGGTCGAAGTCTTGAAGTCGACACTGCAGAAACTTTCAACCGAACGGGTCAAAGTGAAAGTAATTCGATCGGGCGTCGGCGCTATTACTGAATCAGATGTATTGCTGGCTTCAGCTACACAAGCCGGCTCTTCGTCGTCAGCTGTCGTAATTATTGGCTTCAATGTGCGACCGGAGGCACGCGCTGCCGAAGTCGCGAAACAGGAGGCTGTGGACATTCGCCTCCATTCGATCATCTACAAGGTCGAAGAAGAAATCCGCGCCGCCATGATCGGTATGCTCGAGGCGATCGAGAAGGAGAAGATTCTTGGTAAGGCGGATGTACGCGAGGTATTTCGCGTCCCGAAGGCTGGAGTTGTCGCTGGCTGCATGGTCATTGACGGCAACATTCGTCGCAACGCCCGGGCGCGACTGATACGCGATGGCGTGGTGAGCTGGGAAGGCGGCATCGGCTCGTTACGACGGTTCAAGGACGACGTATCGGAAGTCCGTGAAGGCTTTGAATGTGGAATCAGTCTGGAAAACTTTAACGATGTGAAAGTTGGTGACCAGATCGAGGCTTACATCATTGAGCGCGTGGCTGCCACGGAATTATAGGAGCATGCGGCGGCCGCAGGCGTTACCTGCTCCTGCTGCTGCCGCCTCGATGTTATGCGCCGGACCGAAAGACTAGCCGACACACTTCGAGAAGAGATTACGCAGATTGTTGGCTATGAACTCGAAGATCCCCGGCTCACCTTGGTCACGGTGACGGATGTACGGCTATCAGCGGATTTAAAGGCTGCGCGAGTGTTCGTCACGATCGCGGGTGATGAACGAGAACACAAGTCGGCTCTGGCAGCGCTTCGGCATGCTGCGCCATATGTGCGTAAACAACTCGGCCTATCCTTGAATTTACCGCGAATTCCAGAACTCCATTTCGTGAGAGATCGTGTCGAGGAAAAAGGCGAACGGGTGGACCAGTTGCTGGAGCAAATTGAAAATGAATGGAAGGATCGAGGGAGGGTCAACGAGGACACTTAATTTGCGCTGAGCCTTGGCTGTCAATCCGACCAACTCGGCAGACCCTTTTGTTGTAAAGATGCTTAGTCAAGTAGTTGAGTTAATTGAATCGAAACGGCGGTTTGCCGTGACGTCTCATATCAGGCCCGATGGCGATAGCCTTGGTTCTTCACTTGGACTCTACTGGTTATTACGCGCGCTCGATAAAGATGTTGAGGTCACAATGCGCGATCCCGTCCCGCATGCATACCAGCAACTTCCTGGTGCGAAGGAAGTCAGGGTTACACCCATTGTCGAACCTGGCTACCACGCCGTTTTCGTAATCGAATGTTCAGACATTACCCGCCCTGGTTTGATTGATCTCGAGAAACAATTTGTCGTCAACATCGACCACCATTCAACCACGGCACTCTTCGGTTCCATAAACTGGATTGACTCGACTGCTTCTGCAGTGGGCGAAATGATCTACAACTTGTGTAAAGCCACCGGAGTGCGTGTAACCAAAGAGATTGCGGAATGTGTTTACACCGCCTTGATCACCGATACTGGATCGTTTCATTATTCGAACACTACCGAGCGAACCTTCAAGGTCGCTTCTGAGCTTGTCCGCACGGGGGTCAGACCTGCTAAAACAGCCGAAGCTGTGTTTGCCAGTTATCCGTGGAGCAGAATTCAATTGATGGGGGCAGTGCTTTCAACTGCGCGACGAGACGAAAGTGGCAAAGTGGCGTGCATGCGACAGACCCTGGAAATGCAACACCAGGCTCAAGCCTCCGACGAAGATGCTGATGGTTTTGTAAATTATCCGTTGACAGTGGGCGACGTCGAAGCGGTGGCCATGCTGAAGGAGTGCGAACCAGGAATCTACCGCACGAGCTTGCGGTCCAAGGGTGATGTCAACGTTGCCAAGGTGGCTGAGAAATTTGGTGGCGGCGGCCATCGCAATGCTGCCGGGTGTACTCTCAGGGGTGATTGGGACCGAGCAGAGGAGGAAATTGTAAGGCTATTACAGGAAGCGGTCCGTCGAGCCAACGGTTCGGCGGACATCACTGAGGATGCCCTAAAAGATTCATTGGCTTAACTGAATGCAAGATTCGACGCGGAGCCTGAGTATTCATTGCTCCGCGTACGACTGTTTACTGGACGTGCTGTGGCTGTCAAAGAAAAGAAATACAAGTGGCGACGGCAAGACTATCAGGAGCAAACGCGAGGTCTTCTGATGGTGCATACCGGTAATGGCAAAGGTAAAACCACTTGCGCGCTTGGTCTATTGATGCGCGCGGCAGGTCGCGGCCTTAAGTGTTGCATGATTCAATTTATGAAGTCGCGCAATGATCGTTACGGTGAGCATGAGTCGGCTCAAAAGCTGGGCATTGAAGTCCACACAATGGGCGACGGGTTTACCTGGGACACTAAAAATCGGGAACAGGATATCAAGACTGCGAGAGAAACATGGGCCCTGTGCCTGGAAAAAATGCGAAGCGGTGACTACGATCTGCTGGTGTTTGACGAGTTAGTTTACGTGGTGAGTTATAAGATGTTGCCGGTCGAAGAAGTATTGGTTGAATTTCGAGCGATACGCAAGCTGTATCCAGCGTTGCATCTGGTCGTGACGGGTCGTGACGCACCTCAGGAACTCATCGAAGCAGCTGATCTGGTAACTGAAATGCGTGAGATAAAACATCCTTTTTCCGCCGGTATTAGGGCCCAGCAAGGGATTGAGTTCTAGCACTTAACATTTGCGATTGCCGACCATGGCGGGTGCGGATTGCTCCTTTGGCATTGCCAAGATGGGGCGGTTTGAACCCTGAATAGGTTCGGGAGTTTCGGTAGCAATCTGTAGGTTCGAAATTCGAAATTTTCGTTGACTGTGCTACGCTGGGAACAACTCCATGGCCTGGTTCAATAAAAAAACTAAACGCATTGAAGCAGTCCCGCCCGAGGAACGAGTCGTTAAGACTGAGAACGTCTTCATAAAGTGTGACGGGTGCGAGGCCCATCTTTACAAAGGCGAATTAGAAGACGCCCTGCAGGTCTGCAAACATTGCGGCTTCCATTTTCGCATCGGAGCGCGCGAAAGACTCGCCATTCTGTTTGATGATCATAAGTATGAAGAGCTGGATTCAGAAGTCATTTCGATCGATCCGTTGAACTTCGTCGACAGTAAGCCCTATCCGGTTCGACTTAAACAGGCACAACAACTTTCCGGTCTCGCGGAAGCAATCATTACCGCACGTGGTACTGTCAACGATCACCCCGTACTCGCCGGTGCGATGGATATGATGTTCATCGGCGGCTCTATGGGTTCCGCAGTTGGCGAAAAAGTAACGCGCTTGATCGAGCGCGCCATCAAGGAGCGAAGCGCTGTCCTGATCTTTTCCGCCTCCGGTGGTGCTCGCATGCAGGAGGGTACGCTTTCGCTGATGCAGATGGCCAAAATCTCGTCGGCGCTCGCGGCTCTTGATGAGGCGAGACTTCCCTTCATTTCTGTTCTGACTGATCCAACAACAGGCGGCGTAACAGCAAGTTTCGCGATGCTTGGTGACGTTATCCTCGCCGAACCAAAAGCGCTGATAGGTTTCGCCGGACCCCGAGTGATCGAACAAACTATCCGGCAAAAGCTACCCAAAGATTTTCAGCGTTCAGAATTTCTGCTCGAACACGGCATGATCGATGCCATTGTGGATCGACGTGAGTTGCGAGAATACATTATAAAGTTACTGAGCTTCATGATGAATCCGGAGATTCGCAACGAGTCAGATATCGAAAGAGCTCGTCGCCGTGCACCTTCACACCCGTAAAAAGCTGTCTCTATCCCCATCACGAACTTCTTCAACGAGTTTCTCATGAATTTTGAACAGGCGGTCGCATATCTGCTTGGGTTGGGTCACGAAACATTGACGATGAAGCTCGGTCTCGAAAGTACCGAACTTTTGCTGGCCGCACTTGGCAATCCGGAACGAAGTTTTCTGTCGGTTCAAATTGCTGGCACAAATGGCAAGGGGTCGACGGCCGCGATGCTGGACTCGATTTGTCGTGCCGCAGGGAAAAAGAGTGGTCTGTACACTTCACCTCACCTCATATCCATTACGGAACGCATTCGAATTGCGGGCCACGAAATCTCACGCGATGTGTTTGCGGCACTCGCCAGTTTAGTTCGGCAAACGGCTGAACGACTCGTAGCAGATGGTCGACTGCAAGCCCTTCCTACGTTTTTCGAACAAATCACAGCAATAGCATTTCTGGCATTCCGCGAGTCAAACGTTGACCTCGCGATACTTGAAACTGGTTTGGGCGGTCGACTGGATTCAACTACGGCGGCAAAAGCTGGCGTAGTCGGCATCACCCAGATCGCTTTAGATCATCAGGAATATCTCGGAGAATCGATCGAAGAGATTGCGGCCGAAAAAGCGGCAATCGTTAGACCAGGGGTTTCCGCTATCGTTGGCCGTCAGGCACCGGAAGCTTTAAACGTTATCCTCCGACAGTGCGATTCGGTGGGAGTCAAACCGATCGTCGATCAATGCTCTGCCTCGATTGAGTCAGTTTCAGCAGACGGAAGATTCTGCGTAACATTCGCTACCGGAAATAACATGTTCGAGCAGGTTTGGCTGGGATTGCGAGGACGACATCAAATCGAAAATGCCTCGGTTGCGATTCAACTCGCGGTTGCTCTCTCATTACCGGCTGCGGCCATCTTGAGCGGAATTGAATGTGCTGAACACGCTGGTCGTCTCGAAATTATTGAGACCACTCCCCGGACTCTCCTTGACGGCGCTCACAATCCCGCGGGCGCCGCTGCCTTACGCGACCATATTAAAACGTTCGTCGCGAAGCCGATTACAATTGTTTTTGCTGCCATGCGTGACAAACAAATAAAGTTGATTGCCCAGGCGCTTTTCCCTCTTGCTGATCATGTTGTGTTGACTACCCTTGATAATCCGCGCGCCGCAGATAGCGGGTCACTAAGTATAATGGCTGACTCATTCTCAGCTGATGTAAACGTGACAATAGCCCAATCTGTTTCACAGGCCCTCGAGCTGGCGCAAAAACTCACTTCACCAGACGGTACAATTTGTGTTACAGGATCGCTTTATCTTGTCGGCGAAGCACGTGAAGTGCTATCGCAGAAACACATGACACAAACAGCATTAGTTTGAGTTTAGCAGTTTCCGGAAAACTGGCCACATAAACCGTCAATGCCAAACACAGCTCATAACAATCTGCCGCGAATCATCGACAGCGAAACTGCTTTTCGCGGTCGAGTTTTCAACGTCACCGTGGATACAATTCAGGAAGGCGACGTAACGTACAAACGTGAAGTTGTACATCATGGCGGAAGCGCCGTGATCGTGCCCATCTTTGATGACGACACAGTGGCGCTTGTGAAGCAGTATCGACACCCGGCAGTGAAGTATTTGCTGGAGATTCCTGCCGGAACACTTGAGGACAGAGAAACACCGGAGCGAGGCGCCATCCGTGAATTGGAAGAAGAACTCGGACTCACCTCGGGACGGATGGAAAAGCTGACCGAGTTTTTCGTTTCTCCCGGTTTCTGCGAAGAAAAGATGTGGGTGTTTCTCGCCACGGACCTGAAGGAAACTAAACAGCAGCTCGAAGAGGATGAAATCCTCGAGGTTGTAAAGATCCCATTGCGCGACGCTCTTGAAATGATTAGCGCAGGCGAGATTGAGGACGCTAAGACCATTATTGGACTGATGCTGGCAGCACCGAGAGTTGGCTCATCATACCTTGCAGTCGATTACCCGGCTGTCTGACCAACAAAGAATACATGAACAGGGGCCTCGTGAAGTGATGAAGCGATGAACGAACAGGATTCACAAACCAGCGAAACTTTGTATGCCGACCAAAGCCTTCCTCCTCGGTAATCGTTGACCACTAACAACCTACTCCCCTAAACTCACTCCCGCGTGATCGACGATCAACTCTCTTCAAATGGCGAGGTAGCTGGTACTGAAATTGCCGGCCTGTCTGCCTTTGACGCTGCATTAACTGAGCCTCGCGTTCCGTACACTCCAATTCTCAATTTGTTGTGGGCGTTAGCGACATGGCTTATCAGCGTCGCCTGTTTGTTCTTTATACCTCTGCTCGTAGTACTGCCCTACATCGTTTACCTGGTGATGCAGCGGAGGATGCCAACCGCTGATTTGTTGGGGACAGACAAGTCCTTCCTGCTGCTTTCGATTTTGGGTGTGTTCCCTGCGCACCTGCTCACGTTTATCGTTGCCTGGTTTATAGCGACGAGAAAGGGCCAATTTCGGTTTTGGAAAGTAGTGGCATTTGAGTGGCCCACGCGTTTCCGGCCGCGCACGACTGTGGCAGTTTCCACCGGCCTCGCGTTGCTATTATTGGGTATCGGCGGACTAATTACGACGTACTTCGGTGGCCCGAAAACACAGTTAGACCAGTTGATCGAAAGTTCCGTTCAGGCGCGAGTAGCAACGGCATTGCTCGCTGTTGCAACGGGACCGTTCATTGAGGAAGTGATCTATCGTGGCATGTTGTATCCGGCGATTGAGCGAGTTATGGGTATGGCGTGGGCCGTCGCGATCGTTTCCATAATGTTCACCGGCGTACACGTTCTTCAGTATTATAATAATCTCGGTGTGATTTCAGTGATAGCGCTACTCAGTTTAACGCTGACGGCAGTGCGTGCTTTCACCCGCAGCCTCATTCCTTCGTTCCTCATTCACCTGATCTTCAACGGAGTGCAGTCAATCATTCTCCTGGTGCAGCCACTGCTGGAAAAAACCAAGGAAGTCGCACCCAAAAGCACTCCTGCTTTCGAACATCTGGTACAGATTCTACGACACCTTATCGTATGAATTACGAGGTAGTGGTCGTCGGCGGTGGAATTGGCGGGTTGACGGTCGCGGCACTGCTTGCTGCGCGTGGTCTGAATGTCTGCTTGTTCGAGCGGCAGCATCAGCTCGGTGGTTGCGCTGCTCGCGTCGAGATCGCCGGTCACGATTTTGAACCCGGCATCGGCTTTTACACGGGGTGGGGGGCTACTGAAATTCATGCGAGAATCTTTGCCGAACTAGGCTCAGCCGCACCGGAAACACAACGGGCACACCCTTATTACGTGCGACAGCAGGATGGAAGAGACATTCAGCTGTTTACGACTGACGACGAATTTCATGAGGAGCTGCGGAGTAAATTTCCTGATTGCGCAGCTGATGCTATCACGCTTTACCAAACCATAGATGCATCACTGAAGCAGTCGAAGAAGGCCGCATCAGGAACTCTTCGGTCACTTCTGCACCGTAAATCGAATCCCACATTCGACATTTCAAAATCAATCGCTTCATATCTGGAGCATACTTCTTCCAGCTTCCGACGATTCATCGATGCACAGTTGCGCGCGGTAGTGGGGGTATCGAGTGAGTCTTGTCCGTTTGGAGTTGCAAGTGTTGCCTTGGCAAGGCTGAGAGCAAATTCCTATTCAATTATTGGTGGGCCAGCAAGTGTCGCGGATCGACTCGCGGAAAGCTTTAAGAAGTCCGGTGGCACATTGCAACTGAATACTCCGGTTCTCAGGATCGCTTACAACGATCGCGAGGAAGCAGTCGGAGTCGACCTTTTGAGTGGTGAGCGCGTCACGGCCACCCGAGCAATCATCAGCAATATGACAATTTGGGATACATACGGCAAACTGATTGGTTTACGTAGAACTCCTGCAGATGTAAAGAAAAGGTTGTCACAGACAATAGCAACTGGCGCTTATCTGATCTATGCCAGCATGGAGCGCGGCACAAGCAATGTCCTACCCGGCGATCGGTTTCTAGTATCAACCAAGGGCACAGTCACTGACTTCACATTCTGTTCGACTGTATGCACTGCTCAAGCC